>JBLMYK010000098.1:0-5004 GCA_050258235.1 Gemmatimonadota bacterium | reverse complement strand
TAGCGCGGATCGACGCCGCCATCGAGCATGCGCGTCATCCAGTACAGCGCCGCATCGACGTCGGAGCCGCGCACCGCCTTGTGCAATGCCGAGATCTGGTCGTAGAAGTTCTCGCCGCCCTTGTCGAAGCGGCGCAGCGTGGCCGGCAGCGTGGCGCGCAGGAATGCGGCATCGATCGCCGCCTTGCGCTGTTCGCGCGCGCTGTGGGCGGCGATTTCCAGCGCATTGAGCAGGCGCCGCGCGTCGCCGTCGGCCAGTGCGATCAGCACCCGCCGCGCGTCCGCGTCCACCGACAGGCCGGCGAGGTACTGCGACAACGCGCGCTCGATCAGCTGCTCCAGCTCGGCCTCGCCCAGCGGTTCCAGCACGTACACCGCAGCGCGCGAAAGCAGCGCGCCGACCACCTCGAACGACGGGTTCTCGGTGGTCGCGCCGACGAACACGAACAGGCCCGATTCGACGTGCGGCAGGAACGCGTCCTGCTGCGCCTTGTTGAACCGGTGCACCTCGTCGACGAAAACGACCGTGGGCTTTCCGCTCTGTGCGCGCGTCACCTGCGCGCGGTCGACGGCGTCGCGGATGTCCTTCACGCCGCCGAGCACCGCCGAGATCGCGATGAAATCGAGACCGAACGCATGCGCCATTAGCCTGGCCAGCGTCGTCTTTCCGGTGCCGGGCGGCCCCCACAGGATCATCGAGTGCGGCTTGCCGGACTCGAATGCCACGCGCAGCGGCTTGCCCGCGCCGAGCAGATGCGCCTGCCCGATCACCTCGTCGAGCGCGCGCGGACGCATTCGCTCTGCAAGCGGCGCATCGGCGGATACGGATTCGAACAGGTCGGTCATGCGGGGACGGATTTCAGCGGTCGACGGCATTCAGGCTAGCATCCGTCGGCCCGAAACGATCCCTGACGGAGTTCACCGATGAAAATCCTGCCCCTCCTGCTTTTCCTGGCGGCTTCGACCGCGGCGCTCGCGCAGACCGATCCGCTTGCCAGCGCTGCCGCGGAACCGGGTGCGGTGAAGACGGATTCCGGGCTCGTCTACCGTTCGCTGAAAGACGGCACCGGCGCCAGTCCCGCCGCCACCGATACGGTACGCGTGCACTATCGCGGCACTTTTCCGGGCGGCAAGGAGTTCGACAGCTCGTACGCGCGCAAGATGCCTTCCGAGTTCCCGCTGAACCACGTCATCAGGTGCTGGACCGAGGGCGTGCAGAAGATGAAGGTCGGCGGGCGCGCGAAGCTCACCTGCCCGGCGTCGCTCGCTTACGGCGAGCGCGGCGCAGGCGGCGTGATACCGCCCAACGCAACGCTGCAGTTCGAGGTGGAGCTGCTGGCGATCGTGAATCGCTAGCGGAAGCCCGCCGTGGCAGACTCATCCGGCGCCTCGCTGCGCGCGATCCTGTTCGCGCTCGGCGCCAACGCCGGCATCGCGATCACCAAGTTCGGCGCGGCGCTCTACACCGGCTCGGGCGCGATGCTTGCGGAGGCGATCCATTCGGTCGCCGACTGCGCCAACCAGTTGCTGCTGCTGGTCGGCATGCGCCAGGCGCGCCGGCCCGAGTCGGCCGAGCATCCGCTCGGCCAGCATCGCGCCGTCTATTACTGGTCGATGATCGTGGCGCTGCTGCTGTTCTTCGTCGGCGGCGCATTCTCCGTTTACGAAGGAATCAGCCGCCTGCTGCACCCGGAGCCCCTGAAGAATGCGCCGGTGGCGCTGGCCGTGCTCGGCATCGCGGTGGTGCTCGAGGCCGCGTCGCTGTGGGGGGCGATGCGCGAGATCCGCAAGGTGCAGGGCGCGCGCACCTTCTGGCGCTGGTTCCGCGAGACGCGCCAGTCGGAACTGATGGTCGTCGCCGGCGAGGATATCGCCGCACTGCTCGGACTCGTGTTCGCGTTCATTGCGATCGCCGCCGCCATGGTGACCGGCAATCCGGCGCTTGACGCACTCGGATCGGTCGCCGTCGGCGTGCTGCTGATGGTCGTTGCGATCGCGGTGCTGCAGGAGATCAAGGCGATGATCATCGGCGAGTCGGCCGAGCCTGCGGTGCGCGCGGCGATCCGGGCGCACATCGAGGCGCGGCGCGAAGTCCGCAACGTGATCAGCCTGATCACGCTGCAGTGGGGCGAAAAGCTGATAGTCGCGGTGCAGGCGGAAATGCACGATCCCGGTTCGGCGGCCGCGTTGATCGCCGCCATCAACGACGTCGAAGCATCGATCCAGCAGGCGTTTCCGCAGGCACGCTGGGTCTTCTTCGAGCCCGATGTGCGCAGAAAAGCATGACGTGCGGCACCGCGCGGCAGGTATTACGATAGGCAGCCGCGAACGCAATCGAAGCAACAACAAGCCACAACGGCGGAGAAGATGCCCGAGTTCGTGTACCTGCTGATCGATCACCCGGCGCTGATCGCGTTGCCGATCGTCGTGTACGGCGGACTCGCGCTGTGGAGCGGCTCGCGCACGGCCTGGGTGGCGACCGTCTTCTGGATCGCCTATCTCGTCTACGAACTCGGCATCCGCGCCGGGATCTTCTGCAGCGGCGAGGGTTGCATCAAGCGCTCCGAGCTTTACTTCGTCTATCCGCTGCTGACCTTCGCGTCCCTGATCGCGCTGGTGCAGGTCTACGTGCACGTCCGCGACCGGCGCCGCCGGGAACGGCCGCCGACGCTCGGACGCTAGCGGGAACGGCGCCGGATCAGCGGTCCTCGAGTACGTCCGCCCCTTGCGGCGGAACGAAGCGGAACTGGCCCGGGTCGATCTTCGGGTTGCGCTCGAAGCTCTTGAACGCAAGAACCGTCGTCTGCCCGAAGCTGTCGGCAATCTGCATCGCGCCCGGCACATCGCCCTTGAAACCGATCCGGATCGATTCGAACTGGGAATCCCGCGTGCGTGGCTTCGCGACGATCCATGCCAGGCCATCGCGTTCCCCGTCGTCGCGCACCTCGAACTGGCGCTCGAAGTCGCTGGTGCCGAACAGGATCGACGCCGGGCTCGCGGGCAGCGCACCGCCGAGTTTCTTGACCGTGACCTGGTTCAGGTCATGGTCGTAGACGTACAGCTTCTGCCCGTCGGCCACGATGGTCTGCTCATACGGCTTGTCGTAGCTCCAGCGGAAGCGGCCGGGCCGCTCGAACGCGAAGCGACCGGATGACAGCACCGATGGGCGCTTGCCGGTCGTCACGCGCTGGCTGAATTCGCCGCGCGCGGTCCTGGTGTCGGCAAGAAAGCTGCGCAACTGGTCGACCGCGTCCGCGCGGGCCGCATTGGCCAGCGTGGCCGTCAGCGCGAACAGGCACGATGCGATGAGCGACCTGCGCACCTATGCCTCCCGGTTCGGAACCAGGATCTCGCGATTGCCGTTCGGCTGCATTGCGGAGACCATTCCGGCCTTTTCCATGTCTTCGAGCAGGCGCGCCGCGCGGTTGTAGCCGATGCGCAGATGCCGCTGCACCAGCGAGATCGACGCACGCCGGTTCTTCAGCACGATCTCGACCGCCTGGTCGTACAACGGGTCGGACTCGCCTCCCGGTTGACCTTCTGCCTCCATGCCGGGCAGCGGCGCCTCGGGTGCATCGAGTACGCCCTCGATGTACTGCGGCGCGCCGCGCGCCTTCAGCATCTCGACGACCCGATGAACCTCGGCGTCCGACACGAAGGCACCGTGCACGCGCACCGGCATGCCGGTGCCACCCGCCAGGTACAGCATGTCGCCCTGGCCGAGCAGGGTTTCCGCGCCCATCTGGTCGAGGATCGTGCGCGAATCGACGCGGCTGGCGACCTGGTAGGCGATGCGCGACGCGATGTTGGCCTTGATCAGGCCGGTGATGACGTCGACCGAAGGCCGCTGCGTGGCAAGGATCAGGTGGATGCCTGCCGCGCGCGCCTTCTGCGCCAGGCGGATGATCGGCTCTTCGACCTTCTTGCCGATCACCAGCATCAGGTCCGCGAGTTCGTCGATCACCAGGACGATCATCGGCAGCGTGTCGAGCGGCTCGGGCGCCTCCGGCGTCAGCGTGAACGGATTCGGGATCGTTTCGCCCTTGGCCTTCGCATCGGCAATCTTCTGGTTGTACCCGGTGAGCCCCCGCACGCCGACCTTGCTCATCACGCGGTAGCGTCGATCCATCTCGGCCACGCACCAGTTCAGCGCGTGCGCAGCCTCGCGCATGTCGGTCACCACCGGCGCCAGCAGATGCGGGACGCCCTCGTACACCGACAGTTCGAGCATCTTCGGGTCGACCAGCAGCAGCCGCACCTGCGACGCATCGGCCTTGTACAGGATCGACAGGATCATCGCGTTGATCCCGACCGACTTGCCCGATCCGGTCGTGCCCGCTACCAGCAGGTGCGGCATGCGCGCCAGGTCGATCACGACCGGCTTGCCGCCGATGTCCTTGCCCAGCCCCAGCGTCAGCAGCGAGTGGCCGTCGTTGTAGACCTGCGAGCCAAGGATCTCCGACAGCTTGACGACCTGCCGCTTCGGATTCGGCAGCTCAAGTCCCATCAGGTTCTTTCCGGGGATGGTCTCGACCACGCGGATCGACACCAGCGACAGCGCGCGCGCAAGGTCCTTGGCCAGATTGACGATCTGGCTGCCCTTCACGCCGACCGCCGGCTCGATCTCGTAGCGCGTGATCACCGGCCCCGGATACGCCGCCACCACCGCGACATCGACGCCGAAGTCCTTCAGCTTCTTCTCGATCAGGCGCGAGGTGAACTCCAGCGTTTCGGTCGAGATCGTCTCCACGTTCGTCGGCGGCTCGTCGAGCAGGTCGAGCGCCGGCAGCTTGGCGTCGGTGAGCTCCACGAACAACGGCACCTGCTTTTCCTTCTGCTTGCGCTCCGAAGGCTTCACGCGCGCTTCGGCACGCTCGATGTGCACCGGCGGCGCCTCGTCAATCCGCTCGCGCTCCTGCTCGAGGCGCTGTTCGCGCTGCTGCGCAACTGCCTCGCCGATCGCGCGGTCCTCCTTTTCCTCGCGCGACGCGCGCGATCGCTGCGC
>JBLMYK010000097.1:0-5738 GCA_050258235.1 Gemmatimonadota bacterium | reverse complement strand
AATCGCGGGACGCCCTCGTCACGAAGGTTGCAGATGAAGATGGAAACAACGTTCCACAAAGGGGGAAATACGATCAAGGCCATGCTCGTGGCGCTCGCGCTGTGCGCTTGCGCCGGTGCGGCGGCAGCGGCGGAAACGTCGTCGAGTACTGCGCCCGCGTCAGGCCATCCGCCGGTGGTCAAGAAGAAGCCCTCTGCGGTGCCGGCCTTCAAGCTGATCGACATCAACAGCGCGAGTCGCGAGCAGCTGAAGACGCTGCCGGGTATCGGCGATGCGGAAGCGGCCAAGATCATCGCGGGCCGTCCTTACCTCAGCAAGGCCGACCTCGCGAGCAACAAGATCCTTCCGACCGGCGTCTATCTGTCGATCCGCAAGCTGATCATCGCCAGGCAGACTGGCACACCAAAACCCAGGAAGTAGCGTTACAACAATCCAGTCGCCGCGACATCACGTTGGCACGAGCTGGCCGGCGTATGTCGCAATCGCGTAGCGGCTCTTGCGCCGCGTGCGGATAGCCCCGCGTTTCTGGGACTCGCGTTTCGATCGCCTGATCGTCTGCAATCCCGACGACGGCGCACGAACGTCGTGGCGACCTCGCATCGCTTGCCTTCGCCGCGTGCGCCGCCGGCATCCGAGGTTTGACTTGGAACACACGATAAGGCGATGCCACGCGCAAGCTACGCGTTGCGGGCCTGCAACGGAGAACAAGCGCGACTGACGCTTGAGTTGTGGTTCGTGTGTATAAAACTACAAGGCGCTCGATTTGCGGATCGCCCTGGGCGGGCCGGTCCTGCTGGGAGGAACTGACGTGAAGAGTCGATTGGCGAAATTGTGTGCTGTCGCCCTGATCACGGCCGCAGTGGCGGGATGCGGCGGCGGCGGAGGGGGCGGCACGACGCCGACGCCGCCCCCGTCGACATCGTTGGGCCAGGCGATCGCCCAGGCTGCAGCGACGCCGTCGAACGACAGTTCGGTCAACAGCTCGGCACCATTCACCGTCCTGCAGAGCGCCGGCACTGCGGTCGTGTCGTTGATCGATGGAGTGCCGGTGGTGAAGTTCACCGTGTTCGACAGCGGCGCGGTGAAGCAGAACCTCACGCTTTCCAATGTGAGCTTCGCGATCGCGAAGATCACCCCGGGCAGCGACGGCAACCCCGACCAGTGGACCAACTACGTCTCCCAGGTCAGGAACGCGGGCACGCTGAAGGGACCGAATGGCGAAGCGCCGAAACTCGCGAGTGCGATTCGCGCGGTCACGGACCCGAAGCCGGCCGGGTCGACCCAGCTCGCTTACAACGCGGACGGCTACTACACGTACACGTTCAGCGCCAAGATCACGGACCCGACCTGGACCGCGACTATCAACAACAACGTGTACACGACGAATGGCGTGGCGTTCGAGCCGGGCAAGTCGCACCGGATCGCGATCCAGTTGAACTACGTGAATTCGGCGGGACAGACGGTGCGGGTCAACCCGTACTTCGACTTCACGTTCGACGCTAACGGCAACTCGGTTCCGGTGACGACGCCGATCCGCAAGATGGTCGACGTCGGTACCTGCAACAACTGCCACGGCAAGCTGGCGCCGCACGGCGGCAATCGTGTCGACACGGCGTTCTGCGTGATGTGCCACAACCCGGGCACGCAGGATGTGGTGAGCGGCAATTTCCTGACGTTCAGCAACTTCGTTCACAGCATTCACGCCGGCAAGCGGCTGGCGGCCGCGGGCATCGACTACTACATCGGGGCCGATGACTTCTCCGACGTCGGTTTCCCGCAGGACCTGCGCAACTGCTCGACCTGCCACTCGGCGACCGAGGTTGCGGTCGGCAGCGCCAAGGTGGTCGCGACGCCGCAGGGCGACAACTGGAAGAACACACCAAGCCGCGAAGCCTGCCTGAGCTGCCACACCAACGGACCGGGATCGGACTGGTACGCGCTTCACTACAAGTTGAACAACTTCCAGGATCCGAATGCGGCTGCGACGCTGCTTACCAACAGCGCATGCGCGGGCTGTCATATTGCAGGTACCGGCTTGGGATCCGACCGGGTGCACTTCAACCAGGTCCAGGTCGACGCGGCCAAGTACAAGGTGAACATTGCCAGCGCCACCTACGATGCGGCCTCGCGCAACGTGACGGTGAAGTACTCGGTGACGGACCCGACCAGCGGCAACGCGGCGTACAACCTCGTCACGCCGGATTGCACTGGCAGCGGCAGTTCGCTCGTCTGCGGCAGCACGACCAAGTTCGGCAACCTGCGCTTCTATCTCGGCTACCAGAACCTGATCGGACAGCCCGGCCCGACCGACTGGACGGCCTGGAACAACGGCGGCAGCGGCGCCAATGCGTATCTGTACAAGGGCACCAACGACGGCAGCAATAACTACACGGTCACGATCCCGGTGCCGGCCGATGTCGCGGGCATTTCGCAGGCGGCCGGCAGCGCGCGCGTGATCAGCATCGGGCAGGTCAAGGAGCCGCCGCTGGTGCTGGCGACGTCCGCCGAGCCTCGGTCGGTCGCGTCGACCAATCCCGCCGATTTCCTCAATGTCGGGGTGCAGCACACCTACGCCGACCTCGCCTTGAGCGGAAATCCGAGCCCGCGTCGCACGATCGTGTCCTCCGACAAGTGCAACGTCTGCCACGGGCTGCTCGGCACGGCGTCGGGCTCGAACACGCTGGGCAATGCATTCCACGGCGGCGCGCGCAACACCGTTGAGGCGTGCCCGGTCTGCCACGACGCAAATCGCGCGTCGAGCGGCAACGTGATGACGAATGGCGTTGCCCTCTACGAATCGTTCCAGGCGAAGCGCTTCATCCACGGCATCCACAGCAATGCATTCCGCACGTATCCATTCGCGCACGGCAACGTCGTGGCAGGCACTTTTGACAAGAGCGGCACGCTGCAGTCGGCGGGCTTCTTCCTCGCGGACGTCACCGCATCGGTCAGCGGGGCGACGAAGGTCGCGATCCCGGCCGGCACGGCCGTGGCTGCGGGCTCGACATTCGACAGCATCGCCGCGGTGATGAATGCCGCCAAGATCGCCGTCGGCGCGCCGAGCACGACGACGACGGCAGCCGCGGAGAACTATGCCGAGGAAGTTCAGTGGCCGGACAGCAACGGCATCAACTGCAATGCCTGCCACGTGAACAATTCGCAGTACAAGGACCAGAGCACGGTCGGCGCAATGGTGCTGAAGCCGGCCGGCGTGACCGACCCGCTGCAGTGGCTGGCTATCACGCCGAAGGCGGCCACCTGCACGTCGTGCCACGACGGCACTTCCGCGAAGGTTGGCCGTGTGATCGATCACGTGATGCAGTGGGGCGGGGCGGGATTTGCGAACTTGTCGACGCCGGCGATGACGCAGGCGGGGACATGGCAGACGATCGAGGTGTGTGACGACTGCCATGCGCCGGGCAGCGGTCCGGCGGGTATCGATCGCGTCCACGACGTGAAGTAGCCGTGGCGGGCGGCGTGGCACAACAGAGGGGCGTGCCGCTCCTCCATTTTGAGTCGGGTTCCGCCGGGATCCGAGCGAGGGTGAGGGTCGAATGCGAATCATGAGAGCGCTGGCGTTCGCCGGCATGATGTTGACGGGACTGGCGGGTCCGGCCTGGGCGTCGATGGACGCGGACGCGTCGTCAAAGTGCATGAAGTGCCACGACGACGACTTCGCCAAGTACAACCGCACTCCGCACGCGGTATCGACCGACCCGCGCACGCCAACCTGCGTGACGTGCCACGGTCCGAGCGCTGCCCACCTGGCGGGCCCGATGAAGGCGAAGCCGGACCGCCTGTTCAAGGGTCCGAAGTCGATGCCGGCGACCGAGCGCAGCGCGGTGTGCCTGAGCTGCCACGAGAAGGATTCCAAGCGCGCGCTGTGGGCCGGAAGTGCGCACCCGAATGCTGACGTAGCGTGCAACACCTGCCATCAGATCCATACCAACCATGACAAAGTGCGTGAGCGCGTCACACAGGCGGACGTTTGCTTCACCTGCCACAAGGAGCAGCGCACGCAGATCAACAAGCCGTCGCACCATCCGATCCCGGAAGGGAAGATGGCATGCTCGGACTGCCACAACCCACACGGCTCGGCCGGGCCGAAGCTGGTCAAGCGCGACAGCACCAACGACACCTGCTACGCGTGTCATCCCGAGAAACGCGGCCCGTTCGTGCACGACCATGAACCGGTCCAGGACGACTGCGCGATCTGCCACAACCCGCACGGTTCCACGGTGAGCGCGATGCTCAAGGCACGCGCGCCGATCCTGTGCCAGCAGTGCCATACGCCGCACGTCGCCAGCGGCGTCGGCGCGCTTGGTGGGCAGCCGGGCGTGTTCCCGCCCGCGGTAGGGAATCAGTTGGCGCCGGCGATCACCGCCGGGTCGACCGGCAAGAACGTCGTGAACTTCTGGCAGGGCCGCAGTTGCCTGAACTGCCACACGCAGGTGCACGGTTCCAACAATCCGTCGGCCACGAATCCGACGCCGCAGTTGTTGTTCCGCTGAGTTCCGGAGCAGAAGATGAAAGCCTCTTCCCGTCATTTCGTCCTGTGCCGGACCGCGATTGCGATCGCGGTGCTGGCGGCTTGTGGCGCGACCCGCGCGGAAAGCACGGCCCAGGGCTCGGTCAGCGTGGGCGCTGGCGCAGTCAGCGGCAACAGCGCCGACCGCTCGCTGTTCGGCCAGTACAACGGCATGCGCAACGAGTCCGGTTACGGCCTGCTCGACTTCAGCTACTACCGTTTTGACCCGGACACGGGCCGCGTGGTCGACGCGCTTGGATCCAACCTCGGCCTTGACACGCGCGAGTTGCAGTTCGGTTGGAAGAAGCAGGGCGACTGGAAGTTCTTGCTCGACTACAACGAACTGACGCGCCGCGATCCGTACACGATCAATACGGGGCTCGCGAATGCCGGCTCGACCGCGCCGCAGACCTCATACCTTGCCAATGGCGTTGGTACCGGCGCCGACCTCGGACTGAAGACGAAGCGCACCCGCCTCGGGCTGACGATGTCGAAGTGGATCGGCTCGCAGGTCGAAGTCGAGGTCAGCCTGACGGGGGAGAAGAAAGAGGGCGCGCGGCTGTTCGGCATCGGCATGAACTGCGGGTCGGTGGTGGCCCCCGGCTGTCCAGGGACCGACGCGCTCACCTCGGGGGCGGGCATCCTGCTGCTGCCCGAGCCGATTGACTCCAACCACGGCCAGATCGAGGCGCGCGTCAACTACGCCGGTGCCAAGCTGCACATCAGCGGCGGCTACTACGGCTCGTTCTTCAACAATCAGTACACAACGCTGAATCCGAGCGTGTCGGGGCCGCTGAACAACGCGCTCGGCAGTCCGCTGGCGCCGAGCGCCGCGCTGCTGTCGATCCTGAACAGCCCGGTCGCGCTGGCGCCTGACAACCAGGCACACCAGGTCGATCTGACCGGCAACTACGCGTTTACTCCCGCGACGCGCGCGAACTTCAAGCTCGCATACGGACAGGCCACGCAGAAGCAGGATTTCGTCGGCTTCACCGGCGTGCCGGCGGGCGTAACGAACCTCGGGGCACGCGTCGACACCACGCTCGCGCTGCTCGGCATCACATCGCGACCGCTGCCCAAGCTATCGCTGCAGGCCGAAGCGCGCTGGGAAGACCGCGACGACAAGACACCGCTGGCGCTCTACAACGTCGTGGGTTCCGGTGGCTACGCGTACACCAACCTGCGGCTGCCGAATACCAAGACTCGCGGC
>JBLMYK010000096.1:0-6563 GCA_050258235.1 Gemmatimonadota bacterium | reverse complement strand
TTCTGGCGCGCGTTCGAGTGGATGGGCCTGCAGCGGCACCTGAAAGTGATGGGCATCTTCGCGCGCATCAACTATCGCGACGGCAAGCCGCAATATCTGGCCGATACGCCGCGCTTCGCCGCCTACGTAAGCAGCGTCACGCACCGCTACGTTGCGCTGGCTCCGCTCGCACGCCTGTTCGACGAGATCGAAGGCGTGGAGCGGCGGGCGGGATATACGTTCTGATGGGTTCTGGTTGCTCGTTTCTCGTTCCTCGTTGATGAAACCCCATCGAAGCGATTGCGCCGCTTCCTGAAAATGCGAGAAGCCCTGGCAACGAACAACGGACAACGAGCAACCGGATGAAGGCCTTGATCTTCGCCGCCGGGCGGGGCGAGCGGATGCGCCCGCTGTCGGACGTGACGCCCAAGCCGCTGCTCGTCGCCGGCGGCAAGCGGCTGATCGAGTGGCAGATCGACGGTCTGGTGCGCGCCGGCGTGCGCGAGCTGGTGATCAACACCGCGCACATGGCGGCCGCGATCGAGGCCACGCTCGGCGACGGCTCGCGTTTTGGCGCGCACATCGAGTATTCGCGCGAAGGCGAGACGGCCGAGGATGCGCTGGAAACGCTGGGTGGCATCGTGCGGGCGCTGCCGCTGCTGGCGCCGCGCGGCGCGGACGCACCCTTCATCGCCGTCAGCGGCGACATTGTGACCGACTACGACTATCGCCGCCTGATCGCGCACGCCCAGGCGATCGAACTCGGCGCCGCCGACGCGCACCTGGTGCTGGTGGGAAACCCTCCGTCGCATCCTCACGGCGACATGGGGCTGGCCGGATCGCGCATCACGCCAGCTCCGCCCCTGCTGACGTACGGCAACATCGGCGTCTTCGCGCCGCGACTCTTTCGCCAGCAGAATGCAGCGAGGAAGAAGCTGTTTCCCTGGCTGTACGCATTCACCGCCGAAGGCCGCGTGACCGGCGAAAGATACGATGGCCTGTGGCACAACGTCAGCACGCCGGAGGAACTCGCACAACTGGATGCGGAGCTGACGTCGAGGATGGCGTCTATCCGATGAAGGGCGCCGCGCGCATCGCGATTCTCGGCGGCGGTCCAATCGGCCTGGCCTGCGCGCTGCTGCTGGCGCAGCGGCGCATCTCCGCGGTGGTCGCCGATGCGCGCCCGCTCGATGAAGCGCGCGGTGACGCGCGAGTACTGGCATTGTCGCGCGGCACCTGGGAGACGCTGCGCCCGCTGCTCGCCGCGGATGTCCCCCGCCATGCGGCCATTCGCGAAGTTCACGTCAGCTCGGCCGGCGAATTCGGCGCGACTCACCTGTCGGCAGACGATTTCGATGGCGTCGATCTCGGGGCCACCGTACTTTACGGTGAACTTCTCGACGCCCTGGCGCGCGCGGCGGCATCGCAAGCGCTGATCGAAGTTCGCCGTCCGTGCCGCGTCATGCAGGTGACCCAGTCTGCGGAGCACGCCGTCGTCGCACTGGACGATTCGTCCACGCTCGATGTCCCGCTGGCAGTGCACGCGGAGGGTCTCGCAGGGCTTGGCGATCGGCGTGACACAGGCACAACGCAATGGGCCCTGATTGCCGACGTACGCGTCATGGGACCGCGCCCCGGCAGCGCCTTCGAGCGTTTCACGCGCGAAGGCCCGCTGGCCCTGCTGCCGGCGCCGGCACGGACCGGCGACGGAAGCGCCCGGACACTGGCGCTGGTGTGGTGCATGTCGGACGCCGAGTCGGCGCGACGCCTCGCGCAGCCGGACGATGCCTGCGTCCGCGAACTTCAGCATGCGATCGGTGCGCGCATCGGGCAGGTGGAAGCGATCGGTGCGCGTCGGCGCTATCCGCTGACGCAGGTCATGAGGGAGACGGTGCGAGAGCATCGCGTGGTTGCGCTCGGCAATGCGGCGCAGACGCTGCATCCGGTGGCGGGGCAGGGATTCAACCTCGGCATGCGCGACTGCGTCACGCTCGCCGACGCGCTGGCCACGCACGACGAGCCCGGCGCGGCGCTGGCCGATTACGCCGCGCGCCGTCGCATCGATCGCGCCGCGATCTACTCGCTGACACGCTGGCTTCCCGACGCGTTCGCCACGCGCTTCACGCCGATCGCAATGGCGCGCGTCGCCGGCCTCGTCGCGCTTGACCTCGTGCCACCGTTGCGGCGGCAACTGGCGCACCTGCTGATGTTTGGTGCACGCACCTGACCTGAACCGCGCAACTGGACCTGCATCAAGGATGCCGCTGACGGGTTGGCTACAATTCGCGCCCTCGCCTCGCCATCATCCTCCTGCTCCCCCATGCGCATCGGCTCGCACGAGCTGCCGAATCGTGTTTTCGTCGCGCCGATGGCGGGTGTCACGGATCGGCCGTACCGCCAGCTATGCCGCAGGTTCGGGGCCGGCTATGCGGTCTCGGAAATGGCGGCTTCGAACCCGCGCCTGTGGGCGACGGAGAAGTCGACACGGCGGCTGAACCATGACGGCGAATGCGCACCGGTTGCGGTCCAGCTCGCGGGCGCCGATCCGGCGATGCTTGCGGAGGCGGCGCGCTACAACGTCGATCGCGGCGCGCAGATCATCGACATCAACATGGGCTGCCCCGCCAAGAAAGTCTGCAACGTCGCCTGCGGTTCCGCGCTGCTGAAGGACGAGTCGCTGGTAGCGAAGATCCTGGATGCGGTGGTCGCCGCGGTGGACGTTCCGGTCACGCTCAAGTTCCGCACCGGCTGGGATCGGGCCAATCGCAACGCACTGCGTATTGCGCGGCTGGCCGAAGACGCGGGGATCCGGATGCTGACCCTGCACGGCCGTACGCGCGCCTGCGGCTACGGTGGTGCGGCAGAGTACGAAACGATTGCCGCGGTCAAGGCCGCCGTAGCGATTCCGGTGGTCGCCAACGGCGACATCGACACGCCGGCGCGCGCACGCCAAGTTCTCGACGCCACGCGCGCCGATGCGATCATGATCGGCCGCGCGGCGCAGGGCCGGCCGTGGATCTTCCGCGAGATCGATCATTTCCTTCGCACCGGCGAGCAGATGCCGCCGCCGCGCGTGGACGAGGTGCGGCCAGCGCTGCTCGCGCACCTCGACGATCATTACTGCTTCTACGGCAAGGATGTCGGGCTGCGCACCGCGCGCAAGCACATCATCTGGTACACGAAACGGCTGGTCGGCGGCGCGGCGTTCTGCGCCCGCATGAACGCGATCGAGACGATCGAACGACAGCGAAGCGCGGTGGACGAATTCTTCCTCGACCATGGCGCCCGTTTCGACCGGCTCGCCGAGGCGCCGCCGCTGCACTAAGAACAGGGAGACGACAAATGGCAACCAACAACGCTGCGCGCTCGGCCGTCCGGGCACCCGCCACGGATGCCGCAGCCATGCCGGCGAACCCACGCTCGGCGCGACGCGGCGAAACGATCGAGGAATGCGTGCTGCGCTCGCTGGAACAGTACTTCCAGGATCTCGGCGGTGCGAAGCCGCATGCGCTGCACGAAATGGTGATGCTCGCGGTGGAAAAGCCGCTGCTGAAATTCGCGCTCGACAAGGCGGGCGGCAACCAGTCGGCGGCGGCCGTGCTGCTCGGAATCAATCGCAACACGTTGCACAAGAAGCTGACGGAATACGGCCTGACGAAATGAAGACTGCATTGATCGGCGTGTCCGACAAGACGGGAATCGTTGAATTCGCACGCGAGCTGGTTGCTCTCGGATTCCGTCTGCTGTCCACGGGGGGTACCGCGAAGCTTCTGGCAAGCAACGGCATCGCGGTGACCGAGGTCGCCGACTACACCGGGTTTCCGGAGATCCTCGACGGTCGGGTCAAGACGCTGCATCCGCGCGTGCATGCCGGGCTGCTGGCGCGGCGTGACTCGCCGGAGCACATGGCCACCCTGAAACAGCATGCGATCGACCCGATCGAAATCCTGGCGGTGAACCTGTATCCGTTCGAGCAGACGGTTGCGCGCCCGGACTGCACGCTGGACGAGGCGATCGAGAACATCGACATCGGCGGCCCGGCCATGCTGCGCGCGGCGGCCAAGAATCACGGCTCGGTTGCAGCCGTGGTGGATCCGTCCGACTATGGCCGCATCATCGACGAGCTGAAGGCGCACGGAAGTGTCGGAGCAGCAACCCGTTTTGAACTGGCAAAGAAGGTGTTCGCGCACACGTCGCGCTACGACGGTGCGATCAGCAACTATCTGTCCGCGCTCGATGAGAGCGGGCGGCGCGGTCCCTTCCCGCACACCCTGACGCGGCAGTGGATCAAGGTGCAGCAGATGCGCTACGGGGAGAACCCGCATCAGTCCGCGGCGTTCTACCGTGAACGACAGGTCGGGGCCGGATTGCTCGCCGGCTACGTCCAGTTGCAGGGCAAGGAGCTTTCCTACAACAACATTGCGGACGCCGACGCGGCGTGGGAATGCGTGCGCTCGTTCCAGCAGACGGCGTGCGTGATCATCAAGCATGCCAATCCCTGCGGGGTCGCAGTCGCGAACGATCCGGCGGCGGCCTATGCGAAGGCATTCAAGACCGACCCGACCTCGGCATTCGGCGGCATCATCGCGTTCAACCGCGCGGTGGACGGTCCATGCGCGGAAGCGGTGGCCAGGCAGTTCGTCGAGGTGGTGATCGCGCCGGCGTTCGACGACAAGGCGCGCGCGATCTTCGGCGCCAAGCAGAACGTCCGGATCCTCACCGTCGAGCCAGGGGCGGCGACCAACGACCTGGACTTCAAGCGCGTCGGGGGCGGCATGCTGGTGCAGTCTCCGGATACGCGTCAGGTGCAGGCGGACGAACTGCGCGTCGTCACGCAACGCGCGCCGAGCGCCGCCGAAATCGACGATCTGATGTTCGCGTGGCGGGTGGCCAAGTTCGTCAAATCCAACACGATCGTCTTCGCGCGGGACGGCATGACGCTCGGCGTCGGCGCCGGGCAGATGAGCCGCATCGATTCCGCGCGCATCGCGTCGATCAAGGCGAAGGAAGCCGGACTGTCGCTGGCCGGGTCCGCGGCCGCGTCGGACGCGTTCTTCCCGTTTCGCGACGGGCTCGACGTGGTGGTCGACGCAGGGGCGACCTGCGTGATCCAGCCCGGCGGCAGCATGCGCGACGAAGAAGTGATCGCGGCCGCCAACGAACGCGGCGTCGCGATGGTATTCACCGGGACGAGACACTTCCGGCACTAGCGCAAGCGTGGCACGTGGCAGAATGGCCGCGTGCAACTCCCCGTTCGCATCCTCGGCATCGATCCCGGCCTGAACCGCACCGGCTGGGGCGTGATCGAGAACGCCGAGGGCCGGCTGCGTTTCGTCGACAGCGGCGTGATCCGTGTGCCGGCGGGCGACCTGCCGCAGCGCCTTGGCGTGATCCTTGCCGAACTGGGACGCGTCATCCACGCGGCGCAGCCGGCGCGCGCGTGCATCGAGAAGGTGTTCGTCAACGTCAATCCCCAGTCGACCCTGTTGCTCGGCCAGGCGCGCGGCGCGGCGATCTGCGCGGCGGTTGCGGCCGGCCTGTCGGTGCGCGAGCACACGGCGCTGCAGGTCAAGCAGGCCGTGGTCGGCTACGGCAAGGCGAGCAAGGAGCAGGTGCAGGTGATGGTGCAGCGCCTGCTCGCGCTCGGATACGTGCCGCCCACAGATGCGGCGGACGCGCTCGCCTGCGCGATTTGCGATGCGAACGCCGAGCGCGTGCTGGCCGCCGGCGCCGCACGGTCGGGCTCCGCTCGCGCGCGCCGCTCGCGCAGCGCATGGCGGTCGCTCGGCGGACGCATCGCGGGCAACACGTGATCGGTCGTCTCGAAGGACGCCTGCTGGAGAAGAATCCGCCGACGGTACTGGTCGACGCGAACGGCGTCGGCTACGAGGTCGACGTACCCATGAGCACTTTCTACAACCTGCCTGTGATCGGCGAGCGCATCACTTTGCTCACGCATCTGGTCGTGCGTGAGGATGCACACCTGCTGTACGGGTTCGCCACCGCGGCGGAGCGCAGCGCCTTTCGCGAGCTGATCCGGATCTCGGGCATCGGCAGTCGTACCGCGCTGGCGGTGCTGTCGGGCATGAGTGTGAACGAGCTGGCGCAGGCGATCACGCTGCAGGAGAGTGGACGCCTGACGAAGGTTCCCGGCATCGGCAAGAAGACCGCGGAGCGCCTGCTGCTCGAATTGAAGGGCAAGCTCGGCGCGGTTCTCGAAGGTACGGCAGCGACCTCGGCGCCGGCCGATACGGGCGCCGATATCACGCGCGCACTGATGGCGCTCGGTTATTCGGAAAAGGAAGCGGCCGCCGCGACCCGGCAGGTGCCGGCCGGCACCGGCGTGTCGGAGGGAATCAGGCTCGCCCTAAAATCGCTGGCAAGAAGCTGAGACCAAGCGCCACGCATCGTGCTGCCGGACCGGATCGTCGCCCCCACGTCGTCGTCGCCCAACGAGGAAGCCGTCGAGCGCGCACTGCGACCGCAGCGCCTTGCCGATTACGTCGGCCAGTCGAAGATCCGCGAACAGTTCGAGATCTTCATCACCGCCGCCCGCAATCGCGGCGAGGCCCTCGATCACGTGC
>JBLMYK010000095.1:0-3313 GCA_050258235.1 Gemmatimonadota bacterium | reverse complement strand
TGCCGAGCTCGGCGAGGTAGGCCCGCGCGCGGAACATGAACATACCGCTGTTCCAGAAGTATTCGCCCGACTGGACGTAGCGCACGGCAGTCGCGTGGTCGGGCTTCTCGACGAACTCGGCCACCGGGTACGCGGGGCCGGTGCCCTTCGCGCGGCGGATGTAGCCGTAACCAGTCTCCGGGCGGTCGGGTACCACGCCAAACGTCACCAGCTTGCCCGCCTCCGCCGCGGCGCGACCGGCGGTGACCGCCTCGCGGAACGACTCGATGTCACGGATGACGTGGTCGGCCGGCAGCACCAGCAGGATCGGGTCCTCTTCCCCCTTATCCCCGCTGTGGGAGAGCGATGGCTTGAGGGCCGCCAGCGCGGCCACCGCCACCGCTGGCGCGGTATTACGCCCCACCGGCTCGAGAATGATAGCCCCGGGCCTGGTGCCCAGCTGCTGCATCTGCTCCGCCACCATGAAGCGGTGACTCTCATTACATACGACGATGGGGGCGCCGACATCCGCCACACCTTCGAGCCGCTTGGCGGTCTCCTGCAGCATGGTGTGGTCGCCGACCAGCGGGAGCAGCTGTTTCGGGTACAGCTCGCGCGAGAGGGGCCAGAGTCGCGTGCCCGAGCCGCCGGAGAGGATGACTGGGATGAGCATGGTTCGGGGCCGGTCGTCCTGATGCGAAAGTGGAACGATGGTGTCAGGTTTGCAAGATTGCAAGATTTTCACCGCCGAATCTTGCAATCTTGCAAGACCTGACACCGGCTAGAACGGCCACACCATCGGCACGATGATGACGGTCGCGATGCCTACGATGATGCTGAGCGGGGTGCCGAAGCGGATGTAGTCGCTCCAGCGGTAGCCGCCGGGGCCGTACACCATGAGATTGGTCTGGTAGCCGATCGGCGTGATGAAGCCTGCCGAGGCGCCCACCATGACGACCACGACGTATGGCAGATAGCTCACGTTGCCATCGTGCGCGACCGCCATCGCGATCGGGAACATCAGCACGCCCGCCGCGTTGTTGGTGATGAGTTCGGTGACGATCACGGTGGCGATATACAGCACGACCAGCGCCCAGAACGGGTCGCCTCGCGCGATGCCACCGATGTAGCCGGCGAGCAGTTCGGCCGCGCCCGACTCGGCCAGCGCGAACCCCAGCGCGAACGAAGCGGCGATACCCGCGAGCACCGGGTACTCGATGCTGCGGCGCGCGACGCTCAACGTCACGCAACCGGTCGCCACCATCAATCCCGCCGCAATGAACGAAGCCTGGAACAGCGGCACCCACTCGAGCGTCGCCACGACCAGCATCAGCAGCAGGATGCCGAACGCCAGCGGCGCGCGCGCAAAATCGAGGGGCGCGGAATCCTGCAGCGAGCTCACCAGCAGGAACTCGCGGTTGTACTTGTGGCGCCCGACGAAGTTCTGGTCGGTCTCGACGAGCAGTGTGTCGCCGGCACGCAGGCGCACGTCGCCCAGCTTGCCTTCCATGCGCTCGCCTTCCCGGGATATCGAGATGATCGCGGCGTTGTAGATGCTGCGGAAACCGGACTCACGGACAGTCTGCCCGACGAGCGGCGACGTCGGCGACAGCACCAGCTCGACCAGGCGTCGTTGCGCATGGCGCAGGTTCAACTGGTACGTCTGGTCCTCCGCGATCAGCAGGCCCGGCATGCGGCGCAGCTCATTGACGGCATCGACCACGCCCACGAAGGTGACACGATCGTTGGCCTGCAGCAGGACGTCGGGGCCCACCGCCGTGAGCAGTCGCTCGCCGCGGCTGATCTCGAGCACGTACGCATAGCGCATGCTGCGCAGGCCGACCTCCGCGATCGAACGGCCGACCAGCGGCCCGTTCGGGGTCACGCGCGCCTCGACGCTGTACTCGCGGGCATTCTGCAGCTGCTCGACGGGACTCTGCCGGTCGGGCAGCAGCCAGCGCGAGGCGACCAGGATGTAGACGAACCCGATGACAGTGAGGGGCAAGCCGATCCAGATCAGGCTGAACAGGCTCAGGCCCGAGTCGGGCACGGTCTTGACCAGCAGGCTGTTGACGATGAGGTTCGTACTCGTGCCGATCAGGGTGCACATGCCCGCAAGGATCACCATGTGGTTCATCGGCAGCAGCAGCTTCGATATCGAGTAGCCGAACCGCGAGGCCCACTCCTGGGCGACCGGGATGAACAGCGCCACGACGGGCGTATTGTTGATCACCGACGAGAGCACGCTGGTGACCAACATCAGCTTGCCCTGCGCGACCGTCAGCGAGCGCGGCTTGCCGAGCACCCAGCGCGAGATCCAGGCCATCGCCCCCGTTTCGCGCAGACCCGCCACGACGATGTACAGCGCAGCGATGGTCATGACGCCGCTGCTTGCGAATCCCTGCAACGCCTGATCGGGCTTGAGGATTCCGGAAAGCGTCAGCGTGATCATCGCGCCCACGAGGACGACGTCCGTGTCGATCCGGCTGCTGGTGAGCAGCACGAGCACACCGAACACCACCGCGAGGGTTATTGCGATCTCGACGGTCAAGTGGGTCCTTACGGGCCTCTGGGCTCTCGGTCAGTTACCCCGCGGATTCTCGGCCCTGCGACTCACCGGAATCCGCGAGCTTCCTCACACGACCAGCGGCTCACCCCGCCCGATCCCGTGGTATGTGAGGCCGAAGCTCCTCACCAGCGCCGGATCATAGATGTTGCGGCCGTCGAAAATCACCTGGTGCCGGACCGAGTCGCGGATGTAGTCGAAATCGGGGCTGCGGAACTCCTGCCACTCGGTCACCACGACCAGCACATCGGCGCCCTCGAGCGCCGCCTCGGCGGAATCGACCAGCACCAGGTCAGGACGGTCGCCGTAGATGCGCTTCGCCTCGATCATCGCGACCGGGTCGTAGGCCTGGACTTTTGCGCCCGCCGCCCACAACGCCTCCATCAGGTCGCGGGACGGCGCCTCGCGCATGTCGTCCGTGTTCGGCTTGAACGCCAGGCCCCACACGCCGATGACCTTGCCCTTCAGGTCGCCCTTGAAATAGGCGCTGAGCTTGCGGAAGAGCAGCTGTTTCTGGCGCTTGTTCACGGCCTCGACCGACTTGAGCAACTGCGCGTCGAACTTGTGCTCGCCCGCGCTGTGCACCAGGGCCTTCACGTCCTTCGGGAAGCACGAACCGCCGTATCCCGCACCAGGGTAAATGAAGCTGTAGCCGATGCGCGGATCGGAACCGATGCCGAGGCGCACCTTCTCGATGTCGGCACCCATGCGCTCGGCGAGGTTCGCGATCTCGTTCATGAAGCTGATCTTGGTCGCGAGCATCGCGTT
>JBLMYK010000094.1:0-10590 GCA_050258235.1 Gemmatimonadota bacterium | reverse complement strand
AAGCGCCGTACCGGCCGCACCCGGTGCTCGGCCACGCCTGACTGCGCAGGTTCACTGCAACGGCCGCAGCATCCTCCGCAGCTTCTCCTCCAGAGTCTTCTCGGTGAACGGCCTGACGATATAGCCGCGCGCCATCGCCCGCTCGGCCTGCGCGATATGTTTCGGTCCTTCCTCGGCGCTGAACGTCAGCAACGGAATCTTCCGTAGCAGCTCTTCGGTCCGGGGCATGAACGGCGATGAATCTCGCGGCTATGTGTCAACGCAACGAGACGAGAGCCAGCGGTCGATGTACGCCTTGCGGGCGATCAGCTGGCCATCGGCTCGCCCATGTGAGTGCTTCTGTCGAATAGCACGTTCGATGCCCGCGCAGCGGACGACCTGATGCACGACGACGTCCACTTCTATGTGGCATCACCTGCCAGGGCGCGCACCGCGGTCGCGGCACGGACCCGCCGGCGCGACTCCGCCCCGCCGCAAGGCCCGGCCTGCCTGCGGCAAACAGCGACGAACGAACTGAGAAGAGACTGCTCGCGTCGATTTGTATGTCCATCGCGAGGTCGACAATTCGGCGGTCTGGGTCGCGATCAGGATCCGTCTGAATTCCGACCTGTCTCCGCTCGACGTGCTTGACGTGCATCTGCGCGTTAAGGGTGCAATGGCCGCAGCAAAAAGTGGCGAGCACGCAACACGCGACGATCTGGAGAGAGCTGCCTCGACTGCCCGCGCACATCGAAGCATGCGGGCTTGCAGGCGGCGTCGCACTGACCTATTCGAAGCAAGTCAGCGAACGCCGCGCCGCACCCTGCGTGGTTGCCAAAGGCGATGCGCGGCGGGCCGACGAAATTGTCGCGCGTGCCCACGCGGCTGGTGTGCCGATCGACGAATCGCGCGAACTTGTGTTGCCGCCGATGCAGGTCGATCTTGATGCGCATATCCGTCCCGCGTTGTACATTGCCGTCGCCGAGGTTCTGGCATGGGTCTACAGGATTGAAGGGCGCGCGGTGCCCGCGGGAGCGCCGCGGGAGGAGAAATGCTGAAGACAACGCCGTTGCCCGAGGAGCGATCGGCTGCGCTGGCGCCGTACTGGCTGTCCGAACGCGCGGACATCGTCGCTCTGCTGAATCGGCTGCAGGCGGCTCGCTTTGTCGCGACCTGCCACGTCGAAGGCGGATTTCTCCATGCCGATGCACGGATCGCTGCAGTCATGGCGGACGCTGACGCGCTGGTGCTCAATGCGACGAGTGAATTCGAGCACGAGATCCTGCTGGCCGCGCATGCGATTACGGCGGTGGGATTTCACGAGGGCGTGAAGATCCAGTTCAGCGCTGCGGTGCGCGAGCACGCAGAGACCGCCGCCGGAGTCGGAGCGCGGATATCGATGCCGAGAGAAGTGTTGCGCTTGCAGCGCCGTGCGCACGAGCGAGTGAAACCGCCGCGCAACCGTCCACTCGAGTGTGTCGTGCGCGCCGATGCGAACGTGCCGCTGCCCCAGCGGCTGCCAGTGCTCGACATCAGCGTTGGTGGCGTGGCACTGCTCGGCCAGGCGCGCGAGGCGTTTGGTGCCGCGCAACGACTCGTCGACTGCAGGTTCGATCTCGGCATGGGCGGTCTGATCATTTCGGACCTGGTCGTGCACTACGTCGATCGAGGCGACGGTACCGGCCGGTGGCGCTATGGATGCGCGTTTGCCGACATCGACGAGACTGCGCTGGAGAAACTGTGCACCTATGTCGAGCGCACCGCGCAGCAGCAGCGCGCGGCGCGGCTTAGCGACGGCTGATTTGGCGCCGGTCGACGTGAAGGACAACGATCATGGGCATGACGACTCCGTTTCCCGAACCCGAATCGCCGGCGCTCGAGCGCTTTGCGCTGTATTCGCGGGTCGGAGTCGTGGCACTGCTGGGGCAGATGGCCGAGCATCGCGTGCTGACCAACGTCTATTACGACGCCACCGGCAGCTTCTTCCTCACGGTGCTGCTGTCGATCAACCCGGATTTCGAGCAAGTGGTGATCGACTCCGCGCCGAACGAAGGCGTGCAACGGCGGGTTCTCGAATCTCGACGCCTCGTCTTCGTGGCGTTCGTGCAGGGAGTGAAGTTGCAGTTCGAAGCGGCCCGCGCGGAAGCGATTTCGTTCGAGGACCGCCCGGCGCTGCGCGTGCGGCTGCCGGAACGTGTGATCCGGATGCAGCGCCGCGAATTCTTCCGCGTGCGGCCCTTGGCCAACCGTCCGGTCCGCTGCTGCGTGCGCGACGTGCAGGCCGACCGCAGCATCACCCTGCGCGTGCTCGACATCAGCGGCGGCGGACTAGCCCTGGTCTGCAAAGGCGACGAGATGCAGTTTTCGCTCGGCATGGAACTGCCGGACTGCGTGATCGATCTCCCCGGAGAAGGGTCGATTGGCGCCGGGCTGCGCGTGCGCGCGATCGAACTGACGCAGCAGGAGGGTGAAAAGCGCATCGGCTGCGAGTTCGTCCAGTTCGCGCCGCAGGCAAGCCTCCTACTCCAGCGATACATCAACCAGGTCGAGGCCGAACACCGCAAAGGCGCGCCCGACCGAAACGTGACTTGACCGAATCGGCCGGCGGGAAGTCTTCCCGCTGCAACTCGATCGAGCCCCCGGGCCTCCAGCGGCCCGGCGGGTGCAGCGCCAGACGGCGCGCGCATGGACAATGGCCGCGGTAACGAAGGCTGGTCTGGTAATCACCGACCCGACCTACTTCGCGGCGGCGATCAAATATCTCGAAGGTCGGGGCGCGCCGTAAATCGTCATGGCGAACGGCCATGACCCGCTCGACGGGTGGTCCCTATAACCGGGCGGAGAGCGGCTCGCAAGCTGTTGATATAAAAATAAAAACCGGGGCAGCTAGCCCCGGTTTTGCGTAAGAAACTTGGTGCGTTTATGCAAGTATTGCGGAACCCATTCCCCCGCCTACCTGGGCCAGTTCTGCCAGCGTCAGTTCCACCACTTCTTCTTCAACTTTGACTTCCTGAACCAGAGTTTCCATGACGTCCTCCAAATTTGGGCTCTCACCGATCTTGGCGACGCCCCGGAGACCGGAAGCCTTTCGCCGACAGGACGGATACTCCCTAGAACGCGGGGATTAATCCATACTTGGTACCAAACTCCAGCTATCGCGCGTTCAGGGTATCTGGTAACGTGGCGCGCGTGGACATGGGCACTCCTTTCATCGCGGCGACCTCTGGGGTCGGGCAACTGCCGGGCTCTGTTGAGGAGGCCTCGGCATTCTTCGACCGGCTGCTCGCCCGCCTGAAGGCGACGCTGGCCTCGCCCGGTGCGAACGCGCCAGAGGTCTTCCGCGACGCCTACGACGCGATACACGCCGTTCCGCCTGGGCTGGTGACTGCGGCGGGCGTCGAGTGCCTGCTGATGGTGGTCCATTACGCCTATATCAGCGCGATGACGCCGCAGGGGATTGGACCGGCGGCCGATGCCATTGCCGCCGCCCGCCTCGTGGGCGACAAATCGCTTCTGCGCAAGGCGCTGACCTTCGGCGGCGTGTTGCAGATGGAGACCGGCAACCTGCCGGTAGCGACGGAACTGTTTGCCGAGGCGCTTGATCTCGCTCGGGAACTCCGAGATCAATTTGCCGAGTCGGTACTCTGGAACAACCTCGGCCTCGCGCTTCAGTATGCGGCGCACTACGCGGACGCGATCCGATGCTACGAGCGGTCGATCGCGATCGCGGGGGCCGACCCGGCGATGCGCCTGTCGAAGGGCAGTGCGCTCAGCAACGTGGCCTACGCGAGCCTGAACATCCAGGATCTGGGTCGGGGCTTGCGAGCAGTCCGCCAAGCGGTCGAGGTATTCTCAAATCCGGCGAACGCGACGGATTGCATGTATCGCACGCTCGCCGAAAACCACTTCGCGCAGCTGCTGCTCGAAACCGGCGACGTCGAGGGTGCGAAGAAGCGCTGCGAGTACGCGAAGGAGTTTGCGGCAAAGTCGGGCATGGAAAGGGCCGAGCTCGCGGCCGCGGTCGCAGAGGGTCTGACCGAAGTCCAGGCCGGCACCGCTGATGTCGGATTGACGCGGCTGAAGCGTTCGCTGGAGAAGGCGCGCAGCTCGGTGCGCGGCTTCCTGCGCGATGCGATGTCGGCTGCGGTCAAGGGCTATGAGATTGCCGGGCAGCCGGACGTGGCGCTCGTTTACCTGCATGAGTTGCTGAAGCTGAACCAGGATGCGAAGCAGCAGCAGGTGCTGATGCACCACCAGCGGCACCTCGAACAGGTCGAGCAGGCGTATGTCAGCGTCGTGGACAACGCGTCCGCCGATGCGTCGCTGAACAAGCATCTGGGCGACCTGCGAATCCAGCTGGGCGAACGCGAGCTGATGAAATCGCGCGTCGCCATGCTGGAACAGCAGTCGGTCGCCGCCGAACTGCACGACGACACGACCGGCGAGCACTGCTATCGCGTGGGTCGCTTCGCCTCGATCCTCGGCAAGGAGTACGGGCTCGAGGAAGACGTCTGCTTCATGATCGACCTTGCCGCGCGGATGCACGACATCGGCAAGCTCGCGGTGCCGGACTCGATCCTGCTGAAGCCCGGTCGCCTGACCGATGGCGAGCGCAAGATCATGCAGCAACACACGATCGCCGGCGCCGAAATTCTTGCCCGCAGCAACATTCCCCAGATGCATATTGCCGAAGAGATCGCGCGCCACCACCATGAATGGTGGAATGGCCGCGGATATCCGTTCGGTCTGGCTGGCACGGCGATTCCGGTTGCTGCCCGTATCACTGCGATCGTCGACGTGTTCGACGCGCTGACGCATGTGCGCCCCTACAAGCACGCCTGGCCCGTCGCCGAGGCGATGCAGGAGATCTGGTCGCTGCGCGGCATGCAGTTCGACCCCGAGGTGACCGATCTCTTCATGGAACTGGTACCCCGGCTGCAGCGCGAGGTCGGTGATCTCGACGTGTTCCTGGGCGCGGAGGCGAAGCACTCGCCCTTCATTCAGGCCCGCGCGCGTATTGCCGCGGCTCTCAAAGGGCCCGACGGCCGCGGCATGTTCGACCTGCGTCGCTGACTTGCGGCGCGTCGCCGCCGTCCCTACATTCCTATCTGCAAAGCCCGCCGGGCGATCGCCGGCACGCGTAGCGTGCGGGAGGAACGTCCGGACTCCGCAGAGCGGCGTAGCAGGTAACACCTGTCCACCGTGAGGTGAGGATCAGAGCAACAGAGACGAGTCGGCGGCCGGGCGGCGCGCTTGCGCGCCGTCAAGGTCTCGCTTCAAGGAAAGCGGCCTCGCGGCCGGCGATCCAGCCAAGCGTGACCGGCCGCCGGGTGAAACGGGCAATCTCTACGCGGAGCAACATCGAATAGGCAGCCGACGATCCTGCTCGGGGAGGCTGCGGGTAGATGGCTCGAGCCGGTGCGTGAGCATCGGCCTAGAGGAATGATCGCCACGATGCGTGGGCAATACCGCCCGTGCATTGCACAGAATCCGGCGTACAGGCGGGCTTTGCACTTTCTTCGTGGGATCGGCGCATAGGCCGAAGTTGCTCAGAAGCTACTTTCTGAGAAACCACTTTCACAGACCGCGGTATCTCATTCATTTACTAGCCTTTTTGTGCCGACAGGCTGGAACTTGTCGCGCTAAGTCCTTGTCGGGATTGAGAAATCTTCTTTCCCAAGCTTGACCCACTCACCGCGCTTCGATAGAGTTGCGTGGTGGAGAAAAGTGGGAGACGGTGGATTAGTTAGTAATCGCTTCGCTGTCATGCCTTGGCAGTGAAGGATTCACGCAATCCATCGCAAGGAGACGGGGGCATCGTGTTTCAGGGCGCGTCGCATCTGACGCTGGACGCCAAGGGGAGGCTCTCGATGCCAGCGCGGCACCGCGATGCGTTGCAGGCATTGTGCGAGTCGCGCCTGACGCTGACGCGTCACCCGGACGGCTGCCTGCTGGTCTATCCCCGTCCACGCTGGGAAGCGAAGCGGGAAGAGATCGCCCGCCTTCCTTACGCGGCCCGCGCTCTGCAGCGCCTGCTGCTAGGGAGCGCGATCGATGTCGAGCTCGATGCCGCAGGGCGGCTACTGATCCCGCTCGAACTGCGTGCTCCAGCAGTGCTCGAGCGCGACGCGATGCTGCTCGGAATGGGCGAGCACTTCGAGCTCTGGGACGCCGCTCGCCATCAGTCGAGAGAACAGACGGATCTTGCCGCCGGACTCGAGGCGGCGGCAGGGTTCACGTTCTGATGGCACGCCCGGTCGAATCTTCTGCTGCGGTTGCCCTTGTCCCACAACACTGTTCTCGCCGACGCTGCCGTCGAGAGTCTGGTGACGACTCCGGACGGAACCTACGTCGACGCGACCTTCGGCCGCGGTGGACACACGCAGTGTCTGCTCGCGCGCCTGTCACCTGCGGCGCGAGTGATCGGGCTGGACCGCGACCCGGATGCCGTAACGGCGGCAGGTTCCATCCGCGATGCGCGATTTCACTTTGTCCACACGGCTTTCTCACGCCTGAGCGACACACTGCAAACGCTGGGATTTGCCCGCGTGGATGGCGTGTTGCTGGACCTCGGTGTGTCTTCCCCGCAGATCGACCAGGCGGCGCGCGGCTTTTCCTGGCGCCATGCCGGCCCTCTGGACATGCGCATGGACACGACGCGGGGTCAAACCCTTGCGCAGTGGCTGGAATCGACAACTGCTGAAGAACTGACGCGAGTCATCCGGGACTATGGGGAAGAACGGTTTGCTGCATCGATTGCAAAGGCGATTGTGGCTTGCCGCCCGGATGGAAAGCATCGCGGCCGGCCGCTCGAAACAACCGCCGACCTTGCCGCGGTCGTGGCAGACGCAATCCCCGTCAAGAGCCGCAAGGACGCCGGCCAGCATCCGGCGACGCGGACTTTTCAGGCTTTACGGATTCACCTCAATCAAGAGCTTGAGGAACTGGCGCTAGTGTTGCCGCAGATCCTTGCAGCGTTGAACCGCGGCGGGCGGCTGGTGGTGATCAGCTTTCACTCGCTCGAGGATCGCGTCGTCAAGCGGTTCATCGATCGGCACGCCCACCCGGAGCGCCATCTGGGGACGCGAGCCGAGCGCCTGCCGCTGCGCGCCCGCCAGTTGCCGCAGCCGACGCTGCGCGCGCTGGGCAAGGTGCGAGCGAGTGCAGCCGAGATCGCAGCCAATCCGCGCGCACGAAGCGCGGTCATGCGGATCGCAGAACGCACCGATATGGCGTTGAATGGCGAGGTGCCCGCGTGAGGGAAGGCGCGCCGAACGTCTGGGTCGTCGTCGCCCTCGTTGCCGGGCTGGTGGCCTGCAGTCTTTCGCTGATCACTTCGCAGCACCGCGCGCGGGGACTGTTCGTCGAACTCGAGCGCGCCCAGCAAACGGCGCAGCAGCTAGAAGCCGACGGCAACCGGCTGCGGGTTGAGCTCGGGCGCGTGTCGCAACCGGCGAACGTGGAGACGGCGGCGCGCCAGCTCGGTCTGCGGGCGGTCGATAGCGCGCATACCGTCTTCGTGCCGGCGCCGGCCGGGCGGTCGGAGGCCAACCGGTGAAGCAGCCCGCCGCGATCAGGTCGGGCGCGGTCAGCGGACGCCGTCCCGCAGGCACGGCGCGCGGCGGCGATCGAGTCGCGTTCAACGCCAACCCGCTGTTGGTCGTTCGGCTGCCGGCGTGGCGGTCGAAGCTGTTGCTGTTCCTGCTGTTCTGCGCCTTCGTCGCACTGGCCGGCCGTGCCGTCTTTCTGCAGGGCGGCGTGTCGACCGGCTACTTCCAGCGTCAGGGCGAAGTGCGATATGCACGCACGCTCGAAATGCCGGCAACCCGGGGCAAGGTGGTCGATCGCAACGGCGTGGTGCTCGCGGCGTCGGTGCCGGCGAAGGCCATCTGGGCGATCCCGGACGACGTCGACGCGCCGCCAGCGCAGCTGGCGAAGCTCGCGCAGTTGCTGCAAATGCCAGTGGCTGAGCTGCGCCGGCGGCTTGCCAATGGCGACCGCAAGTTCGTCTATCTGCGACGGCAGGTCGACCTCGATGTCGCACAGAAGATCGACGCGCTGAAGCTGGACGGCATTCACCAGACCCGCGAATTCAAGCGCCACTACCCCGAGGCGACCACTGTTGCGCATCTGATCGGTTTCACCAACGTCGAAGACCGGGGCCAGGAGGGCATCGAGCTTGCGTTCGACTCCACCCTGGCCGGCCGCTCGGGCCATCGCCGGGTGATCAAGGATCGGATGGGGCGAATCGTCGAGGAGGACTGGCTTCTCGATCCGGTTGACGGCCGCGATGTCGAACTGTCGATCGACAACCGGATCCAGTATCAGACGTATTCCGCGCTGAAATCGGCCATCGATGCCCACCATGCCAAGGCGGGTTCGGCCCTGGTGCTGGATGTCAGGACCGGCGAAGTGCTGGCGCTGGCGAGCTGGCCCAGCTTCGATCCCAATGCGCGCGGTTCATGGAACGTCGACGCCCTGCGCAACCGCGTGTTCACCGATACCTTCGAGCCCGGGTCCACCATCAAGCCCTTTTCGATCGCTGCCGCCCTCGACTCGGGCCGCGTCACGCCCCAGATGCGATTCAACACCGCGCCGGGCCGCCTCACGATCGGCGATCGCACCATCGGCGACGCACATCCGCACGGAGTGCTGTCGGTCGAGGAGATCGTGGAGAAGTCCAGCAACGTCGGCACGGCGAAGATCGCGCTGGAATTGCCGCCCCAGCTCCTGTGGGACACCTACACCAGCGCGGGCTTTGGACAGGCGCCGCGCATCGGCGTCCAGGGCGCCGTTGCCGGGCGGCTGCGGCCATACAAGGCGTGGCGGCCGATCGAGCAGGCAACGATCGCCTACGGCTATGGCGTGTCCGTTTCGCTGCTGCAACTCGCGCGTGCCTACACGATCTTTGCGCGTGACGGCGATGTCGCTCCGCTGTCGCTCGTGAAAACGACCGGTCCGGTCAAGGGCGTGCAGGTCATCAAGCCCGGGACGGCGCGCGAGATCCGCCATATGCTCGAAATGGCGGTCAGCGACGAGGGAACGGCACCGCAGGCGCGCATTGCCGGCTATCGCACCGCCGGCAAGACGGGCACCGCGCGCAAGCTGCGCAACGGCCATTACACCAACGCGTACGTCGCGTCGTTCTGCGGGTTTGCGCCGGTCTCGGACCCGCGCATCGTCGTCGCGGTGATGATCGATGAGCCGAGCGGGACGTACTACGGTGGGCAGGTCGCCGCGCCGGTCTTCGCGCAGATTGCCGCGGCGGCGCTGCGGACGCTGCAGGTGCCGCCGGATGGGCCGATTTCGGTGCCCGCGTTGCCTGCGCAGGGCGTGCCGGAGGCGCTATGACAGGCCCGCACGCAGCGGCGATGGAGATCCTGGCGTGGCTGCGCGCGCACGTCAGCCCGCTGTCGGCGCACGATCTTCAGCTGGATAGCCGCCGCGTGATGCCGGGCGATATCTTCATCGCCTTGCCGGGCGCGATTGAAGGCAGGAGCGCCGACGGCCGATCGTTCATCGACGCTGCGGTGGCCCGCGGTGCGGCGGCAGTCATCGTCGAAGCCGAGGGATGGCAGGCGCATGACGTCGGAGTGCCGGTGCTGCCCGTGACCAATCTGCGTCGCGTCGTCGGGCAGCTCGCGGCGCGTTTCTACGCACTGCCGAGCGAGGGGCTGCTCGGCATCGGCGTCACCGGCACAAACGGCAAGACGTCCTGCAGCCAATGGATTGCGCAGCTGTTGACGCTGGCCGGGACACGCTGCGCCGTGATCGGCACGGTCGGCAGCGGGTTTCCGGGGGCGATGCGGGCGGACGCGACACTGACCACGCCGGACGCGATCAGTGTGCAGCGCGCAGTGCGCCGCTTTGCCCACGAGGGCGCGCGCGCACTGGCGATGGAGGTCTCGTCGATCGGTCTCGACCAGGGGCGCGTCAACGGCATGAAGTTCGATGTCGCGCTATTCACGAACCTGACGCGTGATCACCTCGACTACCACGGCACGATGGAGCGCTACGAGGCGGCCAAGGCGATCCTGTTCGACTGGCCCACGCTGACCGACGCGGTGATCAACCTGGACGACGCCGCTGGCCAGCGTCTTGTGCAGCGGCTGTCGAGCCGTGCGCGCGCCGGCGGTGTCCGGATCACGGGCTACACGGCGCACGGCACAGCCGCACCGGCGGCCGTTGCACGCACCCTGTCGGCCGACGATGTGCGCGTGACGCCGGAGGGCCTCGCGTTCGCGATTCGCGGCAACGGCGGAGCGCACGCGGTGTCGGTGCCGCTGGTCGGGGATTTCAACGTGTCGAATCTCCTTGGCGCGGTCGGCGCCGTGATCGCCTGCGGCGTCGAACTCGATCGCGCCTGCGCATTGCTGCCCCAACTGGTACCGCCGCCGGGACGCATGCAGCGTTTCGGCGGCCACGGCGCCCCGCTCGTGGTGATCGACTATGCGCACACGCCGGACGCGCTGGAAAAGGCGCTCGGCGCATTGCGCCCGATGGCAGATGCCCGGCGCGGCCAGGTCTGGGTCGTGTTTGGCGCCGGAGGCGATCGCGATCCGGGCAAGCGCGGACCGATGGGAAACGCGGCATCGCTCGGCGCCGATCGTG
>JBLMYK010000093.1:0-5216 GCA_050258235.1 Gemmatimonadota bacterium | reverse complement strand
TACGAGAGACTGACCGGCGACGCATCGCGCACCGAAGCGGCGCTGTGGCTTGCGCCCGGCGCGCGGCCGGTCGACGTGATCGCGCGGCTGCAGCAGGCGCTCGATACCCGGACGGCCGAGTTCGTCGAGACCCGCGAACTGCGCGCGATCAGCCTGCGCATCTTCGACCGCAGCTTTGCCGTGACCTATGTGCTCGAGATCGCTGCAATCGTGATCGGGCTCACCGGCATCGCGGCGACGTTCTCCGCGCAGGCGATTGCGCGCACGCGCGAGTTCGGCATGCTGCGCCATGTCGGCGTCACGCGCGGACAGATCCTGCGCCTGCTCGCGCTCGAGGGGCTGCTGGTCACCCTGTTCGCGATCGCGATGGGACTCGTCGCTGGACTCGCGGTCGCATGGGTGCTGATCGCGATCATCAATCCGCAGTCGTTCCACTGGACGATGGATTTCCGCCTGCCGCTGGCATTGATCGGCGGCCTGGTCGTCGCGCTCCTGGTCGCCGCCGCCCTGACCGCGCTGGTCGCGGGTCGCCGCGCCGTCGCGCCGGCAACCATTCTGTCGGTGCGGGAGGACTGGTGATGCAGCGGCGCAGGCTGCTCGGCGCGGCCGGCGGCCTGCTGCTGGCCGGGCCGCTGCGCGCCGCGGTCGAATACGCGACCGTCACGCCGCGCACGCTGGTGTTTCCGCGCGACCACGGCGCCCATCCCGACTACCGCACCGAATGGTGGTACCTGACCGGATGGCTCGACGGTGCCGCGGCGCCAGCGGGATTCCAGGTCACGTTCTTCCGCACCCGCACGTCGGTCGACCCCGCGAACCCGAGCCGCTTCGCCGCGCACCAGCTGGTGATCGCGCACGCCGCAATCGCCATGCCGACCCGCGGCCACCTGCTGCACGATCAGCGCATCGCACGCACCGGCTTCGGCATCGCGCACGCCGCCGAGGCGGACGCGGACGTCGCGGTCGATCGCTGGTCGCTCACGCGCGATGCGCAAAGCGGCGCGTATTCGGCGCACGTGCCGGCAAACGTCTTCGACCTCCGCCTGACTGCGCGACCGACCCAGCCGCTGCTGCTGCAGGGCGATGCCGGCTACTCGCGCAAGGGTCCGCAACCCGCGCAGGCGAGCTACTACTACTCGCAGCCGCAACTGGCAGTCGACGCCGAACTCGGGCTCGACGGCGAAGTCTCCCGGCGGCGCGGACGCGCCTGGCTCGACCACGAGTGGTCGAGCACGCTGCTCGATCCGGACGCGGCCGGCTGGGACTGGATCGGCATGAACCTGGACGACGGCGGCGCGTTGACCGCGTTCCAGATCCGCCGCAAGGGCGCGGGCGGCACGCTGTACGCGTATGCGTCCGTCCGCGAGAACGGCGCCGCGTCCGTGCGCACCTTCGCGCCGGACGCCGTCCGGTTCGAGGCGGTGTCACGCTGGGAATCGCCGCGCACGCGCGCCGTCTACCCGGTCGCGCAGAGGATCACCGTCGGCGAGCGCGTATTCGAGACGCGTCCGTTGTTCCCCGATCAGGAACTCGATTCGCGCGCGACCACCGGCGCGGTGTACTGGGAGGGAGCGAGCACGCTGCTGGAGCAAGGCCGCGCCGTCGGCCGCGGCTATCTGGAGATGACCGGCTACCTCGCGCCGATCGTGCTGTGACCGGAACCTGGGTTCTACATGCCCGGTACGATCCTGCCCTTTCGCAGTTCAAGGGTCTTTGGAATGACTGTCACAAATGGCATGGACTGGCCGGCACTGGTCACGCTGGGCGTGTTGACGCTGGGCTTCGCCACCGCGTGGCTGGTCGGGCACGCGCGCGTGAAGTACGGCGTGAAGGCGCCGGCGACGACCGGGCACGAGATGTTCGAGCGCGCCTACCGCGTGCAGATGAACACGCTGGAGAACACGGTGATCTTCCTGCCCGCACTGTGGCTGGCCGCTTTCTACATCGGTCCGCTGGCGTCGACCGCGCTCGGCGGCGTGTGGCTCGCCGGCCGGATCTGGTATGCGATCGCCTACATGGCGAACCCGAAGAAGCGCGGCGGCGGATTCACGCTCGCCTATGTCGCCTGGGCGCTGCTGATGCTCGGCACCGCTTGGGGCGTGCTGAACAACCTCGCGGGCAAGTGATGGCGCAGCCGACGACTTCCTCGCGCCGGCTGCAGCCGCTGCGCGCGCTGCTGCCTTTCGTGGCGCCTTACCGCAAGCAGATTGCGCTCGCACTGCTGTTCCTGCTGCTGGCGGCGGGGAGCACGCTGGCGCTGCCGTACGCGGTCAAGCTGCTGGTCGACGGCGGGCTGGCGCTGCCGGCCGGCACCGACGTCGGCGCGCGACTGGTCGCGATCCGCGAGCACTTCCTCGGCTTGTTCGGCGTGGCCATCGCACTCGGCCTGTTTTCGGCGGCGCGCTTCTACATGGTCACGTGGATCGGCGAACGCGTGACCACCGACCTGCGCCAGGCCGTGTACGCGCACGTGCTGCAGCAGAGCCCGCAGTTCTTCGAGACCCTGAAGACCGGCGAAGTGCTGTCGCGCCTGACCACCGACACGACCGTGATCCAGAACGCGGTCGGCTCGAGCATCTCGATGGGGCTGCGCAACGCCGTGCTGTTCGTGGGCGGCATCGCGATGCTGATCGCCGCCAGTCCGCGGCTGATGCTGACCGTCACCGGAATCATCGTGCTGGTGGTGGTGCCGGCGCTGGCAATCGGCCGCCGCGTGCGCAAGCTGTCGCGCGCCAGCCAGGACCGCATTGCCGACACTAGCAGCATCGCAGGCGAGATCCTGAACGCGATTCCGATCGTGCAGAGCTTCACGCAGGAGCGCGCGGAGACCGCGCGCTTCGGCGCAGCCAACGAGCAGGCGTTCGCGATGAGCGTGCGCCGCACCGGCATGCGCGCATCGCTGACCGCGTTCGTGATCATCGGCGTGTTCGGTTCGCTGTTGTGGGGGCTGTACGGCGGCGTGCAGGCCGTGCTTGCCGGACAGATCACCGCCGGCCAGCTGTCGCAGACGGCGCTGTACATCATGCTGGTCGCGTCCAGCGTGGCGGTGCTGGCCGAGGTGTGGGGCGACCTGCTGCGCGCGGCCGGCGCCACCGAGCGGCTGATGGAACTGCTCGACGCGCGCTCGGCGATCGCGGACCCCGCACAGCCGCGCCCTCTGCCGCCACCGCACGGCGGCGCACGCATCGAGTTCGCGGCGGTCCGTTTTGCCTACCCGTCGCGGCCGACGCGACCGGTGCTGCATGAGCTTTCGCTGGCAATCGAGCCGGGCCAGACGGTCGCGCTGGTCGGCCCCTCGGGCGCCGGCAAGACGACGATCTTCCAGCTGCTGCAGCGGTTCTACGACATCGACGCCGGCGTGCTGCGCTTCGACGGCATCGACCTGCGCGAACTGCAGCTGGCCGACCTGCGCGGGCGCATCGCCGTCGTGCCCCAGGAGCCGGTGATCTTTTCCGGCAGCGTGCTCGACAACATCCGCTACGGCCGCGCGGACGCCACCGACGACCAAGCCATGGCGGCGGCGCGAGCGGCGTTCGTCGACGAGTTCGTGCGCCAGCTTCCGGACGGCTACGCGACGTTCGTCGGCGAGCGCGGCCTGCGGCTTTCGGGCGGACAGCGCCAGCGGATCGCGATCGCGCGCGCGATGGTCAAGGACGCCCCGCTGCTGCTGCTCGACGAGGCGACCAGCAGCCTGGATGCGGAGAGCGAGCGCGTGGTGCAGGCCGCCCTCGAGGTCGCGATGCGCGGCCGCACCACGATCGTGATCGCGCACCGCCTGGCCACCGTGCAGCGCGCCGATCGCATCTTCGTGCTCGATGCCGGCAGCATCGTCGATGCCGGCACGCACGCGGAACTTGTGGCGCGCGGCGGGCTGTATGCCCGCCTGGCCACGCTGCAGTTCGCCGCCTGAGCAGGCGGTACGCTCTTTGCGCGGGCGCGCCGGCGGGCCGGACAGGAGCAGAATACGGGCGACGCGACCGCAGCCGCATGCGCCCGACCGGCACGGCAGATTCGCGTCGGGATCGAATCGATGCGCGCCTGGATTCTTCTGTTCTGCTTCTTGCTGGCCGCCTGCGCCACGCCGCCGGCGCCGGTCGCCCGGCCGGATTCCCTGCTGCACGACGAACTGTTTGCCAGGTCGACTGCGCGCGTCAGCGCCGACGATGTGTTCGCGCTCAGCGAACCGATGAAGCGCTATCTGAAGACCGAGATCGCCGCGGAGATACGGAACAAGGGACCGCAGGCGGGCCTGGCCGAGGCACTGCACCGCAAGGGCAAGCTCAGGATCGAATACGACGCGGCGATGACCCGGAACGCCGCCGAGACCTTCGCAGCCGGTGCGGGCAACTGCCTGTCGCTGGTCGTGATGACGGCCGCCTTCGCGAAGGAGCTCGGCCTGCCGGTCCGATACCAGAGCGCGTATCAGGAAGAGACGTGGAGCCGCAGCGGTGACCTGCTGGTGCGCAGCGGCCACATCAACATCACCCTTGGCCCGCGGCTGTTCGATGTCGGCACCGAGCGCTGGCTGCATCCGCTGACCATCGATTTCCTGCCGGTGCAGGAGATCCGCGGCATGCGCACGCGCGAGATCGACGAGTCCACCGTGGTCGCGATGTACATGAACAACCGCGCGGTCGAGGTGCTGGCCCAGGGACAGATGGACGACGCCTATGCATGGGCGCGCGGGGCGATCAGGCAGGACCCGCGCTTCCTCTCCGCGTACAACACGCTCGGCGTGATCTATCTGCGCCACGGCAACCTCGCACCGGCGGCGCAGGCGTTCAACGAGGTGCTGGCGCGCGAACCGAACAACACCCAGGCGATTGCAAACCTGGCCGAGGTGCTGTCGCGCCAGGGCCGCGTTGCGGAATCGCAGGCACTGTATCGCCGGCTCGCACAGCTCGAACCCAACCCGCCCTTCCATTACTTCAGCCTCGGCCAGGCGGCGATGAAGCGGGGCGACTACCGCGCGGCGCGCGATCTCTTCGCCAAGGAGGTGGCGCGCGCCGACTATTACCACGAATTCCACTTCTGGCTCGCGCTGGCCAACTTCAAGCTCGGCAATTTCGAGGAGGCGCGTACGCAGCTGGCACGCGCGATGGAGGAAAGCACCACGCGCAACGACCGTGATCTCTACGCGGCGAAGCTGGCGTGGCTGCGCACGTACACGAAGCAGGTGCGCGTCCAATGACGCTGCAGTCCCTGCTCAACATCGA
>JBLMYK010000092.1:0-4053 GCA_050258235.1 Gemmatimonadota bacterium | reverse complement strand
TACGTGAAGGCGGTTCCGATCAAGGAAGGAACCTGTTACGGCGTCAACGTGTCGAGCGACGGCAGGAAGATCTACGTCGGCGGCGGCGGATCGACGCTGACCGTGTTCGATGCGCAGACGCTGAAGCCGCTGAAGGTGCTGCAGATGGCCTCCGACGGCATGGACCTGCGCCGCATCAGCTTCTGAGCCGGATGGAGTACGGGCTACGCCTCGCGCGGCTGGACACGCCGCCGGCGGATCCGCGCGATGCGTGTCCGCTGCCGTGGCGCGATTTCCTTCCCGAAGCGCCCCCGGTGGCGCTGTACTTCGGCTCCGAGTTCTGCGAGGACCGGCTGCCCGATCTCGACGAGGCGCAATCCTTTTGCGCGCTGGCGCGCGAGCGCGGCTGGGAGGCGACGCTGCTGACGCCGCTGGTGACGCCGGCCGGGCTCGCGACCGTGCACCGGCTGCTCGCGGGGCTGGAGGCGAATCGCTGGCAGCCCGCGGTGGTCTTCAACGACTGGGGCGTCCTCGGCCTGCTGCGCGAGCAGCATCCATCGCTGCCGCGGCGCGCCGGAAGGCTGATCAACCGCTCGTTGCGCGATCCGCGCGCGTACCGCGAAGCGCCCGGCGGCTGCGCCAAGCACGACGGGTCGCGCTTCGCGCGCCTGCGGCACTTCCTCGCGGGTGCGGGCGTGACCGCCCTCGAGACCGACGCGGACCTCGACGGCGGCTATCTCGGCGACGGGATCGATGCCGACGGCGGGGGCCTGGCGCGCGCGCTGCATCTTCCGTACACGTTCTCCGCCTCCGGACGCAACTGCCCGCTGAAGGCGCTGCTCTACCCGGAAGGCGGCGGCTTTTCCAAATCGCTCGCCGACCCGTGCACGGCGCCCTGCCGATCCGGGCCCGCACCAGCCCAGCGCAGCGACGCGTCGCTGCCGCAGTGGCGCGGCGGCAACACGCTCTTCTACGAAATCCCGCAACAGGTCGCGCGCGACTGGCTCGCGCACACGGATCGCATCGTGCTGCACGAGGAGGCGACGCCGTGAAGCTGCTGGCACCGCTGCGCAACTCCGATGAGGTCGCGCCGCTGATCGACGCCGGCGCGCAGGAGTTCTACTGCGGCCTCACGCCGCCGGGCTGGGAGCAATCGTTCGGACAGGCGTCAGTGCACCGGCGCAATGCCCGATCGGCCGGCGTGCCGAGCCTCGACGACATGCGCCGCATCGTCGCCCTTGCGCAGCCGCGACCGGTCTTCGCGACGCTGAACGCGCCCTCCTATCCCGCGGGCGCGGTGCCGCGCCTGGTCGAGTTCGGCCGCCTGCTGCTCGATGAGGTCGGCGTCGCGGCGCTGATCGTCGCCGAGTGGGAACTGCTGCTGGCGCTCGCCGACGAAGGTCTCGCGCCACGGCTGCATATCTCCAGCCTCGCCAGCTGCCGCAATCCCGGCGCCGCGGCTTTCTACCGCGACCTCGGAGTCGCGCGCGTGATCCTGCCGCGCCACATGACGCTCGCCGAGATCGAAGCCACCGCGATCGCCGGACTCGAGCTCGAGGTCTTCGTGCTGAACGACGGCTGCGTATTCGAGGAAGGCATCTGCTCGACCACGCATGCGCTCGGCACCTTCTGCCTCGCCGACCGCGTCGGCGGCAAGTTCGGGCGGCTCGACGAGCGCTACGAATTCTGGAAGTGGACGCAGAACAACTGCGGCTGCCAGACCAATCGCGGCTATACGCTCGGGCCGTGCGGCCTGTGCGCGCTGCCGCGACTGGCACGCCTCGGCATCGCGAGCCTGAAGGTCGTGGGCCGCGAGGCGTCGCTCGCTCGCAAGGCTGCGTCGGTGCGGCTCGCGGCCGCGGCGCTCGCGCTCGCCGAACGCAGGGCATCGCCGGAGGAAATCCGCGCGGCCGTGATCGGAATGCGCGGCGCACCCGAGCTGTGCAAGCACGCGCATCTGTGCTACTACCCCGACGTCTGGCACGGGCGCGCCGTTGCCTCAGAGGAGGCTGCGACAACGTGCTGAAGACGCTCCGGCGCTTCGCGCACCACCTGTCCGGCAGCAAGGCGGTGCTGCTCGCGCTGTTCATGCTCACCCTCGGCAGCGCAGCGGTGTCGCTGTCGACCCCGTTGCTCGGCAAGGCATTCGTCGACGCGGTTGCCGGTCGCGGCGATTTCGCGGTCATTCCGGTGATCGCCGCCGCACTGCTCGGCCTCGCGCTGCTCGACCTCGTCCTGGCGACCGTGGCGCAGCGCGTGCACGCACGCCTGTCGGCCGACGTCCTGGCCGGCCTGCGCGCCTCGCTGTTCGCGCGCTGCATTTGCCGGCCGCTGGAGGCGCTGGAGCCGTTGCGTCATGGCGACCTGCTGACGCGCTTCGGTACCGACGTGCCGCGCATCCAGACATTGCTCGTCGACGGCCTGCTCGGCGGACTGCAAAGCGCACTCTTCCTCGCGGTGGCGGCCGCGATCACGTTCGCGTTGTCGCCCGTTCTCGCGCTGTGGAGTTTCCTCGGCGTCGCGCTCGCGCTGGTCGCCACCGCGGCATTCCGGCGTCCGGTCGAGGCGCGAACCGGACGCGTGCGCGACGCGATGGCCGATCTGTCGCATTTCCTGTCCGAGCGGCTGGGCGCGCTGCGCGCGATCCGGCTGCACCGGGCGCAGAGCGAGGAGCAGGCGCGCCTGGCAGTCGCGAACCAGCGCCTGAAGCGCGAAGTCGTCGGCTTCCAGCTGCTCGACGCGCTGTCGACCGGCGTGCCCGGCCTGCTGCTGACCGCTGCGATGGCGTGGATCTACCTGGTCGGCGGCCGCCTGCTCGAAAGCGGCACGATCAGCCTCGGCACCTTCGTCGCCTTCGTGCTCTACCAGGGGCGGCTGTTCGCGCCAGCGCAGGGTCTGCTCGGCCTGGTCCGCAACCTGCAGTCGGCGCGCGTGAGCCTCGATCGCGTGGCGGAGGTGCTGGGGCCGGACGATCCCGGCCCGACGTCCGCCGCCATCGAATCGAACGCGGCGATCGGCAGCGATGCGATCGTCCTCGACGACGTCGCGTTCGCGTATGCGGGCAAGCCGCCGGTGTTCACCGGTGTCAACCTGCGCGTGCGACGCGGCGAGCGCATCGGGCTGTTCGGCGCATCGGGGGCGGGCAAGTCGACTCTCGTCCAACTGCTGTTCGGGCTGCGCCAGCCGACCGCGGGCACGGTTCGGATCGAAGGCTGCCCCGCGCACCGGATCGGTTCACCGGCGAGCGGTGGCGTGCTCGGCTACGCGGGCGCCGAACCGTTCCTGCTGCATGCGACGGTGGAAGAGAACCTGCGCTATGGAAACCCCGCCGCGACTCGCGCGGACATCGAGCGCGCGGCCGCGCTCGCGATGGCGGACGGCTTCATCGCCGCGCTGCCCGACCGCTACGCGACCGTGATCGGCGGCCGCGGTCTGGCGCTCTCCGACGGCCAGCGACAGCGGATCGGGCTGGCGCGGCTCTTCCTGCGCAACCCCCGCATCCTCGTGCTCGACGAGGCTTTTTCCGCGCTCGATCTGCAGACCGAGGCGCGCATCCGCGAGAACCTATGGCAGGCATTCCCGGACCGCACCGTACTCGCGATTTCGCACCGTCCAGTGGGGCTTGCGGAGCTCGACCGGATCCTGTTCCTGCGCGACGGCGGTTTTTCGGCCGTCGCGTACGACGAAGCGCGCGCGCTGCTCGAATCCGATCGACATTGGAGCAGTGAACCGGCCGCAACGCTGCCCTGATGGACAGGCTGCGCATCGGCATTGTCGACACCGGCGTCAACGCCTGGCACTCGCACGTGCGCGGAAGCGTCCGCGGCTGTCGCGTCTTCCTCGCGCCGGGCGGAACCGTGCGAGAGGACGAGGACTTCCGCGACCCGGTGGGGCATGGGACCGCGGTGGCCGGCGTGATACGCGCGGCATTTCCGGATGCGGAGATCTTCGCCGTCCGCGTATTCGACGACGGCAACCGGACCTATCCGTCGCTGGTCGCGCGCGGCATCCTGCGCGCGGCGGCGGAGGAGTGCGACTTCGTGAACGTCAGCGTGTCGGTGCCGCCGGATGCCG
>JBLMYK010000091.1:0-26500 GCA_050258235.1 Gemmatimonadota bacterium | reverse complement strand
TAATGGGCATGCTCGAACTGCTGCAGCAGTCCAGGCTCGACGCGCAGCAGAGGCATTTCGCCCGGATTGCCTACGAATCGGCCAACGGCCTGCTGCGCGTGCTGAACGACGTGCTGGAGTTCTCACGCATGGAGGCCGGCCGCCTGACGCTGGAAAACGCACCCTTCGATACGCGCCAGCCGGTACGCGACGTCGCTGCCCTGTTTACCGAGACCGCGCGCGCCAAGGGGGTCGAACTGCGGACATGGATCGCCGACGACGTGCCGGCGGAGGTGCTGGGCGATGCGGGGCGCTTTCGCCAGGTGCTGACCAATCTCGTCGCCAACGCACTCAAATTCACGTCGGGCGGATACGTGGAAATCCGGCTGCAGTGCGTTCCGCACATGCCGCCGGACATCAGCGCCTGCCGGCTGCGGTTCGAGGTGACGGACACCGGAATCGGCCTCAGCGATGCCGAACAGCAGCGCCTGTTCGTGCCATTTTCTCAGGCCGACACGTCGACCACGCGCCGCTTCGGCGGCAGCGGCCTCGGTCTGGCGATCTGCAAGCACCTGATCGAAATGATGGAGGGCGCGATCGGCGTCCACAGTGCGCCCGGGCAGGGATCGGTGTTCTGGTTCGAGGTCACGCTGCAGGTCGCTCGGCTCAGCGAACCCGTAGCCGCCGGTGCGCCGGCGCACTGACGGGTACCATTCGCGGGTGTCGTCGGATTCTGCAACCGCCCGGCCAGCGTCGCCGGGCGATCTGTTCATCACCTTCACGCTTCTCGCCCTGCAGGGATTCGGTGGCGTGCTCGCCGTCACGCAGCGTGTCCTGTGCGAGCAGAAACGCTGGCTGACGCCCGCTCAGTTCGTCGAGATGCTGGCGCTCGGCCAGGTGCTGCCGGGACCGAACGTATGCAACGTGGCGCTGATGGTCGGCGACCGCTACTTCGGCTGGCGCGGTGCCTTCGCTGCGCTGGCAGGGATGATGACGGTTCCGCTCGTCGTTGTGCTCGCGCTGACCGTCCTGTACATGCACTTCGCGATTCATCCAGCGGTCGCCGGCGCGCTGAAGGGCATGGGTGCCGTCGCGGCCGGGTTGATCATCGGCACGGCGCTGCGGCTCGCGCAGGCGCTGCGAACCAACGTGCTCGGCCGGCCGGCATGCATCGGCTTCGCCGCGGCGGCGTTCGTCGCCGTGGCCCTGCTGCAGCTGTCGCTGGTGTGGGTCCTGCTTGCGCTCGGCGTGGTTTCCTGCAGCGCCGCCTGGTGGCGCATCGGCCGCGTCGCAGCGGAGCGTACGTCGCAATGATCGGCTCACTGCCCGTCGCCGACCTGACGACGTTGTTCGGTCACTTCCTGCTGCTGTCGCTGTTGTCGATCGGGGGCGCGATCGTGGTCGCGCCCGACATGTACCGGGTGATGGTCACGCAGATGGGCCTTCTGACCGACGCCCAGTTCAATGCATCGATCGCCATCGCGCAGGCCTCGCCCGGACCGAACGTGCTCTTCGTCGCCGTGATGGGCTACCAGGCGGCCGGCCTCGTCGGCGCCACGGTAACCCTGGTCGGCATCCTGCTGCCGTCGACGACGCTCGCCTATACGGTCGCGCGCTGGGGTCACGCGCGGCGCGAAAACCGCGGCCTGCGCGCGTTCAATGCCGGCATGGCCCCGCTCGTGATCGCGTTGCTGTTCGCGACCGGGTGGCTGCTGAGCTCGCAGACGCCCGGCTGGCAGCATCTGCTGCTGACGATCCCGGCCGCGCTGCTGGTCTGGCGCACGCGCATCCACTTGCTGTGGATGATTGCCGCAGGCGGAATCGCCGGCGCGCTGGGCTGGATCTGAATCAGCGCAACGCGGCCTGTGCGGGCGCCCGTTGCGCGATCCACAGCCCGGCAACGATGCAGACGAGTCCGAGCAGCAGCCCGCCGCTCACGCGTTCGCCGAGCACAGCCGCGCCGAGCAGCGCAGCCGTCAGCGGGCTGAGCGAAAGGAAGATCGTCACCCGCGTGGGATCGGCATGGCGCAACGCCCACAGCCACAGGAAGTAGCCGATGCCGCTGCTCGCGCCGATGAACAGCACCGCGCCCCAGCCGGCCGCCGAAAAGTGCGGCCAGCGCGCGAAGAAGCCTTCGCCACCGGCCGGCAATGCGAGCGCCAGCACGGAAGCGAACATCGCGAACGCGCCGACCGGCACCGTCGGATAGCGGCGCAGATAAGGTCGATACAGAACGCTGCACAGCGCGCCGGTGCCGGCGGATCCGAGCACGGCAAGCGCGCCGATCCACTCGTGCCGGCTGGCGTCGGTCAGCACCTTCTCACCCAGGACGAAACCGATTCCCGCGATCGTCAGCACGACCCCGACGAAGCTGCGCGCCGACAGGCGCTCATGCCCGAAAGCCGCGCCGAGCACCATCGTCGCCAGCGGCATCGTCGCAAACAGCAGCGCGGCGCGTGCAGACGAAGTGAACTGCAGCCCGTAGTTCAGCAGCGCGATCAGCACGCCGAACTGGCCGACGCCGAGCAGCGCGATCGGCAGCAGGTCGCGGCGTGCGAAGCGCGGCCGCGTTCCGGCGAGCGCGAACGGCGCCAGGCACGCCAGCCCGATCGCGTAGCGCAGCAGCGCCAGTGCGGCAGGCGTGGTCTCGCCGATCACGAATCGCGTCGCGACGATGGCCGCACCGACCTGCACGCCGACCGCGGCGGCCGCCAGCATCGGAAGTGTGCGCATCACCGCAGCGGCAGGTCCCAGTACTGTCCGACCAGATCGTGGCCGAAGCTGTGGTGCTTCTCTTCCTTCACGAGCCGGAAGCCGAAGCCCTCATAGATGCGGCGCGCCGCCACGAGGATGTCGTTCGTCCACAGCGTCAGCCTGTGGTAGCCGGCGCCGCGTGCAAAACGGATGCATTCGCCGACCAGCGCGCGGCCGAGGCCGGTGCCGCGTGCGGCGGGCTCGACCAGCAACAGGCGCAGCTTGGCCACGCGCGGGCTCTGCGCCACGCAGAACACCGAGCCGATCGGCGCGCCGTCGCGCTCGGCGATCCAGCAGTGCTCGCGCTGCGGATCGAACTTGCGCAGGAATTTCGCCGCGATCTCGGCGACCAGCGCTTCGAACGACTGATCCCAGCCGTACTCCTGGTGATACAGCGCGCCGTGGCGCCCGATCACCCAGCCGATGTCGCCCGGGCGGTGCGATCGCAGCAGGTAGGGCGCCGCGCGCGCGGCGCGATCGCCGAGCAGCGACTCGACCGTACGCAGCGCCGCCAGCAGGCGGCGCCGCTCGTCGGGAGTCAGTCGTTGCAGCAGCGCGCCGACTTCGGCGTGCGAGCGCCGATCGAGCGGCGCAAATGCACGCCGCCCCCGCTTGGTCAGCGCGAGCTGCTGGCGCCTGCGGTCCGTCGCGGAGACCGTGCGGGCGACGAACCCGCGCCGGCCGAAGTCCGCCACGATCCGGCTCAGGTAGCCCGGGTCGAGATTGAGTGCGCGCGCCAGCTCGCCTGCGGTCGTGTCGCCGCGGTGCGAGAGCTCCCACAGCACGCGCACCTGGGTCAACGCGAAGGGGCTGTCGAGCAGGCTCTCGTTTAGCACGCCGATCTTCTGCGTGTAGAAGCGATTGAAGCTGCGCATCTGGTCGATGTCGCGTTCCAGCGATGGGTCCGTCATGTTCCGCTCCGGCGGCCGGCACGCCCCGACTCTTGCGCCGATGCTTGCCGTTGTCAACTATTTGCTTGCCACTGGCCGGGACCAGGCTCCGCGATAATGCGCGCCATGCCTGCTGCGTGCCCCCCATGAATCCGGGCATCCTCTATGCGGTCGCCGCCTACCTGCTGTGGGGCGTGTCGCCGGTGTATTTCAAGGCCCTGCAGAACGTGCCGGCGCCCGAGATCCTCGCGCACCGGATGGCCTGGTCGCTGCTCGTGTGCGGGCTGCTGCTGCTCCTGCTGCGGCGCTGGCAGTGGGTGGCCGAACTCGCGCGCCGCCCGCGTCTGCTGGCGACCTTCGCGACCACCGCCGCGCTGGTCACCGTCAACTGGGGCCTGTACATCTGGGCGATCAACGCGAACCACGTGGTCGATGCGAGTCTCGGCTATTTCATCAACCCGCTGGTCAACGTGCTGATCGGCGCGTTCGTGCTGCACGAGCGCCTGCGCCGATCGCAGTGGACCGCTGCCGCGATCGCGGCGGCGGGCGTCGTCTGGCTGACCTGGGATGCCGGCAGGCTGCCGTGGATCGGCCTCGCGCTGGCGATCACGTGGGCGATCTACGGCCTGCAGCGCAAGACCACGACGCTGGGCGCGATCGAAGGCCTCGCGGTCGAGACCACGCTGCTGTTCCCGCTCGCGATGACCTACCTCCTCTGGCTTGCGGCGCAGGGGCAAAGCTCGTTCGCCGGCGGCTCCACGGCCACGCAGTGGCTGCTCGCAGCAGCCGGTCCGGTGACCGCCACGCCCCTGCTGCTGTTCACCGCGAGCGCGCGCCGGATCCCCTTCGCGCACCTGGGCATTCTTCAGTACATCTCGCCGACCCTGCAGTTGTTGCTGGGCGTGTGGCTGTTTCACGAGCCTTTTTCTGCGTCAAAGGCGGTCGGCTACGGCCTGATCTGGCTCGCACTGGCGCTGTTTGCCGTCGACGGGCTGTGGCAGTGGAAGCTCAGCCGCGCATGAACCGTCTCAGGTGACCATCGATTGCGCTTCCGCGAAAAAAAAGCCGCGTGGGAGTGCACGCGGCGAGGTCGGGGAGAACACAGATGATGGTTGCAGACGATGCGTGGCGGTCGGCCGGGCCGGGCTTGGAGGACGGAGCGCCGGGCGGCCGCTGCGCATTCGTCTGCAGGGCTTCAAGGTAACTCCGTCGGCGTCGGCTTGTCTTTCATGCGGGTGTATTAGATCGCTTGGCGGCGGTCGTGGATGACCAATCGCGGCGGCGTAGACTGCCGGCCCTCGAAGTTCACTCGTGCCCGCCGATGGATACGCTCGCCGCTCCCCGAACCGAAATCCGGCGCCGCATCGATGCGCTGCGCGACGCGATGCAGGCCGAGTCGATCGCAGCCTGGCTGGTGCCGTCCGCCGATCCGCATCTGTCCGAATACCTGCCCGCGCGCTGGCAGGGCCGCGTGTGGCTGTCCGGATTCACGGGCTCGGCCGGCACGCTGATCGTCACCGCGGATTTCGCCGGCCTGTGGGTCGACAGCCGCTACTGGGTGCAGGCCGAGACCCAGACGGCCGGCACCGGCATCCAGGTGATGCGGGTCGGCGCCGCCGGCAACACCGCCTATGTCGACTGGCTGGCCACGCATCTTCCGCAGGGGTCGGTCGTCGGCGTCGACGGCGCAGTGCTGGCACTCGCCCAGGCGCGTACGCTGGAAGAGAAGCTCACGCCGCGCGGCGTGCGACTGCGCACCGACATCGATCTGCTCGATCGCGTCTGGCCGGATCGGCCGGCGCTGCCGACGGAGCCGATCCGCGAGCACCCCGGGGAATATGCGCCGGTGACCCGCATCGACAAGCTGGCCGCGCTGCGCGCGGAGATGAAACTCGCCGGCGCGACCTGGCATGTCGTCAGCACGCTGGACGACATCGCCTGGCTGTTCAACCTGCGCGGCGCCGACGTCCCGTACAACCCGGTGTTCGTCGCATATGCACTGGTCGGACCCGAGCGCACTGCGCTGTTCGTCGGCGAGGGCAAGGTGCCGCCACAGCTCGCGGATCGCCTCGAGGGCGAGGGCATCGACGTGCGCCCGTACGAATGGGCGGCATCGGCGGTGGCCGGCCTGCCCGCGGGCGCGTCGCTGCTGATCGATCCGAAACGCGTCACCCTCGGGCTGCGCAACAGGGTACCGGCGCAGGTGCGCGTGATCGAGGCCATCAACCCGTCGACGCTGGCCAAGAGCCGCAAGACGGCGCAGGAGATCGCACATGTCCGCCGCGCGATGGAGCAGGACGGGGCCGCGCTGTGCGAATTCTTCGCCTGGCTGGAGCAGGCGCTGGCGCGCTGCGAAAGGATCACCGAACTGACGATCGACGACCGGATCACGGCGGCACGCGCGGAGCGCCACGGATTCATCAGCCCGAGCTTCTCGACCATCGCCGGGTTCAACGCCAACGGCGCGCTGCCGCACTATCGCGCAACCGAGGAGTCGCACGCGGTGATCGCCGACGTCGGCGCGCCAGGCAACGGGCTGCTGCTGATCGATTCGGGCGCGCAATACGACTACGGCACCACCGACATCACGCGCGTGGTGCCGATCGGCATGACGACCGTCGAGCAGCGTACCGACTACACACTGGTGCTGAAGGGCATGGTCCGTCTGTCGATGGCGGTTTTTCCGCGCGGAACACGGTCGCCGCTGCTCGACACCCTGGCGCGTGCGCCGATCTGGGCCGCGGGGATCGATTACGGGCACGGCACGGGCCACGGGGTCGGCTATGCGCTGAACGTGCACGAGGGACCGCACGGCATCACGCCACATCTGCCACCGGAGCCCGCGACCGGCATGGAGCCGGGGATGATCACCAGCAACGAACCCGGCATCTATCGCCCCGGCCGCTGGGGTGTGCGGATCGAGAACCTGGTGCTGAACGTGCCGGCGCATGCGGGCGAGTTCGGGGAATTCCTCAGGTTCGAGACCCTGACGCTGTGTCCGATCGACACGCGCTGCATCGAGCGCGCGCTGCTGAACGACGAAGAAATCGCCTGGCTGAATGACTATCACGCCGAGGTGAGACGTCGCCTTGCGCCGCTGGTAGCAGGCGATGCCCTCGCCTGGCTGCAATTGCGGACCCAGCCGATCTGATACCGCGCATCGACGCCGGACCACCGCCGTGCTTCCCAAGCGCGGCGCTCGCTGCTTGCTGCTACACTGCGTTCACGCGGCATGTGACCAGCGCCGTCGATTCCCGATCGACGTGCCTTTGCCGCTGTCAATCCTGACGGGGCCTACGAGAAGTAGCGGCCCCACCTGAATATCCGTTTGTCTGCAATCGGCTGGTCGATGAACGCAGTGGCGCGATGCGCCCGTGCGGCAGGCCGACCATCGAAAGCAAACATGAAATTCGCAAGTCTTGGCTTGTCCGACGCCCTTGTGCGCGCGACGGGCGACGTCGGCTACTCGGAGCCGACCCCCATTCAACTGCAGGCAATTCCCGCCGTGCTCGCAGGCCGCGATGTGATGGCCGGCGCGCAGACCGGCACCGGCAAGACCGCCGGCTTCGTGCTGCCGATCCTGCAGCGCCTGGGCGCGGCGCCCGCCGCGCCCAGGCGCACGATCCGCGCGCTGATCCTGACGCCAACGCGCGAGCTCGCCGCGCAGGTCGAGGAAAGCGTGCGCGTGTACGGCAAGCACGTGCCGCTGAAATCGACCGTCGTGTTCGGCGGCGTGTCGATCAATCCGCAGATCGCCACGCTCAGAAGCGGGGTCGACATCCTGGTCGCCACGCCGGGCCGTCTGCTCGACCACCACGGCCAGCGCACGGTTGATCTGTCGCACGTCGAGGTGCTGGTCCTCGACGAGGCCGATCGCATGCTCGACATGGGCTTCCTGCCCGATATCAAGCGCGTGCTGGCGGCGCTGCCGCGCAAGCGGCAGAACCTGCTCTTCTCGGCGACGTTTTCCGACGAGATCCGACAGCTGGCGCAGGGGCTGCTGCACGATCCGCTGCATATCCAGGTCGCCCAGCGCAACAGCACGGTCGAAACGGTGGCGCAGAAGGTGCTGCCGGTCGAAGGCAAGCAGAAGGCTGCGCTGCTGCTGCACCTGGTGCGCGAACACAACTGGTACCAGGTGCTCGTGTTCACACGCACCAAGCACGGCGCGAACCGGCTCGCCGCGCAGCTGGACAAGCACGGCGTGCCGGCGCTCGCGATCCACGGCAACAAGAGCCAGAACGCTCGCACGCACGCGCTGGCTGAATTCAAGAGCGGCAAGCTGCAGGTGCTGGTCGCCACCGACATCGCCGCGCGCGGGCTCGACATCGACGACCTGCCGCACGTGGTCAATTTCGACCTGCCGCACGTGCCTGAAGACTACGTGCACCGCATCGGCCGGACCGGTCGCGCCGGCGCCAGCGGCGAGGCGATCTCGCTGGTCGCGCCGGAGGAGCGCGACCTGTTGCGCGACATCGAGCGCGTGATCCGGCGCCAGTTGCCGCGCGAGGTCGTGACCGGCTTCGAGCCGCTCAACGCGCCGGCCGAAGCCGAGCGCGCGCAACGCCCGTCGCGCAACGCCCACGCGCCGCGCCCACAGCGCGGTGCGGGCACGCACGCGGCACGTGCGCCCGCCCATCCGACACGGCAACAAGCGGCATCCTCGCACCCTGCGCCACGCCACGCGGCCCCACAGCCCAAGCGCCGCGACGGCGAGGAGGGTCGTCGCGCCGCGCATCCCGCGCCCCGCCCGCGCCGGCCCGAGGGCGATGCGCAGACACGCGCGCACCTGCCACCGGGCTGGCCCGGCGCAGCGAAACGAGGATGATCACGGGGCGATGCTGATCTACGTCGCCGATCCGATGTGCTCGTGGTGCTACGGCTTCGCGCCGGAGCTGCAGGCATTGCTGGACAGCTTCCCGGATCAGACGCTGCGCCTCGTGCTCGGCGGATTGCGCGCTTACAGCGCGCAGCCGATGGACGCGGCGCTGCGTGCATCGCTCGCGCACCACTGGAGAGACGTCGAGCGCGTCAGCGGTCAGCCGTTCGACCGCTCATTGCTGGCGCGTACCGACTTCGTCTACGACACCGAACCGGCGTGCCGCGCGGTGGTCACGGTGCGCAGCACCGATGCGTCACGCGCATGGCCGATGTTCCACGCGATCCAGCGCGCTTTCTACGCGCAGGGTCGAGACGTCACCCGCGCCGATGTCCTGGCCGCGATTCATGCGGAGCTCACCGGCGGATCGAGCGCCGAGTTCGAGCAGCAGATGGGCAGTGCAGCGATGCGCGAGGCGACGCGCACCGATTTTGCGCTGGCGCGCGAATGGGAGGTGCAGGGGTTTCCGACGCTGTTCGCCGAGCGCGACGGGCACTACGCGCTGCTGGCGCCGGGCTACACGAAAGCGGCCGAGCTGATCGAGCGGGCGCGCGCCTTCTTCAGCGACGCAGGTCGATCACCTTGACGCGGACGCGCCGCTCCTGATCGTTGCGGCTGACCGTCAGGTCGGCCGTGTTGCCGATGCCGATGCGATCGAGCTCGGCAGCGAACGACGACAGTGTCTCGACGCGCTTGCCGTTGACCGCGACGATGATGTCGCCCGGATCGCCGGTCCGGCGGTTCAGCGGCCGCAGTCCGGCCTCCGCCGCCGGCGTGCCGCGCGTGATTTCATCGATCACCACGCCCGCGATGCCCGCCTGCGCAACCAGGTCGGGTCGCACCGGCACGATGCCGATGCCTGGCACCGGTGCGCGCCCACGCGCGATCAGCGCCGGCACGATGCGGTTGACCAGATCGACCGGAATCGCGAAACCGACCCCGGCCGAGCTGCCGCTCGCCGAGCGGATCGCGGAGTTCACGCCGATCAAGCGCCCCGCGCTGTCGAGCAGCGGACCGCCGGAGTTGCCGGGATTGATCGCCGCGTCGGTCTGGATCACGCCGGCGACTTCGCGATAGCCCTCGATCGTCGGCAGTTCGCGATCCAGCGCACTGACGATTCCCTGCGTCAGCGTGCGTTGCAGCCCGAACGGGTTGCCGATCGCGTAGACCGACTGCCCGATGCGCAGATCGTGCGACGTGCCGAGCGGAATCGGGCGCAGGTTCTTCGGCACGCGCGCCAGCCTGACGACGGCCAGGTCGTATTCGGGGGCGACGCCGACCGGCCTGGCCTCGATCGGCTCACCGGCGTCGAGCTGCACGAACACGCGACGCGCGCCCTGCACGACGTGGTAGTTGGTCACCACATGGCCGGCGTTATCCCAGACGAATCCGCTGCCTGCGCCCTGCCCCACCTCGGCGGTGAAGAAGCCGGTGCGCTGCACGACCTCGGTGGTGATGTATGCCACTGACGGCGCCGCGGCCTCGAACAGACTGACCAGCGCCTGCTCATTCGACATCAGGGGGCCGCGCGGCGCCACTGCGCGCGGTTCCGCCCGCGGCGGGTTCTGCGCCAGCACCAGCGCCGAGCCCATGCCAAGCACTGCCGCCAGGAGAAAGGAGAGCTGAACGATGCGTAGACCAAAGCGACTCTTCATTCTTTCCTGCCATCCTCTCCGGCCCTGCTTCAGGGCCGATCCATCGGTTGGATATGGTTTCCGCCACAGCGATTTTCAACCCGCTGCCGCCTTGCGCTAGTCTGTGCGGCAAGCAGCCATGGAACCCGCGAACCACCTCGTCGTCCACAACGCCGCCGCCCAGCGATTCGAGATCGAGGTCGACGGCTGGCTCTGCCGCTGCGATTACCGCATGGTCGACGGAGTCATGCACCTGGTCCACACCGAGGTCGCGCCCGCGCTCGAAGGGCGTGGCATCGCGGCCCTTCTGGTGCGGGCCGCGCTCGCCTGGGCGTCCGAGCATCAGCTGAAGGTGCTGCCGCGCTGCTCGTACGTGCGCGTGTACATGCAGCGTCATCCCGAGACGCAGGCGCTGCGCGCCGGCTGACGGCGGCGATGTCCGCCCCGATGCTGCAATCGGCGCAACCGTGCGCAAAGATACGCGGTGAACCGGCGCAGAAGAGCTTCTAGACTGCGCCGATCGTTGTTCCGGACAGGGACTCTCCATGGTCGACCGACATCTTTTCCTTGCCGCCTGCGCATCGATCGCGCTCGCCGCCTGTGGCGGCGGCGCCGGCACGTCCGCTCCCACGACTCCGGTCCCGCAGTTCGTCGATCCGCCGGACTCCGCGCGGGTCTCGGGCAGCCTGGCGACGACGGCCGCGTGTGCGACGCTGCCGCCAGCCGGCACGTTGTATCCGAATGCCAAGGTCGAACCATTCCTGGCGGCGAATCCCGCCAATCCGCAGAATCTGGTCGGCGTGTGGCAGCAGAATCGATGGTCCGGCGGGGCATCGCAGGCGGTCGTCTCCGGCGCGTCTTTCGACGGTGGCCTGACGTGGACGCGAACCACCGCGCCGTTCTCGATCTGCACCGGCGGCGCAGTCGTCAATGGCGGCGACTTCGAGCGTGCGTCCGATCCGTGGGTGACGTTCTCTCCGAGCGGCGTGGCGTACTGGATGGCGCTCACCGCCACCGGCGGCGCGACCTTCTCCGCCGGGTCCGAGAGCGGGATGCTGGTCGCGCGCTCGCTCGACGGCGGACGCACGTGGGAGAGGCCGATCACGCTGATCCGCGACGGCGCGCTGGCGTTCAACGACAAGAACTCGATCACGGCCGATCCGACCGATGCGAATTACGTCTACGCGGTGTGGGACCGATTGCAGCCGAGTGCCGGTGGCCCGGCTTGGTTCGCGCGCACGGCCAACGGCGGCGCCTCATGGGAAGCGCCGCGAGTTCTGTATGACCCGGGCGCCAGTGCGCAGACACTGGGAAGCGTGATCGCCGTGCAGCCGAACGGCACGCTCGCCAACGTGTTCAACCGCATCACCACGCTGGCCAACAACACGCAGCAGTCGGAACTGGAGGTGATGCTTTCATCCGACAAGGGCGTGAACTGGTCGGCGCCGATCAAGATCGCCGACATGCTCGCGGGCGGCGCATTCGATCCCGACACCCGCACAGCGATCCGCGACGGCGCCGGTCTGCCGCAGGTCGCGTCGGCGCCGAACGGCAGTCTGTACGCCGTGTGGCAGGACGGCCGTTTCGTCAACGGCATCGACAGCATCGCCTTCGCGCGCTCGACCGATGGCGGGCGCACGTGGTCGGCGCCGGTCCGGATCAACGGGGTCGCGAACGTGCAGGCCTTCACGCCGCAGATCAGCGTGCTGGCGGACGGCACGATCGGCGTGACCTATTTCGACCTGCGCAGCAATACGCCCGACGTGAACACGCTGCCCGCCGAACTGTGGCTGACGCGGTCGCGGGACGGCGGGGCGACGTGGAGCGAAACGCGCGTGGCCGGCCCCTTCGATCTGGCGATTGCGCCGAATGCGCGCGGCCTGTTCCTGGGCGACTACCAGGGTCTCACCGCAGGCGGCGGCCGCTTCATCTCGCTGTTCGCGCAGACCACGCGCGTGCCGCTGACGAATCCGACCGACATCTTTGCGCTGGCGGTGACTCCACCCGCACAGGCACAGGCGGCGGCACAACGCGCGCGCACCTATCGTGCGCAGCCGGCCAGCGCAGAACCCACCGCCGAGATGCGCAAGCGCGCGAGCGAGAACATCGTCCGCGTGCTCGAGCGGCGCGTACCGGGATGGTCCAATCGGATGAAGCCGCCGGCGCCACGCTGACGAGGCGCGCCGCGCGGGCCGCGGTCATCGGCCGCGGGCCCCCGCGCGTCCCGAAACGGTGGCGAAGCGGCCGCGTCTGGATCACTCTGGCGGCGTTGCTTCGATTGCCCCCGCAGTCGAACCTGTGTCTCCTCCACCTCCTCCTATGGTGGTTCGGGCCCGAAGGATCGATATCCACGGGCCCGTTTCTTTTCTACTGACCGTTCGACGTGTACGTGATGACGGACAACGTCGCTCCCTGGGGATCCTGGATCACCGCCATGCGGCCGACGGTGGGTACGTCCCGTGGCGTCACGATCACCTTGCCGCCGAGCGCTGCTGCCTGCTTGACGGTCGCGTCTACGTCGTTGACCGTCACGTAGACGCCCCACGCCGGCGGCATGCCCTCGGCCTCGGCCGGAATCTTCATCATTCCGCCGACCGACAAGTCGCCGACCTGAAAGGTCGTGTAGCCGCCGTTCGCCTGCATATCCCGTGCGCTCCAGCCGAACAGCGCGCGGTAGAAGTCGCGCGCCGCGGCCGGATCGCTCGTCGCCAGTTCCGACCAGCTGAACGCGCCATGCGTCCTGTAGACATCCATCATTACCTCCTCGTCATGGACCTCACCATGATCGCGCGGAAGCGCCCCTGATCAGCGCATCTCAGGTATGCGCGACGACGCAATAGCGCGAATGCGCCCGCAGTGGAAACTCATTGCGCGATAATTTCCGGGTTCCGCCAAGACTCCGTGAACGACCTCACCTCGATGCAGACCACCGGCGATCGCTTCGTCGATCTGTCGCTGCGCATCCTCACGCTGGTCGTGGGAGCAGTGCTCGTCGCCTGCCTCGTCCTGCTCTTCTATCGCTGGTCCGCGCCGTCGGCAGCCACGCCGGCCATCAATGTCGTGCCCGTGACGCCGAAGGTGATTGCACCGCTGCCCGTCGCGTCGCAGCAGACCGAGCCGGCACCGGAAGTCCTGATGGCGCCCGGCAAGATGTTCGAGTGCGTGGTGCGCGGGCGCAAGCTCTTTTCGGACCGGCCCTGCGCCGAAGTCGCGGACGTGAAGCGATAGGCAGTCCTCTCCGGTAACAACTCGCAAACACTTCGGCGCCGTGGCCGGTCGGCGCGAGCGCTTCGCAAGCGTTGTTCCGTGCAGGGAAGCAGATCCCTGAACCGGAGCAATCGCATGAAAACCAGATTCGTGATCTTCACCGCCGCAGCGCTCGCTGCCGGCGCATTGCTCGTGCCGTTCGGCGCCGCCCGGGCGCAAGAAGTATCGGTGCGCATCAGTACACCCGAATTCGGCATCCGCATCGGGTCACCCTATCCGGCGCCGGTTTACGCGCCCGTGTACTCGCCGCCGGTGTATTCACCACCCGTGTATTCGCCGCCTGTAGTGGTCGCGCCGGCTCCTGTGTACTACGAGGCGCCACGCTATGTCATCGTTCCGCCGCCGCGCGTAGTGGTCGGAGCGCCCGTCGTGTATCGGGCCCCATGGGTCGTTCCGCCCCGTCACTCGCGCGCCTGGCGCCATTGGCACCGCCGCGAGTTCGATTGACCGTCCGCAGCGTCGCAGGCGGCGCGCTTGTGCTTGAATGCGCTTTCGGGCACGGACGAGCGCGACGGTGCGAACGGACGGACGGGAAAGCGACAACGTAGAGGACCGGCGCGGCGAAAGCGCCGCGGGTGGCGGCTTGCCGATCGGCGGCCGCGGCCTTGGCATCGGCGCGATCGTGGTCGCGCTGCTGGCCTCTTACTTCCTCGGCATCGATCCGCGCGTCGTGCTCGGCGTTCTCGATGGTGTCGACAGCAGCGTGCCGCCGCAGACGCAGGTGCCGGCCGGACCAGCGAAGAAACCGACCGACGAGATCGGCCGCTTCATGTCAGTCGTGCTTGCCGACACCGAAGACACCTGGAGCGCGCTATTCCGTCAGGGCGGCGGCGATTACCGACCGCCGAGATTGGTTCTGTTCACCAACGCTTATCCGACCGCATGCGGCATGGGTCAGTCGGCGGCCGGTCCGTTCTACTGCCCGCAGGACCAGAAGGTCTACCTGGACACCTCGTTCTTCCGCCTGCTGCAGGAGCGATTCGGCGCCGCCGGCGACTTTGCCCAGGCCTACGTGATTGCGCACGAGATCGGCCACCACGTGCAGAACCAGCTCGGCATCACGGAGCAGACCGCGCAGCTGCGCAGCCGGATGAGCGACGCGCAGTACAACCAGGTCTCGGTGCGCGTCGAGCTGCAGGCCGACTGCTTCGCCGGGATCTGGGCACACCACGCCAACCGTTCACGCCAGATTCTCGAAGCCGGCGACCTGGAGGAGGCGTTGCGCGCCGCCAGCCGCATCGGCGACGACGTGCTGCAGAAGCAGGCGCAGGGCTATGCAGTGCCGGAGACGTTCACGCACGGCACCGCTGAGCAGCGCGTGCGCTGGTTTCGCACCGGGTTCGAGACCGGCAGCCTGAAAGCCTGCAACACGTTCGAGGCGCGCCGGCTGTAATCGCGGCGCGCGCCGCTACGGCATCTGGATCTTGCCGCCGCGGCCGCCGCCGAGGCCGGGAGGCAGTCCGCCCCCCGCTCCGAATCCGCCCTGCCCGGGCAGCACCAGCCCCGATGCCGCCTCGCGCCGCATCTCCTGCAGTTCGCGTACCGTGCGTTCGATCGCCACCTTGGCCGCCGCCGCATAGCCGTGCACCGCTTCGGCGAGCGACTTCGCCTCGATGTCGAAATTGATCGGCAACGGACCCATGTTGGTCATCATCTGCGCTTCGCCGGTGTACACGGTCGCCCGCGCCGGATCGGCCGATCCATCCGCCTTGATGGGCACCATCATGCGGATGATGCCGATCTTGCGGTCGGTGATGATCTCTTCGCGCCACAGATCGTTGACGTCCATCCGGGCATCGCGGGTCGAATTGTTGTCAGCCATGGCAAATTCCTTTTGCTGGTCGCGCAGCATAGCGCCGCCAGGATGATTTCGCCGAATCGCGCCGCCGATGCCGGAACTGCCCGATCTCACCGTTTACTGCGACCACCTTGACCGCCTGCTCGCCGGCGCTCCGCTCGCGCGGCTTGCGGTGCTCAATCCGTTCGTCCTGAGGAGCGTCGAGCCGAAGGCGGACGCATTTGCGGGCCGACGCTTCGTTCACAGCTCGCGCATCGGCAAGCGCGTGGTGATGACGTTCGACGACGATCTGCACGCGGTGCTGCACCTGATGATCGCCGGCCGGCTGCGCTGGCTGCTGCCGGGACGGAAGCCACCGGTGCGCATAACGCTGGCGACGTTCGCGTTCGACCACGGCACGCTGGCGTTCACCGAAGCCGGCAGCAAGCGCCGCGCATCGCTGCATCTGGTGCGGGGCGCGGCCGCGCTGGCGGCATTCGACGCCGGCGGCATCGAGCCGCTGGCGATGACGCTCGAGGAATTCGGCCGGCGCCTCGTGCAGGCGAACCACACGCTGAAGCGCGCGCTGACCGATCCGCACCTGATCGCCGGCATCGGCAACGCGTATTCGGACGAGATCCTGCATCGCGCGCGGCTGTCGCCGGTCGCGCTGACGCGGTCGCTCGACGCCGATGAGATCGCAGGTCTTTACCGCGCGATCCGCGATGTGCTGGCGGAATGGACGGAACGGCTGCGCACCGAGAGCGCCGCCGCATTTCCGGAAGACGTCACCGCGTTCCGGCCCGCCATGGCGGTGCACGGCCGGTTCGGCCAGCCGTGCCCGGTGTGCGGCGCGCCGGTGCAGCGGATCGTGTATGCGGACAACGAGACGAACTACTGTGCCCGCTGCCAGACCGGCGGCCGGATCCTGGCTGATCGCGCGCTGTCCCGCCTTCTGAAGGCGAGCTGGCCGAAGTCGATCGACGAGCTGGGCTGAGCCGCGCGCACTGCCACCGCGCTCAGCCGGCCACCGCGGGCAGCGTGACGCGGAACACGCTGCCCCCTCCGTCGCGGGCCAGACAGACAACGCGGCCGCCGTGCTGCTCGGCGATCCTGCGCACCAGCGCAAGGCCGAGCCCTACACCGCCGGCCGATTCGGCCGCGCCGCGCACACGATAGAACGGCTCGAAGATGCGTTCGCGTTCGTCGACCGCGACACCGGGACCACGGTCCGACACGTCGAGCACGGCGTCGCGATCGACAAACAGTTTCGCCTCGAACGGCGCACCGTGACCGTGACGCCGCGCGTTCTCGAGCAGGTTGCGCACCAGCCGGCGCAGCAGGCGAGGCGAGCCCTGGACCGCCACCGGCTGCGCGTCGAACTGCGCGCCGGCGCGCACGCATTCCTCCGCCACCAGCGCGGTCAGGTCGACCCGTTCGAACTCGCTGCGCACGTCGGTCGAGTCCAGGCGGCTCGCAAGCAGGATCTCCTCGATCAGCGCGTCGAGTTCGGCGATATCCCGTTCCAGTTCGCGCTTCAGGTTGGGCCGCGCGTCCGCACCGAGCATCTCGGCGGCCATCCGCACTCGCGCCAGCGGCGATCGCAACTCATGGGACGCGTTGGCCAGCAGCGTTCGATGCGATTGCACCAGCTGCTCGATCCGCTCGGCCGCCGCGTTGAACCGCGCGGCGAGTTGCGCGACCTCGTCGCTTCCCTCGACCTTGACGCGTGCCGCCAGGTCGCCCTGACCGAACCGGTCCACGCCGACCTGCAGGCGCTCGAGCCGGCGCGTAATGCGGCGCGCGACCGGATACGCGCCGATCCCGACTGCAACCGCGAGCAGCAGCAGCGTCGACATCAGGCCGAACGGGGGCGGCGGACGCGCGCCATGCCTGCGGGTGACCAGCACGCGGCCATCGGGCAGACGCAGCGCGTAGGCAGGCCCGTGCCGCGTCGGCAGCCACTCGTCGCTCGCGCGCGGCGGCGGCAGATCCGGTGCCGTCGCCGCGATCGTCGCGCCGTCGGCCGCATACAGGGCGAGATCGGCGCGCAGCTTCTCGTGCCACGCATTCAGCGCCGCGCGCTGCTCCTCCACCGGGGCGTCGGCCGCTGGCAGCAGCGTGCCCGCGACCTCGGCCCATGCGCGCAGATCGGGAGCGAACGCACGCTCGCCGAATACCCGCCACGCCACGCCCGCCAGCAGCGTGAACGCGACCAGACTGGCCAGCACCGCGAACCAGATGCGCCAGTACAGGCGATGGCGACGGCGCATCAGTCCTGCACCTTGGCAAACACGTAACCGGCACCGCGCACGGTGATGATGCGCTTCGGCTGCCGCGGGTCGTCCTCGATCAGCGCGCGCAGGCGCGCGACGTGAACGTCGATCGAACGATCGAACGCCTCCAGCGCGGCGCCGCGCACCCACTGCATCAGCTGGTCGCGCGAGACGACGCGACCCGCGTGCTCGGCGAGCGCAAGCAGCAGGTCGAACTGGTGCGAGGTCAGCGAACGCAGTTCGGCTCCGACGCGCACGAGCCGCGCGCCCCGATCGATCTCCAGCCGGCCGAAGCGCAACACCTGATCGTTCGACACGGGGCGCTGCCGGCGCAGAAGCGCGCGCACGCGCGCCAGCAGCTCGCGCGGCTCGAACGGCTTGGGAAGATAGTCATCGGCGCCCATCTCCAGGCCGATCACGCGATCGAGCGGATCGCCTTTCGCGGTCAGCATCAGGATCGGCACCTGGGCCTGCTGGCCGCTCTGCGCGCGAATGCGGCGGCACAGGTCGAGTCCATCCGCGTCGGGCAGCATCAGGTCGAGGATCGCGAGATCGATGTCCTCCTGCGCCAGGCGCGCGAGCCCGCGCGCACCATCGCCGGCGACCTCGACATCGATCCCGTGCCCATGCAGATAGTCGCGCACCATCGCCGCCAGGCGCGCGTCGTCGTCGATCAGCAGGAGCTTGGGCACGCCGCTATTGTGCGTCGCCCGCGGCGGCGCGGCTCAGCGCAGACCTCTGCCATGGCGCGCCTGCCACTTCTGTGCCAGCTTGCCACGCTGCTCCGGCGTCAGCACATCGGCCGCGTCCTCGATCGCCTGCAGCATGCGGCGGCTGACCGCATCGCCAAGCTGCATCTGCTGCGCGCGCAGCGCCTCGAGCTGCGCACGGTCGATGGTCGGTTGCGTGAGCAACGCGATCGACTTGCTGCGCAGGTCGCGGTGCGTCTTGCGCATCGGCGTCAGATCGGCCGCGGCCTGCCGGGCGATGGCGCTGATGCGGCTCTTCTGGTCGGCCGTGGCGTCGATGTCGGCAAGCGCGAACGACACCATCGCGTCCAGCCGGCGGCCCATCGCTTCGGGGTCGACCGGACCGCCGAATTCGCCGCCGATGAATCCGCGGTGATGACCCGGCCCGAAGGCGTCTGCCCTTTCGTGCCAGCCGGCCCCGATCGCAGCGAGTGCGGCGACCGAGGCGGCGCCTATTCCTGCGATCGCCCAGCGGCGCTTGCTGCTCCTGGGTGACTGGTGGTTCGGTTCGGATGAAGCCAGCTTGTCGTTCATCGATGTTTCCTTTCAATCCTGGTTGACCGGGCGCGTGTCGCCCATGGCCGCGACTTTGATCGCGCCCGGTTTCCCGTGCATTTGCGCCGTGTAAAGTTGTGTAAACGAGTCGCCCGCGACTGCAGAATGACGCAACTGAATGCGCTGCTGAGCCTGCGCGATCGTCTCCGCGACTGGGCGCAGCGGCTGAAGCGCGATGCATTGACGCTGTGGTTCGCCTACCGCCATCCGCAGGCGCCGTGGAGCGCCAGGCTGCTCGGCGCGTTCGTCGTCGCCTACGCGCTGTCGCCGATCGATCTGATCCCCGACTTCGTGCCGATCTTCGGATACCTCGACGATGTGCTGCTGCTGTCGGGGCTGATCTGGCTCGCGCTGCGGCTGCTGCCGGCGAACGTTCTCGACGACAGCCGCGCGCGCGCGGACCGCTGGCTCGCCGAGCGGCGCGCGCGCCCGCGCAGCATTGCCGGGGCCATTGTCGTCGTCGCGCTGTGGCTCGTGTGCCTGTGGCTCACGTGGCTCGTCGGCAACTGGGTGTGGGCGCGGGCGCGAGGTTGACCGAGGTCAGCCGCGCATGCGGCTGCCGCGTTGATCGAGGAACCCGGCGCGTATGATCCCGCGCCGAAATGCGGACCAGGCGTGGAGGCCCTGACGATGAACGCACCCGAGACCAGGATTTCGCGTCGATCGAATCTTGACCCACGGCTCCTCCAGCGTACGCATCCGCTGCCGATCAGCTGGTACCTCGACCCCGCGTGGTTCGAGCGCGAGATGCTGCTGCTGTTCAGCCGCGGTCCCAACTACGTCGGTCACGAGCGGATGGTGCCCGAGGTCGGCGACTACAAGGTGCTGCCGTGGACCGAGAACGGCAAGGTGCTGGTGCGCAGCGCCGACGGCGTCAACCTGCTGTCGAACGTATGCCGGCACCGCCAGGCGCAGCTGCTCGACCGGCGCGGCAACGTGCAGAACATCGTCTGCCCCGCGCATCGCTGGACGTACGACCTGAACGGCAAGCTGCTCGGTGCGCCGGACTTCGACACCACGCCGCAGTGCGACCTGCCGCGCACGCCGCTCGCGAATTGGCAGGGCCTGCTGTTTGCAGGTCCGCGCGACCCAAGCGAAGACCTGAAGGACTTCCCTCTCACCGCAGACTACGACTTCAGCGGCTACGTCTTCGATCGCATCCAGGTCGACGAATGCCCGTTCAACTGGAAGACCTTCCTCGAGATCTTCCTCGAGCTTTATCACGTCGAGGCGATGCACCCGGGCCTGCAGCGCTGGGTCGATGCCGGCAACTACGAGTGGGGTTTTGGCCGCGCGTGGAGTTACCAGATCCTCGGCATCAAGGACGAGCTGAAGTCGCAGACCTCGCCGCACTACGCGAGGTATCGCGACGCGATCCTCGCGTACTCCGGCGGCATGCTGCCCAAGTACGGCACCGTGTGGTCGATCCTGTATCCGAACGTGATGATCGAGTGGTACCCGTACAGCCTCGTGGTCAGCACGCTGATCCCGCGCAGCCCGGATCGCACCACCAACATCGTCGAGTTCTACTACCCCGAGGAGATCAAGGCGTTCGAGCCGCAGATCGTCGAGGCGCACCAGGCCGCCTACGCCGAGAGCGCGGCCGAGGACATGGAGGTCTGCACACGCCTGCACAACGGCCGCCGCGCGCTGTGGGTCGCGGGCGAGGACGACGTCGGCCCGTATCACACGCCGCACGAGGACGGCATGATCCACCTGCACGACTGGATCCGGCGCGAGATGGGTCAGCGACGGACCCCGTAGCCGGCGTGGCGCCGACCGAACGCATCTACCTGCAGGACACCGACCGGCTGCGTGTCGAGGCGACCGTGGTCGCGATGCGCGACGGCGCGTTCGCGTGCGACCGCAGCTGCTTCTACCCGGGCGGCGGCGGACAACCGGCGGACGAAGGCACGGCCCGCTTGCCGGACGGATCCAAGGTCCAGGTTGCCTGCGCGCATGCGGACGAAGACGGCGTGATCTGGCACGTCGTCAAGGACACCTTGCCGCCGGAACTGGTCGGTCAGCAAGTGGAGCTGGCGGTCGCCACCGACCGGCGCCATGCGCTGTCGCGCTATCACACGGTGCTGCACGTGCTGAACACGATTGCGCTGCGCGACTACGGCGGGTGGATCACCGGCGCGCAGATCGCGACCGACTATGCGCGCATCGATTTCAAGCTCGACCGGCTGTCGCCCGAGCTGTGCCGCGAACTCGAAGCCAGGGTCAACGCGGTGCTGCAGGCCGGGCTTGCGATTCGCGCCTACCACCTGCCCGCGCAGGAGTTCGCGCGGCGCGGCGACCTGCTGCGCACGCTCGACGCGCGACCGCCGGCGGTCGACGGCCGCGTGCGCGTGGTCGAGATCGTCGGCTTCGATGCGCAGGCCTGCGGCGGCACGCACGTGCATTCGACGCACGAGATCGGCCGCTTCTCGATCATCCGTACCGAAAACAAGGGCCGCATCAACAAGCGCCTCTATGTGAAGCTCGATCCGACCGCGTAAGCTCGCCCCTCGTCGTTCCTGCATTCAGTGACAGCGGAGGTGAGATGTCGAGCACAGTGGATGCGCTGGTCCTGGATCTTCTCGAGTGGATCGGACCTCGGCCTAGACCCTACCCGGAAGTCATCGACGCATGGCGCACGTCGTGCCCGCGGCTGCCGGTGTGGGAGGAGGCGAACGAGCGCGGATTCGTCGACCGCCAGCATCGGAACGGCGTCGGCACCTTCGTCGCGGTGACGCCGCGCGGAGCGGCCTTTCTCGCCGAGCATCGGCCGCAGGCGCCGACGTCTGCGCGGCCCGACGGCCCAGACGATTCCACGAAGTTCGCGGCAAGCCATCTGCGCGACGCAACGTTCACGACTGACGGCCTGCGGCCGTTCTTCGCGTATCGCGATCTCGGCATCCGCGCCGCGACCGACGGCCGGGTCGTCGCGCACGTGATCCGCGCGGTGCCCGGTGCGACGTTCGAGGGCAGGCCGCATCTGCATCGAACCTCGTTCCAGTTCGTCTACGTGCTCAAGGGCTGGATCGAGTTCGAATACGAGGGCCAGGGAAACGTGCGGCTTGAAGCGGGATCGAGCGTGTACCAGCCGCCGTCGATCCGCCATCGCGAGATCGGCCACAGCGATGACGTCGAACTGCTCGAGATCGTGATGCCGGGAGATTTCGCCACCGAGGAAGTCGAAGCGGTGCAGTCGCGGTAGGCGACCATGGCCGACATGCTGGTCAGGCTGTACGAGCTGCCCCCGCTGGAAGGGGAGCTCGGCGCACTGGCAGTGAATGGCGTGCAGGTCCGGCGCGCGATTCTGGCCGAGAAGCCGCCGGTGATGGCCTGGGTGCAAATCCACGTCGCCGCGTGGGCGGCCGAGGTCGAAGCCACGTTCGCGCGCCTGCCGATCAGCTGTTTCATCGCGCTGCGTGGACAGGACCTGCTCGGCTTCGCCTGCTATGACGGCATCTGCCGCAACTTCTTCGGTCCGACCGCGGTGCTGCAGGCCGAGCGCGGGCGCGGCATCGGCCGAGCGCTGCTGCTGGCGGCGCTGCACGCGCAGCGCGCACAGGGTTACGCGTATTCGATCATCGGCGGCGTCGGCCCGGCCGGGTTCTATGCGAAGACGGTCGGCGCAATGCCGATCGAGGGATCGACGCCCGGCATCTACGCCGGCCGGCTGCACGACCCGCCACGCGGCTGATCGCCTTCGCGACGCGTCAGGCGGACGCAGCCGCGCCGGCGTGCGCTGCCTTCAGGAAGTCCGCCAGCGCGGTGTCGTGCGTGCCCGCGTGCACCTCGAACCACTGCGGCAGCTCGTCGATCAGCCGCCGCACGACAGAGACGTCGCCTTGCGCGTGACGCTGCCGCACCTGGCGCAGAACGTCGGCCACCATGTCGTGCTCGCGCTTGTGGCAGCCGAGCACCGGCAAGGAACACTGCTGCATCAGGCGTTCTTCGGCGCCGAAATGGCGCTGCAGGTGCGCCTCCAGCGCATCCAGCGCTTCGCTAAGCAGCGCGTCTGGAGCGGCACGAAGTTCATCGACGCATTGCTCGAACTCGACGTGCAGCGCGTCGATCTCGGGCCAGCCCACCGCGCCGACGCGCGGCGCCGCCTGCGCCATCGACTACGCGACGCCCTTGAGGAAACCCGCCAGTTCGGCGTCCTCGGTCTGCGCGTGGATCGCGAACCAGCTGATCAGCCCGGTGGAGAAGCGATGCACGCCATCGATGTCGTTGGCGTCGAAGCGGCGGCGCGCCTCGGCCACCGATTCGAGCAGGTGCTCGTGCGCCCGCTTGTGGCGCTCGTAGTGCGGATAGTTCTCCTGCAGCATGAACTGCTCTTCGGTCGCGCAATGGCGCAGCAGGTGCTCGTGCAGCGCCAGCAGGTCCTCGCCGTACTCGGCCTCAGCAGGGTCGTTCAGCGCGTCGAGGATGGCCTGGAACTCGCGATGCAGGTCGTCGATCGGCTTGAAGCCGACCAGGATGTCGGTGTGTTTGAACGTGTTCGCGACGGCAGCCATGACGCACTCCCGGATTCCGATGCCTGACGGTACGGCGGCCGTGCGCCTGGTCGCTTGACCGAGCGCAAACCGCCCCCTCCCCTTGCGCTTTTGGCCGAACGCAGCAGACTGGCGAACATCTCCAAAACGCGGAGGTCAGGATGCTTCAGCTCGCGACGCTGGTCAACCGGCACGCGCGGTTTCGCGCTGCCTGTCCCGCGCTGACCTTCGAAGGAGAGACGCACGGATACGCGGAGTTTGCCGCACGGGTGAACCGCACCGCGCACGCGCTGGCCGCGCTCGGCATCGGCCACGGCGACAAGGTTGCCACCGTGCTGGGCAACTGCCGCGAGCTGGTCGAGCTTCTCTGGGCCGCGCCGTCGCTCGGCGCCGCCAACGTCCCGTTGTCGCCGCTGCTGATGGGGCCGGGCCTGCTGTCGCTGCTGCGGGACGCAGAACCGGGTGCGCTGGTCACGCAGAGGTCGATGCTGCCGGTCATCGACAGCATCCGCGCGGACCTGCCGCCCCCGCTGCGCGAACGCATCCTGCTGGTCGACGGCCAGGCGCCCGGCTGCCTGGAACTGGCGTCGCTGCGCGAAGCCGCTTCCGCGGCACCGCCCGCGGCACGCGTCGCGCCGGACGACCTGTTCAACATCATGTACACGAGCGGCACCACCGGGCTGCCGAAGGGAATCATGCATCCGCACCGGGTGCGCGCGATGTATTGCACGCTGCTGGCATCCGCGTGGCGGATGACGCCGGAATCGGTCGTGCTGCATACGGGCGCCATCGTGTTCAACGGCGCCTACGTCACGCTGATGCCTTGCTTCCACCTCGGCGCGCATTACGTGCTGGCGCGGCAGTTCAGCGCGGTCGAGATGATCGAACTGGTCGCACGCCACAAGGTGACGCACACGATGATGGTGCCGGCGCAGATCGTGGCACTCCTCGACGCGCCGAATTTCGCGCCCGACCGGCTCGCATCGCTGCAGATGATCCTGTCGCTGGGCGCGCCGCTGCACCAGGAGCAGAAGGACAGGCTGAACCGACTGCTGCCGGGGCGCTTCTACGAGCTGTACGGGCTGACCGAGGGCTTCATCACCATCCTCGACGTGACCGATTCGGTTCGCAAGAGCGGCTCGGTCGGCATTCCGGCCGCATTCAACGAGATGCGGATCGTTCGCGAGGACGGCTCGGACGCGGAGCCGAACGAGGTCGGCGAGATCGCCGGGCGCGGGCCGTATCTGATGACCGGCTACTACAAGCGGCCCGATCTGACCGCGCAGGCGGTCCGCGACGGCTGGCTCTTCACCGGCGACATGGGCTACCTGGACGATGAAGGCTACCTGCACCTGGTCGACCGCAAGAAGGACATGATCGACTCCGGCGGCGTGAAGGTGTATCCGAAGGACGTCGAGGAAGTCGTCGCGCGGCATCCCGCCGTGCGCGAGGTGGCGGTGTTCGGCATCCCGGACGACAAGTGGGGCGAAACGCCGGTCGCGGCGGTGATCCTGCACGAGCACGGCGAGGTCACCGAGGAAGACCTGCGCGACTGGATCAACGAGCGCGTCGGCGCGCGCTACCAGCGCGTCAGCCGCGTGCTGATCATGCGCGACTTTCCTCGCAGTGCGGCCGGCAAGACGCTGAAGCGCGAAATGCGCGCGCCTTTCTGGGAAGGGCGCGCGCAGAAGATCTGAGGGCCAGCGTGCCGGGGCGCGGCGTCAGTCCCTGCCCTTGCCGCGACCCCTGCCGTGGCCCTTGCCGGGACCGCGATCGTCTCCGCCGCGACCCGGTCCCGCTTCTGCATAGCGCACATGCTGTTCGTACCAGTCATCGCGGACGAAGTACACCGGTACGCCGCACGCGTTGTATTCACTGCAATGCTTCGACCAGTGCTTGCGATGGCCCGGCGGCACCCAAAGATATACGGGTTGCGGCCGCACCACGGCCACCGGCGGCGGCGCGATGATGACCGGCTGCGGCACGACAACCGCCGGCTGCGGGAAGCGGCCGATGTCGATGCGACCGTACACGCCGGGCTGGCTGATCCCGATCGACACTCCGATGTCGGTCGCGTGAACAGCGGGCGCGATCGCGGCCGCGGCGATCGCCGCGACGAGCAGTTTTCTCATGGCGTCGTCCTTGCAGGTTGCGTATGCAAAGACTAACGGGCGGAGCGCGAGACGGTGGACGGCCGAACGGCTGATCGCGCTACGGGTTAAGCCGTCCCGCCGAATCGTGCGCCAGTCATTGCGCCGGATACCGCGTACGCAGTTCTGCGACCTGCTCCGTGGTTAGCAGGCGCACGTGTTCGTGCCGCAGCAGCAGATAAAGCCTTGCCGTCGCTTCGAGTTCCTCGATCGCGTCCGCCGCCGCTGCCAGAGTTGAACCCGCAACCACCGGGCCGTGGTTCGCCAGCAGCAACGCGTGATGCCGACCGGCCTGCTCGCGCACGGCCTGCGCGAGCAGAAGATCGCCCGGCGCAAAGTACGGCACAAGCGGCAGCCGGCCGACACGCATCACGTAATAGGCGGTCAGCGGCGGCAGCACGTCTTCCGCGTTCACACCGTCGAGCACCGACACCGCGACCGAGTGCGTCGCATGCAGATGGACGACCGCACCGCTGCCGGGCCGCTTTTCGTACATCACGCGATGCAGGAAGGCCTCCTTGGTCGGTGCATCTCCCGCCAGAAGTCGTCCGTCGGGTCCGAGCTTCGATAAACGCGCCGGATCGAGATCGCCGAAGCTCGATCCGGTTGGCGTCATCAGCCAGCCGTCCTCCAGCCGCACGCTGATGTTGCCGGTCGAGCCATGCGTGAGCCCGCGCTCGTACATCGAGCGGGCGACGCGAACGATCTGCTCGCGCAGTTGCGCCTCGGTCATGTCAGGACCTCGAATGCGCGCGTGAAGAAGTCCGCGCCGCCGAAATTGCCGGACTTCAGCGCCAGCGCGACCGCCTCGCCGTCGACCGACGTCATCCACGGCACGCCGGGTGCGATTTCGGTCCCCACCGCCAGCGCCTGGAACCCGAGCACCCCGGCGAGCGATTCGACGACCGCCCCTGAAGTCTCGCCGCCGGCCACCACGAAGCGCCGCACACCCGCTGCCGCGAGTTCGCGTGCGATGTCGCGGAAGGCATCCTCGACCAGCGTGGCTGCGCGCTCGCGCCCAAGCGCTGCCTGAGTGCGCGCGAGCTGGTCGGGCGGCACCGACGCGCTGATCAGGATCGGTCGCTCTCCGAGATGCG
>JBLMYK010000090.1:0-2672 GCA_050258235.1 Gemmatimonadota bacterium | reverse complement strand
CACCAGGTCGCCGTCGTGTCGGGGATCGGCTGCTCGTCGCGGATTCCCGCCTACACCTCGTGCTACGGATTCCATGGCGTGCACGGCCGTGCGCTGGCGGCCGGAACTGGCCTGAAGGTCGCGCGTCCCGACCTGACGGTGCTGGTCGCCGGCGGTGACGGCGATGGATTCTCGATCGGCGGCAACCACTTCATGCATGCGTGCCGGCGCAATGTCGACTTGACCTACATCGTGATGGACAACCACGTGTACGGCATGACCAAGGGACAGGCGTCGCCGACCACCGAGCCCGACTGGGACAACAAGCTTGCGCCGGGCGGCACCGGGATCCGGTCGTTCCATCCGCTGGTGATCGCGCTGGCCGCGGGCGCCAGCTTCGTTGCGCGCGCGTTTTCCGGCGATCCGAACGGCTGCGCGGACATCATCGCGCAGGCGATTCGGCACCCGGGTTTCTCGTTCGTCGAGATCATGAGCCCCTGCGTGACGTTCCGCCCGGAGCAGCGCGAGTGGAAATCGATGGTGCATGCGGCGCCGGTGGAGCCTACCGATGATCCGGCGCGTGCCGCGCGCCGGATCATGACCGACGACGGTTTCAACATCGGCGTGCTGTACGCCGGCAGCCGCCAGCCGTATCCGCACTACCGCAGCGGCGCGCCCAAGTGCAAGGTATCCGACCTCGAAGCGGAGTTCGAACTATGACCCAGCTGAATTCAGAATCCGGCGCGATCGCGAACGCGCCGGCCACGCTGGAGGAATTCATGGCGCAGGCGCTCGCGATGGAGCGCGAGGCGGCCGAGCGCTACACCGAATTCGCCGACGCGATGGAAGTTCACAACAACCGCGAGGTGGCGGCGATGTTCCGCACCATGGCGGGCTACGAAACCAAGCACGCGCAGCAGATCATGGCCGAGATGGGCTGGAAGGACGCGCCGCCGGTGCCGCCGGGAGCGATGCGCTGGGCGGGGTTCGAAGCACCCGAGACCGTGCCCATCGACGAGGTCCACTACCTGATGCAGCCGTGGCATGCGCTGCAGCTTGCGCTCGCCGCCGAGCAGCGCGCCGAGCGCTTCTTCGCCGAGCTGGCGCGGGTAGCGGCGAGTGATTCGGTGCGTCGCGCCGCGCTGGAACTGCAGGCCGAAGAGGCCGAGCACGTGGCGTTGGTGAAGGCCTGGCTTGAGAAAGTGCCGCAGCCGGACCGCAACTGGGCCGACGATCCCGATCCACCGCGTTACAGCGACTGAAGGAGCAACCGATGGAGGTCCTGCTTCCCGACGGCTGGGCGCCGCCGATCGGCTATTCGAACGGAATCGCGGTCGAAGCCGGCCGCATCGTATTCATCGCCGGCCAGGTCGGCTGGGACGCGCAGCAGAAGTTCCATTCCGAGGAGATCGCGCCGCAGTTCGAGCAGGCGCTGCAGAACATCCTCGCGGTTCTGGCCAAGGCGGGCGGGCAGCCGCAGCACATCTGCCGCATCACCGCGTACTGCTGCGACAAGCCCGCGTACCTGGCCGCACGCAGGGACCTGGGCGCGATCTGGCGCAAGCACATGGGCAAGCACTTCCCGGCGATGAGCATGATCTTCGTGTCCGACCTGCTCGACAACCCGGGCAAGATCGAGCTCGAGGCGACTGCCGTGGTGCCGCAGTCCGCGTAGCAGCGGATGCGCGGCCAGGTCGGGCGCCGCGAAGGCGTCAACCGCATATCGTGATTCCGGGCGGCTGTACGCCCGGTCCGATCGCATCGTTTCGCCGCGATTGCACGATCGTCTTGCCGTCGTTGTAGCCTCACGCGATGCAGGCCCGGTTCGGAATCGTCCTGATGGTGACCGGCGCCGTTGTGCTGGCGCTTTCCCTGTCGTTGCGGCATGCGCTGCCGAGCCCTGCCGAGCTTCTCCCGGACCTGCGCGACGAGCCGGCGCAAATACCGACGCAGGCGGCGCCATTCGGCACGACCGTAGGCGGGATTACCTACACGGTCAAACCGGTCGCCGACTACGAGATCCGGGGGCTGGTCGTCAGCTCGCACGATTCCAGCGCCTGGTGGGACTGGATCCACAAGGCGGCGAACGATCGCCTGAACGTCGTCGATCTTTGCGTCGTGTTCGCGGAGAACGTCGCGAGCGGCGCTTATGTCGGGCTCGACTTCTCGAGCGGGCAATTCGTCTGCTACGCGCACGCGCGGTCGGAGGAGAGCTGGCGACGCTTTTCGATGCGCGCGCTGTCGAACAATCACCTCCTGGCGGATCGTCCGTCAATCGTCGCCAAGCTGCGCGACGTGCGCATCGGCGATCAGGTGCGCATCCGCGGCTGGCTTGCGGAGTACGGGCACAACCATGGCTTCGCGTTCAGGCGCGGGACGAGCCTCACGCGGGATGACACCGGCAACGGCGCCTGCGAAACGATCTACGTGCAGGAGGTCGAAGTGCTGCGCGCGGGCGGCGGCGCGTGGCGCTGGCTGCCGTGGCCCGCGCTGGGCCTGGTACTTGCCGGCATCGTGGTCTGGCTGCGCGCGCCTCTGCGGGCACGATAGAGATCCGCGAGGCAGCGGACCGGTGCCCGACCGGCCCTTCGACGTGGCGGCCGATTGCTGCAAAGCGGGAAGCCGACTATCGCGTGAAGCAGCGTCCGCACGATGCGCAAGTTTTTCCCACCAGCGCGCGGCGAACGGATAGC
>JBLMYK010000089.1:0-4830 GCA_050258235.1 Gemmatimonadota bacterium | reverse complement strand
TGATCATCGCGAAAGCCTCGCGGGTCCGTGAGATGGCGGCGGGTAATCAAATTCTCTCTCGTCGTCGCGCGTCGGGCCATGTCTTGGGTCGGCAAGGCCACATCGATCGCCAGTAACCAGTTTGCCCCACACCAAATCGTTGTTGCGGGCATCAAGATCTCGGGTGCCCGTATTGGAAGAAGGCCGGCGCGTTTCGCTGAACCGAGATGGCCCGCCGTTTCGCGCAGCGCACGCGGGTGATTGCTTCCGAGGTCACTCGCGTCGGCCGCCAGCCGGCAGTGGCGGAACGGCTGAACTCCAAGCAGAATCGCCGGGAGCATTTCACCAGCCTGAAGCTGTCTGCGGGGATTCCGTGATGGAACAGATGCGCGACATGGCCAACAGCCGTTCGGCAACGCTGTTGCTGCATTGCGACCTGCGTGCGGGGCTGGCGGCCGACCTGACGCGCTTCGTGCAGGCAAACGGCGGTCGCATCGTGTACCACGACCATTACGTGGACAACGAGATCAGTCGCTACTACACGCGTCTGCAGTGGGAACTGGCGAACTTCACCGTTGCCGACGGTGAGATCGGCAGTCACTTGCAGCCGATGGTCGGCGGTGGAGACGCATATTGGTCGCTGAGCTTCTCCGACCGTCCGCGGCGCATGGCCGCGTTCGTATCCAGGGAGCCCTGGTGTCTGTACGACATCCTCGCGCGTACCTACTCCGGCGAGTGGCCCGTCGAGATTCCGGTGATCGTTGCCAACCACCCGGATCTGCAGCCGGTCGCGGACCGGTTCGGCATCCCCTTCCGCGTCATGCCGATGACAAACGACAACAAGGCCGAGGTCGAGACGGCGCAGCTGGCGCTGCTTGCCGAATACAAGATCGATCTGGTGGTGCTGGCGAAGTACATGCAGATCGTCTCGGATCGCTTCATACGGGCCTATGAAAACCGGATCATCAACATTCACCACGCATTTCTGCCTGCGTTTCCGGGTGCGCGTCCCTACCATTCGGCGCGCGCTCGCGGCGTCAAGATGATCGGTGCAACCGCGCATTACGTGACCGAGGCGCTGGACGCCGGCCCGATCATCGAGCAGGACGTGATGCGCGTATCACACCGGGATACGGTGCAGGATCTGATCCGGCTGGGACGCGATATCGAGAAGATCGTCTTGTCACGCGCGATCTGGAATCACCTGCAGGACAAGATCATCGTGCACCGCGGCCGAACGATCGTGTTTCACTGACGCGCCGCCGCGCGGTCAACTCGAAGCCGGGAGCGCTCGCAACTCCACAAGTCGGGCCCGCCAGGAGGAGGCATGTGCGCACATCGCGCGGTGGATCTGCTGTTCGTCGACCGCGGCGACGCGACCGCCGTCCAGCACGATGCGCCCATCGATGACGCTGGTCACCACGTCGTCGGCGCGGGCGTAATAGACGAGTGCCGCGTAATCGCCATAGAAGGGCTGCAGGTGAGGGCGGTCGAGATCGACGACGATGAGGTCCGCCTTCTTTCCTGCTTCCAGCGAACCGATCTCGGCATCCAGTCCCATTACGCGCGCCGCCCCCATCGTCGCGTACCACAGTGCTTCGGCGCAGGTCATCGCGCCGGCATCGCCGGCCATCAGGCGCAGCGCGTTGACCGCGTTGCGCATCGCCTCGAAAGGGTCGTTCTGCATCCAGTCGGTGGCGAACCCGGTTGGGATTCGGCGCCGGACGACCTCGGCAAAGCGCGGATACCAACCGCGCCGCGGGTAGATGGTGGGGCAGTGCGCATACGCGGTCCCGCTGGCCGCCACCGCATCCAGATCGGCGTCGGTGGCGAAGCTCAGGTGTGCGACGACGACGTCCGGCGCGAGCACGCCGAGTTCGTGCAGATATTCCAGCGGACCGCGCCCGCGCGTCCTTTGAATCTCGTCCACTTCGCGGCGCGACTGCGCGGCGTGAATGTGCAGCCCGATCTTCAGGCGGTTCGCCTCGGCGCGCAGCTGCCGATGCAGCTCCGGCGCGCAGGTGTCGCTGGCATGGGGGCCGAGCCGGGCCTGAATGCGGCCGCCCTCGCGCCCGTGCCAACGCTCGGCAAAGTCCACGCCTTCACGCAGGCGCTGCTCGCCGATCTCGGGGTAGTGCGTGTAGTCATCGACCGACAGCCGCTCGAGCGCGACGTCGAACACCTTGTTGGCGATCACGGCGCGCAGTCCGCTCGTCGCGCAGGCTTCCGCCAGAAGGTCCGGTGCGTACCACAGATCGTTGATCGTCGTGAATCCGGAGCGAATCATTTCGACCGTGCCGGCCCACGCGAGGTCGCGCCATTCTTCGCGCCCGATCGACTTCTCCATCCGGAAGGCGACGTCGTACAGGCCAACCCGTCCGTCCGCGTCGTCGGTGCGGCCGCGGAAGACAATCGAGGCGGTGTGCGTGTGCGCGTTCACGAAGCCCGGCAGGACCGCGGCATTCGGACCGCCGATCTCGCGCCGCGCGCGCCATGTGCCCTCGGGCGCACGCGGGCCGGCGTGAACGATGCGATCCCCGGCAATAGCGACCTCTGCGTCGCGCAGGATGGGCAGACCCGCCGACATCGGATACAGAAAGCCGGCCCTGACGAGCAGGTCGACGTCGCGCATAGCAGCCTCCGATCAGTCGTGAATTCGCGGCGCACTCCGCAGGAGCGGATCCGGCATTGAATTCACCTGTCTCGCTGCGACCGACCCTCGATCGCTCGTTGCAGCGCGGCCCGCGCAAGCAGGCGCGTCGAGTCGAGTGTCGGCAGCGGCGAATTCGCATCGTTGATGATCAGCGGGATCTCGGTGCAGCCGAGTACGACAGCGTCGCAGCCCCCGTCCTTCATCCGCCGGATCACGCGCTGGAAATATTCGGCCGCCTCGGGCTTGAAGACTCCGCCGACCAGTTCTTCCATGATGATGCGGTTGATCTCTTCGCTTTCGGCGCGGTCCGTCCGCACGTACCCGATCCCGCGCGCCGACAGCTTTTCCGGGTAGACCTCGCTGTCGACCAGCCAGCGCGTCCCGGTCAACCCGAGACGTCGGAATCCGCGTTTCGCAGCCTGCGCGGCGACGACATCGGCGATATGCAGCCAGGGCAGCGGCGAGCGGGCTTCGACGTGGTCGAATGCCTGGTGGATGGTGTTGTCCGGGCAGATGAGGAAATCGGCGCCGATGGTCGCCAGCTTGTGCGCCGATCGCAGCATCACCTCGCCGACACCTCGCCAGTCGCCGCGGTCGATGCAGTTCATGTAGTCCGCGAACGAGGGCGTGTGCATCGAGATTTCGGGATGGGCGTGGCCGCCGAGAAGCTGCGCGCCTTCCGCGCAGACCGTCCGATAACACAGTGCCGCGCCTTCGGCGGAGCAGGCGACGATGCCGATGTGCAGGGGCATGGCGGCTCGTTCCGGAGTCCGATTCACTGAAGGAAGCGACTGATTGTCTGTCATCGGTGGGATTCTGTCCGCAGTGATCGGGTCGTTTCCTCATCCAACTTCTCGCGCCGATTATTGCCGACAACCGCGGAGCCCAGGGGCGACGACGAATCGACCGGTCGGTCAGGAGGATGCTCTGCCTCGGGCGAGACGATCGACGATCTTCATCATCTGCGGAATGCGGTGTCTTCCCGCCATGTCACGGACGCATTGCGCCGCGACTTCCGGGTCGATACCGATGGCGGTGACGAGGAGCGGACTGCGCGATGCGCCGCGAAGAACCCGAACGACGCCTGAGTACGTATCGACGCCCGCGAAGAGCGTCTTGGCGATACCGACCACCGGCGTGCTTCCTCCCAGCGCTTCGAACAGTCGCGCGCCGAGCCCGGGGCGTTCGGGCGCCAGCCAAACGTAGCCGTCGATGACGATCGCCCGCGGCAGCGTCGGCAGACGGCGAAGTACCGCGAGCAGGCAGGGCAGCTCGCGACGATAGAAACTGCCCGACTCGTACGGTGCCACGGCTTCGATGTCCTGCACGTACGTGGAACTCGGCACCTCGTCGTCCCAGGACTCGGCCAGCACGCACGCTGCTCGCGCGCCCGTGCCTGTGTAGTCGACGTCGAGAAATGCGATGGTCATCGTGCGATGCCGTGCATCTCAGGTTGCTTTCTCGAGTTCCAGATTGCCGTCGATGAACCTGAGATTGAACTTGAGCTCGCTGATCAACCAGTCCGCGCCCCTTCGCCGCAGGCGTATGTCGTACGTGCCGACGAAGATCCGCGATTTCAGGGCCCGTGTCACCGACGCCCGGTGATGGAATGCGACGCCGTAGCACCGCACCAGCGCTTCCTGCCCCGCAAGGGTGATGCGCAGGTTGCCGATCTGATGATGCACGTGATCGAGCGGCTTGAAGCCCTCGGCCCATGCCTGCGCCACCTGGCGCGGCGACATGGCCTGCGGACTTCCTCCCACCATCGAAGTCATGTCAAGCGTGAACGGATCTGTGAAGCAGGATTCCAGCGTTCGCCAGTCGCGTTCGTCGGTCGCGACGAACATGCGAACGACCGCGTCTTCGGCCGCCAGGCGAGTCGCGATATCTTCGACGTGGTTCGGCATGGAGATCTCCCAGAACATTGATCGACGGACGGGTGGGCAGCCTATCCGAGATCGGAATCTTCGGCCTGCGAGTCCACGACCCGGAGTAACGGGCGGCTCCGCGTTCGAAGACACTTTGGAAAATGCCTGGACCGGCCAGCTCGCGTTTCTTCGCTCAGCATTCTGTCGATCGCAGCGACACACAAGGTCGACAGTTCGCGCCCGGACCACCCCGTCGTCTGGGTACCGGTGCCCGCCGACATCGGGGAACGAAATCCGGCAAGATCGGGTCGTCTGCATGAGCATGCCGGG
>JBLMYK010000088.1:0-12736 GCA_050258235.1 Gemmatimonadota bacterium | reverse complement strand
AGCTTGGCGATCGGCAGGCCCGAGGTGTTCGACGCGAAGATCGCGTCGGCGCGGATGTATGGCGCGACCTTCTTGTACAGGTCGTGCTTCCAGTCCATGCGCTCGGCGATCGCCTCGATCACCACGTCGCAGCCTTTCAGCAATTCGAGGTGCTCGTCGTAATTGCCCGCCTCGATGTGGACCGCGTCGTCCCTGTTGCCGAACGGCGCGGGGCTGAGTTTCTTCAGCCCGTCGATCGCGCGCAAGACGATGCCGTTCTTCGGCCCCTCTTTCGCGGGCAGATCGAACAGCACCACCGGCACCTTCGCGTTCACGCAATGCGCGGCGATCTGCGCCCCCATCACGCCGGCGCCGAGAACGGCAACCTTGCGGACGATGAAATTGTTGTTGGTCATCTCTTTCTCCATTTGAAACCGTTGCTCGTTCACCGTTGTCCGTTGTCCGTTGATAGCTCCGTGTGCCGTGACCAACGAGCAACAAGCAACGGACAACGAGCAACGGCTTTCAGAACATCTCCGCCGGCAATTCCATGACGTTCTTCGCGCCGGACCGTGCCGCACGGATGTGATACGCGGTCTCGGGCAGCAGGCGCTGGAAGTAGAAGCGCGCGACCGCGAGCTTGGCGGTATAAAACGGGTCGACCTGTTCGCCATCCTGCTGCACCCGGGTCAGCGCCACGCGCGCCATCCGCGCCCAGAAGTAGGCGAAGCAAAGATGGCCGATCACGCGCAGATAGCTCGTGGCCGCCGCGCCGGCTTCGTCCTGGTTCTGGAACGCCTTCATGCCGAGCTCCATCGTCAGCTTGGTCACCTTGTCACCGAGGTCCGCCAGCGGCGTGACGAAATCGTTCATCTCGGTCGATGTGCCGTGCTCCTCGATAAAGTCCTGCACCAGCTTGCCGAACTTGCGCAGCTTCGCACCGTTGTCCATCAGCACCTTGCGTCCGATCAGATCCAGGGCCTGAATACCGTTGGTGCCCTCGTAGATCATGTTGATGCGCGCGTCGCGCACCAGCTGCTCCATGCCGTTGGCGCGGATGTAGCCGTGGCCGCCCAACACCTGCATGCATTCGGTTGCGCACTGATAGCCGTTGTCGGTCAGGAACGCCTTCACCACCGGGGTCATCAGCGCCATCATGTCGGCGCCGAACTTGCGTTGCTCCTCGTCCGGGTGGTGCAGCTGCTTGTCCGCTTGCAACGCGACCCAGTACGAGAACGCGCGGCCGCCTTCCGCATACGCGCGCGCGGTCAGCAGCATGCGCCGCACGTCGGCGTGAACGATGATCGGATCGGCCGGCTTGTCGGGCTGTTTCGCGCCTGTCAGCGAACGGCCCTGGATGCGGTCGCGCGCGTAGACGACTGCGTTCTGGTACGCCGCCTCGGTGATGCCGAGGCCCTGCACGCCGACGGCGAGCCGCGCGCCGTTCATCATCACGAACATCGCGTTCAAGCCCTTGTTCGGCTCGCCGATCAGCCAGCCGGTCGCCTTGTCGAGGACCATGTGGCAGGTCGAGTTGCCGTGGATTCCCATCTTGTGCTCGAGGCCGCCGCAATGGATGCCATTGCGCGCGCCGACCTTGGCGTCGCCGCCCTTGCCCTGCGGCACGAACTTCGGCACGACGAACAGCGAGATTCCCTTGGTGCCGGCCGGTGCGTCAGGCAGCCGCGCCAGCACCAGATGCACTATGTTGTCCGACAGGTCGTGCTCGCCCGAAGAGATGAAGATCTTCTCTCCGGTGAGCCGGTAGCTGCCATCGGGCTGGGGTTCGGCCTTGGTGCGCAGCATGCCCAGGTCGGTGCCGCAGTGCGGCTCGGTCAGGCACATCGTGCCGGTCCACTCGCCCGATGTGAGCTTGGGCAGGTACAGGTCCTTCTGCTCCCTGGATCCGTGCACCAGAAGGCACTCATAGGCGCCGACCGTGAGCCCCGGATACATCGCCCACGACTGATTGGTCGAATACTGCATCTCGTACAGCGCGATCTGCAGCAGGTGCGGAAGGCCCTGCCCGCCGTATTCGTGCTCGGCCGCGAGCCCCTGCCAATGCGCGGCGCGGAACTGGTCATACGCCTCGCGGAACCCTTTCGGCGCCCGCACCGCGTGCGTCTCCGGGTCGTAGGCGCAGCCCTCTTCGTCGCCGGACTGGTTGATCGGCAGCAGCACCTCGGCGCAGAACTTGCCGGCCTCCTCGAGCACGTGGTTGATGATGTCGGCGTCGACCTCATGGTGACGCGGCATCGCCTTGTATTGGTCCGCTGCGCCGATCACTTCGTGGATCACGAACTGCTGGTCGCGTGACGGGGGGTTGTAAACAGCCATGACTGCTCCTTGCGCGTTACGTCCTTCGTGTACGCGACGCTGCGCGTCGCACCTGCACTTGGGCCGATCTGGTCGGCGAATTGGGCTTGGGGCGGCGCGGCGCCCGATTCGGTTTCAACGGCGATGGATGCGCGGCCGCGTCGCGCAGCAGGCGCGCCAGGGCGGCACGCGCACGCTTGTAGCTGTCGGCAGCGCGCAGCAGGCGCGCGGACTGGTGGAAGGCGAGCATCACGCCGTAGATCTCGAACGCCAGCTGGCGCGGATCGGTGTCTTCGCGCAGGTCGCCGTTGTCTTTCGCGGCCGTGATCGCGCGCGTCAACTCGTCGCGCCAGCCGCCGATGATGGCGACCATTGCGTCCTGCAGCGGCCCGGGGCGGTCGTCGTATTCGCTCGCGCCGCCGATCATCAGGCAGCCCTGCTCGACCTCGCGCGCCAGCAGTGAGAGCCAGTTGTCGAGGATGGCCTGCAGACGCGGCAGGCCGCGCGGCCTGCGCACCGCCGGCCGCAGCACCTCGCCGACGAAGCGCACCGCGTATTCCTTCAGCACCGCGAGCTGCAGCTCCTCGCGCGCGCCGAAATGCGCGAACACACCGCTCTTGCTCATCCGCATCTGTTCGGCGAGCGCGCCGATCGTCAAGGCCTCGAGCCCGGCGCGGCGCGCGATCGCCAGCGCCGCCTCGACGATCGCCGCGCGCGTGACGTCGCCCTTGCGCGCGCGCGCGCCGGATGCGCGTGCGCTGGCGACGAGGGTTTGCAGCAGAGTGGCGACGGACATCCGGGCAGCGCCTGACGATCGTTCGGTAAATTTCGAACGATCGTACTATTTTTTTTCGCGCATCCGCCTCCTGCCGAAGGCAGTTTTTAGAGGGCCGCGTCTATTGCTGCGATGCGATCAGGCGCGTCGACGCGCTGCACGCGGCGCCGTCGCCGGCGGCTGCAGAGCGCCGTGCCCGGCGGCAAAGATCCCGGCGAGATGCGCGACGAACAGGCGCACCTTGGCCGACAGGTGCCGGCGGCTTGGATACACGGCCCAGATGTCCAGCACGGGGCCGCGAAACGCGGGCAGCACGCGCACGAGCCGCCCGTCCGCGAGCGCTGCGCGCACCACGTACTCGGGCTCGAAGGCGATGCCCAGTCCGGCCATCGCGGCACCGATCGCGAGTTCGTCGCTGTTGGCGTGCAGCGGCCCTTGCACGCGCACCTCATGCGGCTGGCCCTCTGCGTCGGTGAACTGCCACACGCGCGGCGTCGGTGCATACGCATAGGTCATCGCGCGGTGCTCGACGAGGTCGGCAACCCGCTTGGGCTCGCCGCGCGCAGCGAGGTAAGCGGGCGAAGCGCAGGGGACCAGTTCCGTCACGCCAAGCTTGCGCGCGACAAGCAGTTCGCTGCGAACCGCGCCGACACGTATCGCCAGGTCAAACCCTTCCTCCACCAGATCGACAACGCGGTCGACGACATTCACGTCGAACTTCACCGCAGGATGGCGCTCGATAAAGCCTGCAATCGCGGGCGCCAGGGTCCACGCGGCAAGGTTGTGGGGACACGTCAGCCGGATCGTTCCATGCGCCTGCGCGGCCGCGCGCGACGCCAACGCTTCGGCCTCGTCCAGATCCGCTAGCAGCTGCACGCAGCGCTCGTAATAGGCCTGGCCGGTTTCAGTCAGCGACAGCTTGCGCGTAGTGCGGTTCAGCAGACGCGCGTTCAGATGTGACTCCAGATCGGCGACCAGCCGCGACAGTGAAGAAGTCGATATTTCCATCCGCTCGGCCGCGCGCACGAAGCTGCCGCTCTCGACGACGCGGGCGAACGCTTGCATGGCGGCAAAGCGGTCCATTGCCACATTATTGCTGAATTCGGGACAGACTTTCCTGGTGTTAGATATTTATCCCGAAAGTACGCATAACTAAAGTTCGGTCCATGGCGCACCGGCGTGCGCCGCCGTCCCGAAACCGTATCAGGAGATCTGGAATGAACAATTCGACCGACCTCGGCATCTTCGTGCTTCGCATCACCCTCGGCGTAGCGTTCGTCGCCCACGCACTGCTGAAGCTGCTGGTGTTCACGCTGCCCGGCACCGCTCAGTTCTTCGGCTCGCTCGGGTTGCCGCCCTTCCTTGGATATGTGGTGTTCGCCGCGGAACTGATCGGCGGCATCCTGCTCGTAGCGGGTATCGGGAGCCGCTACGTGGCTGTCGCGCTGGTCCCGATCATGCTCGGCGCGTTGTGGGCGCACTCCGGCAACGGCTGGGTGTTCTCCGGCAACGGTGGCGGCTGGGAATACCCGCTGTTCTGGACCGCCGCGCTGGTCGCGCAAGTGCTGCTCGGCGACGGTGCCTATGCGCTCGGCGCGAAGTTTTCCGGTCGCATCGCCGCGCCGCGCCTGCAGCGCGCCTGATCGAACCCGTATCAATCCGGCTGGAGTTCTGCGATGAAGCTGTACATGTCCCCCGGCGCCTGCTCGCTGTCCCCGCACATCGTGTTGCGAGAAGCAAATCTGCCCTTCACCCCGGTCAAGGTCAACACCAAGACCAAGGAGACGGAAGGCGGAGGTGATTACCGCAAGATCAACGCGAAGGGCTACGTGCCGGCGCTGCAACTCGACGACGGCCAGGTGCTGACCGAAGGCCCGGCGATCGTGCAGTACCTTGCGGACAAGGCGCCGGCCAGCGGCCTGGCGCCGGCCAACGGCACGATGGACCGCTACCGGCTGCAGGAATGGTTGAACTTCGTCACGTCGGAGATCCACAAGCAGTTCTCACCGCTGTTCGATCCCACCGCGTCGGACGACCTCAAGCAGCGCCAGCGCATCAAACTCGCCGGTCGCTTCGACTGGCTGAACGCCGAGCTGGCGGACAGGACCTACCTGCTGGGCACGCAGTTCACCGTCGCCGACGCCTACCTGTTCACGGTGCTCAATTGGTGCCAATGGACCGGCATCGACCTCGCCAACTGGCCGGTACTGTCGGAGTACGTCAGGCGCGTCGCGGCGCGCCCGAAGGTGCAGGAAGCCCTGCGCGCCGAAGGCATGTTGAAATAAGCACCCGCCGCAAGTCCGCGCGCGGCAGCAATTGCACGCTGCAACGCGCCGGCTCGCTGCATACTGTTGACGATGCCCTCGCTCCCGACGCTCTTCCTGTCCCACGGCTCGCCGATGCACGCGCTGCAGGCGGGCCGCGCCGGAGCCGGCTGGGTGCAGCTCGCCGGGCAGATCGGCAAGCCGCGCGCGGTGCTGATCGCATCGGCGCACTGGGAGAGCGAGTGGCCGATGCTGACCACGAGCAGCCGGCCGGACACGATTCACGACTTCGGCGGTTTTCCGGACGAGTTGTACAAGCTGCGCTATCCGGCCCCCGGCGCGCCCGAGGTCGCGCAACGCGCGGTCGACCTGCTGAAGGCGGGCGGCATGTCGGCCAGTGCGAACGGCTGCCGCGGCCTGGACCACGGCGCATGGGTGCCGTTGCGACACATGTATCCGGAGGCTGACGTGCCGGTGGTACAGCTGTCGCTGCAGACGCAACTTCCGGCCACGCACGCGTTGCGCGTCGGGCGCCTGCTCGCGCCGCTGGCCGGGGAAGGCGTGCTGATGATCGGCTCGGGCCACATGACACACAACCTGCGCGAATGGATCGAAGTCGCGCGCCGCCACCGGATGCGGGTCACCGAGGCGGCGACCGCGCCGTATGTCGAGGAATTCCGCGCCTGGGTCGATGCCGCGCTGCGCGGCGACGATGCGGAACGCATCGCGCGCTGGGCCGACGAGGCACCGCACGCGCAGCGGGCGCATCCCAGCGACGAGCACTTCCTGCCGCTGCCGTTCGCGTTCGGCGCGGCCGGCGCGCGACCGACCGTCGAGCGCATCGACCTCGGCGTCGACAGTGGTGTGCTGGCGATGGATGCCTACGTGTTCACGCCGCGCGCGTGAATGCAGGGATCTCGAACAGCCGCTCCTCGGCGATCGCGATCACGCGATCGCCGTCTTCGCGCACGATGGACGCACCGCCCGTGAATTCGCCGAAAGCAGGCAGCACCAATAGCCGGTCGCGCAGCCAGAAACACGGCAAGCGCAGGCTTTCGTCGGCGCGACCGTACAGGCGCACGCAAGGATGCAGATGGCCGGCGACAACTGTCTCGGCAGCGACTTTGTGCGGGTGATGACAGTACGCGAACCCTTCGCTGCGCCACGGCTCCGCCTCGACCCGAATGCCGAGTGCCGCGGGCGGCGCGCCCGCGTGGTGGTCGTGATTGCCTTCGACGAGCACGATCTCCAGTGCAGCGCGCCGGCGACGCCACGCGGTCATGGCTTCGACCGTTGGCGGCGAGTGCGACTCGCGCGCGTGGAACAGGTCGCCGAGCAGGACCAGCCGGAGCGGCCCAAGTTGCACGATCAGATCGTCGAGCCGCGCCAGATTGTCCTCGGTGGTTCCCCGCGGCACCGGCACGCCACGCGCACGAAACGCGGCCGCCTTGCCGAAATGCGCATCGGCGACGACCAGAACGCGCTCGTCCTCGACAAAGGCCGCCCGCTGCGAAAGCAGGCGCCAGCGGCGGGCGCCGTAATGGACCCTCATCGCGCTATTCCACCGGCGCGATCGTGTAGCCGCGCTGCCTCAGCTGTGCAAGCAGGCCGCTCGGCCCGAAATAGTGCAACGATCCGATCGCGACGACGTACAGCCGGCCGCTGGCGACATAGCGCTCGATCGCTTCGATCATGTGCGGATGGCGGCCTTCCACCACCTTCCCGATGATGAATCGTTCGGCAACTCCGTCGGCGGCGCGAAACCTGGCGATCAGCCGCTCCATCTCGGCGCTGTCGCGTCTGCTCCATGCATCGACCAGTTGTCTGACCTCCTCCTGGTTGGCGCCGCTATCGATCGAATCCAGCGCCTGCTTCAGGTAAGCAGCCTGGACCGCCTCAGGTGCCGCATCGAAGAGGCGCAACTGGTCCTCGATGCTTTCGATCTGTACCAGCGGCTTGCCGGTCTGGCGCACGAAATCGAACAGGAATGACTCGGTCGCGTATGCAGTGCTGAAGCCGATTCGCTCCGCCTCGAGAACGACCAGCGTGTTCGCGGCCATCCACGGCTTCATGCGCCACAGGACCTCCGGACGCAGGCCTTCGCGAACCGCGAACTTCTCCAGCCGCGGCCGCAGCGCCGGCAGCCGCTCATCGAGCCCGGGCGCGCCGTCCGGGTAGTAGGCGAGCTTCTGGACCAGCGGCGCGACGCGCGCCGCTTCCGACATGTCGGCCTCGACGGCGATCACGTCGGCCTCCCGCAGTCGCGCAAGGTAGGAAGGGCTCAGCGGATAGAACTCCGGCCTGCCGACGTGGATCGTGCCCAGGAGGTAGGCGCTCCGGCCGCCTTTGCTCACCTGCCACATGAAACCGCGCTTCGGCGCGGCACTTGCAGGCGCGTCGTCCGCAGCCGGCAGTCCGGAGACCGGCGCAGAGGATGCCGAAAGCCAGAGTACGTACAACGCGACGACGAACAGCCGAGTCAACATGCAATGCGCTTTGGCGGCGCTGAGCCGGAATTGTACGGACCGATGCGCTGGCCGCCGCCGGTGCAGTCGCAGCCGCCCTACGGGGCGTCGGTCGTCAACGCGCGCGCTTCTTCCTTCTTCAAGGGCATGCCCGCAGCGCTCGGCAGGTGCAGTTCCTTGATGAAGCGCAGCACGCCGGCGTCGTCGGGGTCGCGCTCGGCGTGATAAGTGCGTCCGAGCATCAGCCGTGCCATCTCCTCGTTTTCCTTCAGCACGTAGCCGATGATTTCGGTCAGGCCACGTTCACGCGCGCAGGCCTCGAGCGCCTGCATCAACGCGTGACCCAGGCCGCGGCCCTGCCACTCGTCTTCGACCGCGATGCCGAACTCGCAGGTGGTCCCGTCGGGGTTGCGCGTGTAGCGGGCGACGCCGCGGATCTCTTCCTGCTCCCCGCTCGAATCGATCGCCACGAACGCCATCTCGCGGTCGTAGTCGATCGTCGTGAAGCGGATCAGCCGTTCGGTGGTGAGCTCGCGCAGCGGCGCATGGAAGCGCATGTACATGGTCCGCTGCGACAGGCGCGTGACGAAACGCTTCTCCGCCTGCGCGTCCTCGGGCCGGATCGGCCGCAGCAGCACCGTCTGCCCGGAGCGCAGGCGCATCGCGCGCACCAGGTTCTTCGGATACGGATGGATCGCCAGGTGTGAATAGGTGGGATCCGGCACCAGCGGGCCGTCGCCGAGCACGATGCGCGCATCGAGCGCCACACAGCCGTCGGCGTCGACCAGCAGCGGGTTGATGTCGAGTTCGTGGATGCAGGGCAGTTCGCAGGCCAGCTCCGACACCTTCAGCAGCACGTTCAGCACCGCGTCCATGTCGACCGCCGGCAGGCCGCGGAAATTGTCGAGCATCCTGGCCACGCGCGTGCGCGAGACCAGTTCCTGCGCCAGGAATCGGTTCAGCGGAGGAAGCGCCACGGCCGAATCTCGGAACACCTCGACCGCGATGCCACCCATGCCGAACGAGATCACCGGACCGAAGGTCGGATCGCGTGCCAGTCCGATGATCAGTTCGCGTCCGTGCGGCCGCACGATCATTTTCTGCACCAGGACGCCGACGAACTCGGCGTTCGGCGCGCGCTCGGCGACGCGCGCGCGGATCGTTTCGAACCCGTTCCTGACTTCCTCAAGCGACCGCAGCGACAGCATCACGCCCCCGACTTCGCTCTTGTGCGTGATGCCGAGCGCGTAGACCTTCAGCGCGACCGGGTAGCCCACCGCCTCCGCGCAGGCAACAGCCTCATCCGCGGAGTGCGCCATCTGCGTGGCCGCCGTCTCGATGCCGAACGCGGAGATCAGGTCCTTCGATTCCTTTTCGTTCAGCAGCCCGCGCCCGGATCCGAGTGCGCGCTCGACGATGCGGCGCGCTTCGTCGACCTTCAGATCGAATTCCTCGACTCGCGGCGGCGGCACCTGCAGCCGGTATTCGCGGAAGCGGACGTACTTGGCCAGGTAGCCGAATGCCTCCACCCCGCGCTCCGGGCTGATCAGCGCAGGCAAGCCGGCCTTCTCGAACACCGCACGTCCCATGGCGGCGTCCTCGTTGCCGAGCCAGGCGGTGACGACCGGTTTCTCCGACGCCTGCGCCACCGGCAACAGCGCGTTGGCGGTGTCTTCGGCCTTCAGGCGGATGGTCGGGCAGAACAGCACCAGCACGCCGTCGTTGCCCGGGTCGTTCAGCACGGTCTGCAATGCATTCGCGAAGCGATCCGCGTCGGCATCGCCGATGATGTCGACCGGGTTGCCGTGCGACCACGTCGACGGCAGCAACTGGTTGAGCTGTTCGACCGTTTCCGGCGCCAGTTTCGCCAGCGCGATGGCGTTGTCGGCGGTCGCGTCCGCGGCGAGCACGCCCGGCCCGCCGCCGTTGGTCACGATCGCCAGCCGGTTGCCCGGAGCGGTCCGCGGCAGGCGGCCGGCCGCGAGCGTCTCGGCGGCGGCATACATCTGCGTGTATGCGCCGACGCGGATCGCGCCCACGCGCCGCAATGCGACGTCGAACACCGCGTCATCGCCGACCAGTGCGCCGGTATGGCTCATCGCGGCCTTCGATCCCGTCATGTGGCGGCCGACCTTCAGCACCACGACCGGCTTCACACTCGCCGCCGCGCGCACGCTCGACAGGAACGCGCGCGCATCGTGCACACCCTCGATGTAGAGAACGATGCTCTTGGTCGCGCCGTCGAGCGCGAGGAAATCGAGGATTTCCGAGAACTCGACATCGGAGCCGCCCCCGGTCGACACCACGGACGAGAAACCAAACCCGGCGGTCCAGGCGTAATCGAGCAGCGCGGCGACGATCGCACCGGACTGCGATACCAGCGCTACCGAGCCAGGCCGTGCGGGCGTGCGCGCGAAGGTCGCGTTCAATCCGATTTCCGGACGCATCAATCCGAGACAGTTCGGTCCCAGCATGCGCAGTCCGTGGGCACGCGCACGCGACAGGGCGAGTCCCTGCAGCCGCTTGCCTTCCGGGCCAATTTCGCTGAAGCCGGCTGACAGCACGAGGACAGCGCGGATACCGCGCGCGCCGGCGTCGTCGATCAGATCCGGAACCGTCCGCGCGGGCGTCACGATGATGGCCAGGTCGGGTGCCGCCGGCAGCGCGGCGAGCGACGGGTAGCAGGTTCGCTCACCGATCCTTTCGTACTTCGGGTTGACCGGGTAGACCTCGCCCTTGAAACCCCCGCCGACCACGTTGTCGAATACGTACTTGCCGAGCGAATCTTCGCGATTCGTCGCGCCGACCACCGCCACCGAGCCTGGAACCAGCGCAGCGCGCAGGTAATGAGAGCTGAACATCAGTTTGCAGGTGCGCGGATTGCGCACACGAGTAACGTCATGCGTGACACTACCGCGCACGAATGCGGCCGCCAAGCGCCGACATAGAGCGACCCCTCCTGTTTGATGCCGGTCAATCGAATTGCGTGATCGCTGCGTAGCCTGAACGCCGCATACTGGGGCGGTTCGATGCACAAAGGTGCATCCGGACACGGGGAGAGCGATGGAATCTGCGTTTGCGCGCGAACAGCTGGACGAGTTCCGGCGACACCTGCTGCAGCTGCGCGCGGCGATCACGGCGGCGGTCGACGCCCGCCTGCACGGTCCTGAGGAGGACCGGCGCCACGAGGCCGGCCTGCCGCAGCGCGCGGCCGAGACCGATGACGACGGCGCGGCCGAGACCGCGCGCCTGGCCGACCTCGCGCATCTGTCGCGCAACGCCGACGAACTCGATCGAATCGACGCCGCCCTCGCGCGCATTGCCGACGGCACCTACGGCATCTGCGTCGATTGCGACGAGCCGATCGCCGTGCAACGACTGCGCGCCTACCCGGCCGCGCTGCGCTGTGCCGCCTGCCAGGAGCGCTTCGAGCGTCGTCCGAGCGCGCGCGGCTGATTCCCGCGGGCCGACGTCTGGTCGGCGAGAATCCGGGTGTGAATGTCGGCCTGCTCTATCTGGCCTGCGTGCTCATCTGGGGTACGACCTGGCTCGGAATCAAGTTCCAGCTGGACGCGGTGGCGCCGGAGCCCGGCGTCGCGCTGCGCTTCCTTGCGGCGGCCGCCCTGCTGGCGCTGTATTGCCGCTCGCGCGGCATTCGGCTGCGCTATCCGCGCCGGCTGCATGCGCTGTTCGCGCTGCAGGGCCTGGCCGGATTCTGTGTCAGTTACATCTTCGTCTACTACGCGGAACGCTACCTCGTCTCGGGGGTCGTGGCCATTGGCTACGCCGCCTCGCCCCTGACGAACCTGGTGATGGCGCGGACGCTGTTCGGTACATCGATGTCGCCCCGGGTCGCGCTCGGGGGAGTCCTGGGCCTGGTCGGAATCGTGCTCGTATTTCTGCACGAGTTCGAGCGCATCCCGCTCAGCGAGGAACTGATCGCAGGAGCCGCACTGACGATGGGAGCGGTGCTGCTGTCGAGCGTGGCCGGCATGGCGGCGACCCGCTATCACCAGCTTGACGTGCACGGCTGGGCGCCCCTTGCCTGGGCAATGCTGTACGGAGGGGCGGCGACCACCCTCTTCGCGTGGGCAGCGGGCCGCTCGTTTGCGATCGCCTGGAGCATTCCGTTCGCCGCCTCATTCTTCTACCTGGTTGTGGGCGGCTCGATCCTCGCGTTCGGCGCGTTCTACGCGCTGGTCCATCGCATCGGGGTCGCGCGGGCGGGATACGTCGGCGTGATGACGCCGATCGTCGCGTTGATCGTGTCGTCGATATTCGAGGGATTCGCCTGGACTCCGCTGACCCTGTTTGGCGTCGCGCTCGCCCTGGCGGGCAATCTGCTGGCGCTGTCGCCACCTGGCGCACGCTCTGCCTAGCGCCGATCGCGACGTCCGAACTTGCCGGAGCGCTGGGGCGAGGCAACGAGCCCACACGCAAGATCTGCTTCTCCCGGGGTCGCAGCGCGATATGGCTTCACGAAGAACAATGGGCTTGGCGTTGCGCGGGGAGGTCAGGCAGCCCCCGACGCTGCGCGCCTCGCGGCGACCCGTCTCCGTACAATGGCGATCGTGAACGTCAACGGCGTCGCCTATCGATCCATCTGGCCGGTCATTCGAGACGGGCGGAAGTTGGTCTCGATCGTCGACCAGACGCGACTTCCGTTCGAGTTCACGGTCGCGGAGCTGCGCAGCATCGGCGACGTCGCCGACGCGATAACGACGATGCGGCTGCGCGGCGCGCCCCTGATCGGCGTGGCGGCGGCATACGGAATCGCACTCGCGATGCAGCAGGATGCGTCGGACGATGCGCTCGTTGCCGCGTACCGGCGTCTGCTGGCGACTCGTCCGACCGCGATCAACCTGTGCTGGGCGCTCGACCGCCAGCGCGAACTTCTCGAGCCCGCGACGGCGGACGATCGCGCCGAACTCGCGTGG
>JBLMYK010000087.1:0-10104 GCA_050258235.1 Gemmatimonadota bacterium | reverse complement strand
GGGCAAGGTCGCGCTCGTCGCCGGCTACGGCGACGTCGGCAAGGGCTCCGCGCAGGCGCTGCGCGCACTGAGCGCGCAGGTCTGGGTGACCGAGATCGACCCGATCTGCGCACTGCAGGCGTCGATGGAGGGCTATCGCGTGGTGACGATGGACTTTGCCGCCGACAAGGCGGACATATTCGTCACCGCGACCGGCAACTTCCATGTGATCACGCACGAGCACATGCTGAAGATGAAGGACCAGGCGATCGTCTGCAACATCGGTCACTTCGACAACGAGATCGACGTCGCCAGCCTGAAGAAATACAAGTGGGAGAACATCAAGCCGCAGGTCGACCACGTGATCTTTCCCGACGGCAAGCGGATCATCCTGCTCGCCGAAGGGCGGCTGGTGAACCTCGGCTGCGCGACCGGGCATCCGAGCTACGTGATGTCCAGTTCGTTCTCCAACCAGGTGATCGCGCAGATCGAGCTCTACACCCACACCGACAAGTACCCGGTCGGCGTATACGTGCTGCCGAAGCACCTGGACGAGAAGGTCGCACGACTGCAGCTAGCGAAGCTCGGCGCGCAATTGACCGAGCTCACCGACGAGCAGGCGAACTACATCGGCGTCAGTAAGGCCGGGCCGTACAAACCCGACCATTACCGATACTGAGATACCGTTGCTCGTTGCTCGTTGTTGGTTGTTCGCTGTTCGTTGCGCGCTGAGCCGAGCGGAGGACCGCGGTCTGTGGTCTGGAGACTGAAGCGATGCGAATCCTGGTGATGGGCGCCGGCGGCGTGGGCGGCTATTTCGGCGCGCAGTACGCGAAGGCGGGGCACGACGTCACGTTCGTCGCGCGCGGCGCGCATCTGGCGGCGCTGAGGACGAGCGGGCTCGCGGTCGAAAGCGCGGTGGCGCCGCTTCACCTGCCGCGCGTGCGTGCGACCGACGATCCGACGGCCGCCGGCCCGGTCGACGTGGTGATGTTCTGCACCAAGCTGTGGGACGTCGAGTCGGCCGGCCGGCAGATCGCACCGGTCGTCGAAAAGGGCGGCGTCGTGATTCCGTTCCAGAACGGGGTCGACAGCCACGCAATCCTGCAGCGCGTACTCGGACCCGAGCACGTGGCAGGCGGCGTCGCGCAGATCGCGGCGACGATCAAGGCGCCGGGCGTGATCGCGCATACGGGCACGATGGCGCGGCTGCAGGTCGGCGCGTTCACGGCCGCACTGGAGACGCCGGTGCGCGCGTTCGCCGAAGCGGGCAAGGCGGCTGGCGTGAACATCGACGCAGTGGACGACATCGAAAAGGCGCTGTGGCAGAAGTTTGCGATGCTGGCGGCGCTCTCGGGAACGACCTGCCTCGCTCGCCAGCCGGTCGGTGTCGTGCGCTCGGATCCCGACCTGCGCGCCGCGTTCACCGCCGCGGTGCGCGAGGCGACCGCGGTGGCGCAGGCGAAGGGCATTGCGCTCGGTGCCGATTTCGTCGAGCGCCAACTCGGCTTCCTCGACGGGTTGCCGGCGGAAATGCGCTCCTCGATGTTGAACGACCTCGCCGCCGGCAACCGTCTCGAGGCGCCGTGGCTGTCCGGGGCCGTCGCGCGCATGGCGAACGAGCTGAAGATTGCGGCGCCGGTCAGCGCGACGATCTACGCGGCGATGAAGCCTTACGTCGACGGCGGCGCCGCACCTGTGCGAAAGGAGTGAATCGATGCGACTGCTGCTGATCTGGATCCTGAACTCGCTCGCGCTGTTTGCCGTCACGATGGTGCTGCCCGGCGTGCATATCGACCGGTGGTGGCCTCATGCGCTGATCGCAGTGCTGGTGCTGGGTCTCGTCAATGCGATGGTGCGGCCGATCCTGGTGATCCTGACGCTGCCGATCACGGTGCTGACGCTCGGGCTCTTCCTGCTGGTGATCAATGCACTGCTGTTCTGGGCCGTGGGTTCCTTCCTCGAAGGATTCAAGGTCGACGGTTTCTGGTGGGCGATGGCGGGTGCGCTGCTGTACAGCTTCCTGTCATGGGCGTTCTCGACGGTGCTGAACAAGTGACCGGCGCCGTCCGTACCTTCAGCTTCGAGTTCTTTCCGCCCAAGACGTCCGAGGGCGCGCAGAAGTTGCGCGCGGCACGCACGCGGCTGGCGGACGTGAAACCGGATTTCTTCTCGGTGACCTTCGGCGCTGGCGGCTCGACCAAGGAAGGCACGTGGAACACCGTGATGGAGATTCACGGCGAAGGGCGGCCGGTGGCGCCGCACATCTCGTGCATCGGCACCACGCGCGAATCGGTCCGCCAGTTGCTCGACGGTTACCGCAACGCGGGCATCAGGCGGCTGGTCGCGCTGCGCGGCGACGTGCCGTCGGGAGCGGCAGGCGGCGCCGGCGATTTCCGCTATGCGAACGAATTGGTCGAATTCGTCCGCGCCGCGACTGGCGACTGGTTTCACATCGAAGTCGCCGCATACCCCGAGATGCATCCGCAGGCGCGCTCGCCCGCCGACGACCTGCAGAACTTCCTGCGCAAGGTGCGCGCCGGCGCCAACTCGGCGATCACGCAGTACTTCTACAACGCGGATGCGTACTTCCGCTTCTGCGACGAAATCTCCGCCGCCGGCTGCCGGATCGCGATCGTTCCGGGCATCATGCCGATCACGAATTTCACGCAGCTGGCGCGCTTTTCGGACAACTGCGGCGCCGAGATACCGCGCTGGATTCGCCTGCATCTTGCGAGCTTCGGCGACGACCGCGCATCGATCCGGTCGTTCGGCCTCGACGTCGTCACCGACCTGTGCGAGCGACTGCTCGCGGGCGGCGCGCCCGGGCTGCACTTCTACACGATGAATCAGGCCGACGCCACGCTGGAGCTGTGGCAACGCCTCGGCCTGCCCAAGTAGCGGTCCTCAGGCCGGCGGGCGCCGGTACTGCTCGTCATGCGCGACGAATTCGTTCTCCTGCGCGGCGGCGGCAAACCATTCCTGCATCGCCGGCAGGGCCAGCATGGTCCGCATGTATTCCGTGATGGCCTCGGACAGCACCGGCTTGTACGTGTTGAAGCGCGTGACCACCGGCGCGTAATACGCATCCGCGACCGAGAACTGCCCGAACAGGAACGGTCCGCTGGGCCGATGACGGTCGCGCAGCCCGGCCCAGATCGCGGTGATGCGATCGATGTCGTCCTGCACCACGATGTCCCAGCCCATGCCGGCGAGATCGGCAGAGATGTTCATGTCCATCCGGCTGCGCAGCGCCACGAAGCCCGCATGCATCTCGGCGCAGATCGCGCGCGCCTCGGCACGCTGCTTCGCGTCGCGCGGCCACAGATGCCTGTCGGGGAATTTCTCTGCAAGGTACTCGGCGATCGCCAGCGTGTCCCACACGGTCAGGTCACCGTCGATGAGTACCGGCACCCTGCCGGTCGGCCCGTATGACAGCGCGTCCTGCTTGAAGGTCGGTGAATTGAAGCTGAGCTTCACCTCGTCGAAGGCGATCCCGGCGTGCCGCATCAGCAGCCACGGGCGCAGCGACCATGACGAGTAGTTCTTGTTTCCGATCACCAGCTTCACGGCGCCTCCTTCAGGCAATTGAGAACGGCGTCAGCACGTCGGCCAATGCGCTTCGAACACGGAAGCAACGCGCGGCTCGCATTCGATCGAAAGCAGCAGCGCATAGAAGCGCGGCCGGCTCTCCTTCAGGTGCGCGCGGGCGCCCGACCACCTCGACACGACGGCCGCCAGCAGGTCCAGCGCGCCGAGCCGCTCGCCGCTCAGAAACGGCGTGGCCGGGAACGCATCGGCGAATATGTCCCACAGTTCGTGCAGCCGCTTGCGCGTGCCGGCGCGTATGCGCTTGGCGCTGTCGTCGTCACAAGGATCGCACCAGCGCTCGGGATAGTCGATCACGCCGATCGCCGCGTAGCAGTTGGCGGCGACGTACGTCAGCCCCCGGATCGCCTGCGCGCGCCGCGACGGAAGCTGCGGCAGCAGCCCGCTGGCCGGGAAGCGCAACCCGAGCTCGATCAGGATCGCTGCGCTCTCGGTCAGCACCGCGCCGTCGTCGAGCACCAGCGCCGGCACCTGCGCGAGGGGATTGACGCGCTTCAGTTCCTCCAGCCCGGGCCCGGGCTGCCAGGACGCGGCATCGACCAGCCTGTAATCGGCGCCGATCACCCGCAGCGCCGCCTCGATCGCCGCCACGCCGGAGCCTTTCGCTCCGTACAACGTCATCATGCTGCTCTCCCCCTCGGGCTTCATTGAGCCCGTCGTCTGACGCGCCGGAACGCGGGCGCGACCGGCGCGCCTGCCACCATCAGATGAACTGCGCCAGCGTCGGCGCCGTCGCGACGATGCCCACTGCGACCATCGCCGGGATCGCCACGCCGACCACGGCCGCCAGCGCCGCCAGCGTGCCGCGCGGGACGCGTGGCGCCCACGCGTGCTGCGGCATCAACGATTTGGCCCCGTCGATCAGCCCGCGCATTGCGACCCCGGCCGCGCGACCGATCCGCTGCATGTATCCGCCGAGCACCGGCTCGATCACTTCCAGCCGCGTCGCGCCGAGACCCTCGATCAACGAGCGCTGGCGAGACTGCAAGGCCACCTCTTCGCCGGTGTGGACGAACATGTCGTCCAGCAGGCCCTGCTCGGTCAGCCAGATGCCGCCGAAAAGAACCCTCACGCGAGTGCCGGGCCGGCCTTCCAGCACCAGCATTTGTTCGTAGCCGAGATCGACGGTCCGCGACGTCGTTGGTCCCCATTCACCCGTCATGACAACCTCCACTTCCTGATCCAGCGTTGCGCCCTTTGGCGTTTCAGATGCCTTGCGGCGTGAACGAATTAGAAGCTCGCGCACGGCGCGCGACAAACGAAAAGAGCGCAATTGATGCATGCGCGAAACGCATGTATGGTTGCGGCTCGATGAACCCGCCCCATTCGTCCCGGCACGCCGGCGCGCGCCGCCGGCGCCCGATCCAGCTGGCGGCGCTGCGCGGCTTCGAAGCCTCGGCCCGCCTGCTGTCGTTCACGCTCGCCGCCGACGAGCTGTCGCTGACGCAGTCGTCGATCAGCCGGCAGATCAGCGCGCTCGAGCGCCAGGTCGGCAAGGCGCTGTTCGTGCGCAAGACGCGCGCGCTCGAGCTCACCTCGGCCGGCGAACGGCTGCAGCGCGCGGTGCAGCAGGCGCTGGCAGGCGTGGATCGCTGCGTCGACGAGATCCGCGGCATCGGCATGGCGCCGCGCATCACGCTGACCACGTATGCGTCATTTGCATCCCTGTGGCTGGTGCCGCGGCTGGCGACGTTCCAGCGCGAGCATCCGGAAATCGAAATCCGCATCGACGCCGCGGATCGTTTCCTCGACCTGCAGAAGGAGGGCATCGACATCGCGCTGCGCTGGGTGAATCCCGATCGCATGGCGGTGCCGAGCGGATCGGTCGAACTGCTGGAGGAGTACGTCACGCCGGCGGTGAGCACGCGCCTGATCGAGCGCACGCGGGTCACGCTCAACGCGCCGGCCGACCTGTACAAGCTGCCGCTGCTGGAGATGGACGAGTCCGCGCCGAGTTCGGTTGCCAGCAGCTGGGTACGCTGGTTCGAATTTGCGGGCGTCGCACCGCAGACGCCCGCCGGCGGGCGGATGACGTTCTCGTTCATCGACCAGGCCGTGCAGGCCGCGATTCGCGGACAGGGCGCGGTGATGGGAAGGTCGCCGCTGATCGAGGATTCGGTCGCGAACGGCGACCTGATGGTCCCCTTTCCGCAGCTGCGGATGCCTACCGGCTACCGCTATTACCTGGTCACGAACGCGCAGAACGCGCGCCAGCCGCACGTGGCGCGGTTCATCGAATGGCTGCTCGGCGAATTCAAGCGCGGGCCGCAGCGCCTGACGTGACGGACAGGTTCTAAGCGTCGCGCGTGACGAACTCGACGTCGGCAATCCAGTTGCGCTTGCGCCGCCCGAGGCGGGACTCGATGTTCTCCCCCTCGAAGTCCATCGCCTTGCGGCTCAGCAGCGACGGGTCGACATCGTCGAACGCATTCACGTTGACGACCGCGTACACGCGCCCTTCGATCTCGCATGTGACGAGCGGCACGACGCCGCAGCGGCTGCAGACATGGAACAGTGCCGTCTGCGTGGCGAACGAATAGCGGGAAACCAGCGAAGGCTCCCGCACGGTCACCTTGAGCGTTGCGGCCGGGTTCGACGTCCAGACGCCGCCATGCCTGATGCAGAACCCGCAGCCGCACGCGCGCGCGACAATCTCTGTCGGCTCGGGCTTCCAGTCGAGTTCGAACGACACATTGCCGCAGTGGCATCGGCCATGAATGAGCATCAGCGCCTCGCCTGCCGCCGTTTCGTCTCAGGCGAGTTCGACTTCGCCCTCGACCTCGACGGGGATGTTGAACGGGAGTTCTGCCAGGCCGACCGCGCTGCGGGCATGCGCGCCCTTGTCGCGGCCGAAGACTTCGAGGATCAGGTCGGAGAAGCCATTGATCACCGCGGGCTGGCGGTTGAAGCCCGGAGCCGAGTTGACCATGCCGAAGATTCTCGTCCAGCAGGCGATGCGATCGAGGTCGCCGAGCTCGCGCTTCAGGCTGCCGAGGATCGCCAGCCCGGTCAGGCGCGCCGCGGCGTAAGCCTGCTCCAGCGAAACGTCGCGGCCGACCTTGCCGAGAGGCTGCGCCAGCGAGCCGTCCGCATTGGTCGGACCGTGCCCCGAAATCAGCGCGCGCTTGCCGACGATCCTGATCCACGGGAATGGCAGCGTCACGCCGGGCGGAAGCTGCAACGGTTCCGGCAGCACGAGTCCGAGATCCTTCAGTCGCTGTTCAGTCGTGGACACGACGGCTCTCCTTGAGTGGCGCGCAGTGCAACGTGGATCGCGAGCATCGCTCGGCGTGTGACTTCACGACCTCGCGACCACGGGCGAAGAATACCGGCGGGCCGAAGGGTCAGGCACCTGCAGACCCGACCGGCTTGTACATGTTGATGTCGGTGACATGGAAGCCCAGCTTCACGTACATCGCCTGCGCGGCCGCGTTGTGCCCGAACACGTGCAGCGCGATGCCGGACAAGCCCAACCGGGCGGCCTCGGCTTCGAGCGCGAAGAACGCGCCGGAGGCGTGACCCTGGCGCTGGTGCTGCGGCTGCACGCCCACGTCGTACACGTAGGCGATGCGCTTGCCGGCGCGCTCCTGCACTGCGAACCAGAGCCTTCCGACCGCTGCCAGATCGCGGCGCGGCCGAATCGTGAACAGGTGGTTGCCGGGCGTGGCCAGGCCCTGCGGCAGCAGTTCGTCGAAGACCTTCTGCGCAAGCGCGAGCGATTCGTGCGGCAACCATTCGCCGGAGGCGACCTTGTCCGCCGCGTAGGCGACGACGGTCTGCGCGACGAATTCCGCGTACTCCGCCTCGGTCATCGGGACGAGAACGGTCATCCGGAGTCCTTCGATGCGCCGGTGCCGGCGCTGATCGTCGTGCACGCGCCAGCCGCTCGCGTAGGCCCGGTGACCGGGTGCGGGTTCAGGCCGCGCCCTCGCCCTTGACCCACAGGTACTTGACGTCGTCGAGCTGCCACGTCGGCTCGAAACCGAATTCGATCGCGCGGAAGCCGTGACGCTCGTAGAAGCGCCGTGCATGCGTGTTCCTGGCGAACGTGTACAGCCACAGGCGGCCGGACGATTCGTCCTTTGCGATGTCGAGCAGCCGCGAGCCGATGCCCTGCCCGATGTCGGCGACCCGCACGAAGAGTTGCGAGATCGACTCCGGGTTGGACGCCAGGAAGCCGACGATGTCGCCGCCGCGCCGGGCAACGCGCACCCTGAAGGCCGGCACGACGTTGCCGAACAGGAACTCGATCTGCTGCTCGATCGGATGCGGATCGCGGATTCCCACGCCGTGCTCGAAGCTGGCCCGCCACATCTCCACCAGCGCACGCGCCTCGTGCGGTTGGAAGTCCTCGATGCGCACAGAGTCCACGACGGAAAGGGAACTTCTCGCTGGACGTGGCTCGCGCCGTGTCACGCACCGCCGCTTCCCGTCCACCCCGGCTCGGACTCGACACCGGGAAAATTCAGCTCGATCGTCAGCCCGTCCGGATCGGCGACGAAGATCTGCAGGATCTGGATCTCGCGCAGGTACCGCACACGGAATTGCAGTCCCGCCTGGCGCAGGCGATGCGCGAAAGACTCCGGCTCGGTTCCCTGGAACGCGATGTGATCGACGACGCCCGAGTTGTCGCGCGCCGACCGCGCGGACGTGCCGGCGTAGTACGTGGTTTCCTCCGCGATGCCGTCCTGTCCCATGTGCACCTGCACCTTGCCGGCCACGCCGAGCCAGTAGCCGGGGAACGGAAAATTCGGGCGCGGCATCACTGTGAAGCCGAGCACGTCGCAATAGAACGCACGCGACCGCTCGAGGTCCTTGGACCGGACGAAATAGTGATTCAACTCGGTGAGCGGCATCGCGGCCTCCGGTTCGTGCGCGGTCCGGTTACCTGCCGGGCCGGCCCGGTGCTTCGCAGCGTGCGTCCTTGAAGGGGCCCGCCGCACGCTCCCATCCGGCGCCGGGCGAGGTCTGCGCGCAGGCTTCCTTGCCGTCGACCTTGCTGCGCCACTTGTACCAGGGCGCGGGCTGCGCCAGCACCGCTGCAGACAACGCGGCAGCCAGGACCGCGGTCATCGCCCTTTTCACATTCGCTCCAGGTTGCGCGGCGCGTCGGCGCGCCGCAGAAACGCGACCGCGCAGTGTGCGCGCTCGACGCTCTGCGCACAAGGCGGCGCGCGCGGTCGCCGGGCCTACAACCGGACGAAGTACGGGATCGCCACCAGCACGACGCCGACGATGACCACGAGCGTCGCGTTCGGGACGAAGTACGGATATGCCATCAGGCCGAGGCCGCACGCCAGCGGAACGATGCGCTGCTGCTTGCGGCCGTAGATGAAGAAGCCGAGCCCGATCGAGCTGAACAACAAGCCCCACAAAAGGATCGCGGTGTCCAACGGGATTCCTCCATCGACCCGGCATCCGCAGCGCGCGCGGCAGGCGTCGCACGTCCCCGCAGCCGTGCCGGTCGTCCCGCATACTGACCGGCCGCGACGAGCCGAGTTCAACGCTCCCGATGCACGGCGCCGTTCACAGGACCTTCGTCATGAACACGCTGTTGGGGTCCCTGACGTAATCCGCAAACGGCCCGCAGTACGTGAAGCCGAAGCTGGAATACAGGCGCTGCGCCGGCATGAACTCTGCCATCGAGCCCGTCTCCAGGCTGAGGCGCTCGTACGAGCGGCTCCGCGCCTCGCGGATCAGGTGGCCGAGGATCGCGCGCGCCACGCCCTTGCGCAGGTGGCCGCTCGCGGTGCGCATCGACTTGACCTCGCCGTGCGTGGGCGTGAGTTCCTTCAGCGCACCGCAGCCGAGGAGCTCTTCGCCGTCCCACGCCGTCCAGAACGTGATGTCCGGTGCGCGCAGTTCGTCGAGGTCGAGCGCGTGCACGCTCTCGGGCGGCGAGATCTGGTGCATGTTCTCGAGATGTTCGTTCAGCAGCGCGTGGACCGCGGGGCGCGTGAGGTCGTCGCGTTCGATCTTCATGAGTTGGAGGCCGGAAGGTTGTGGCGCGGCGGAACGGCCGTCATGGCGGCCGCGTCACCCCGCGCCGCTCATGATGGCAGCAAAAGTATCGGCGTTGACCGATGCCGCCTGCGCGAAGCCGCCGACGAAACGAACCGTGCGCGGCGCCACGACGAACAGCGAGAAGTCGGAGAAGCCGAACATGTCGGCACTCTGCGGGAACCGCGCCAGGTAGATGCGCTTTGCCTCGGCGTGGCCCGCATCGCCTTCGGCGCACTGCGTCGCCCGGCCCTGGATGGTCGCCCGCGCAACGGCCTGCGCCGGCACGTCCGGGCTCTGCGGGGCAATCACGAGCAGGCTGACGGCCGAATGCAGCAGCATGTCCTTGGTGTGCGTCGCCAGCCGGCTGACGTGGATCACGAAGCCCCGCCCGCCGGCGAGCAGCGCATACGGCACCATCGACACATAGGGCTCGCCGTTATGCAGCGTGCCCAGCGCAGCGATCTGCTGGGTTTGCAGCAGATGCCTGAGAGCTTGAGATTGAGTGGCGTCCAT
>JBLMYK010000086.1:0-4311 GCA_050258235.1 Gemmatimonadota bacterium | reverse complement strand
CAGCAGCGCGCGCGCGAGCGCAAGACGGTTGCGCCATCCGCCGGAAAACTCGGCGACGCGCCGGGCCGTGACGCGCTCCGCGAAGCCCAGGCCGTGCATGACTGCCTTCGCCTGCGCGACGATCGCTCCCTCGTTCAACTCGGCCAGCCGCGCATGCGCGTGCGCGAGCTGCAGGTCGTCGTGCGTGGCATTCGCGCGTGCAAGTTCGGCGTGCGCCTCGGCGAGCGGCGCATGTCCGGCGAGAACGTAGTCCAGGGCGGTTTCATCGGCGGCGGCGATGTCCTGCGCGACGTGTGCTATGCGCGCGTGGGCAGGCGCTTCCAGCGCGCCGGCATCGAGCGGAAGCTCGCCAAGGATGGCCGCGAACAGCGATGATTTGCCGCTGCCGTTGGCGCCGACCAGGCCGATTCTCTCCCCGGGCGGAGCGATCAGCGAGACGTTGCGGTAAAGGGTGCGGATCCCGCGCGCAAGCGAGACGTCGATCAGGCGAAGCATTTGGTTCGTGATCCGTGATCGGTGATCCGTGATCCGTGGCCCGCAATCGACGGATCACGGATCACGGATCACGATTCACGGTAGATCTTCCTGCTTCACCATGAACACCATGTCGTCGCCGGCGCTGGTGGTGACCCAGGTCATCGAGAGGTCGCGGAACGCGGCTTCGACCGCGTCGCGGCCATCGCCGACTTCGACGAACAGCAGGCCGCCACGCTTCAGATAGCCGCGGCTGCCGCGAATCACCCGACGCACGATGTTCAGTCCGTCCGGGCCGCCGGCAAGCGCGAGCTTCGGTTCGTGCTGGTACTCGCGCGGCAGCCTGGCCATCGACGCGTCGGTCACATAGGGCGGATTGCACAGGATCAGGTCATAGCGCTTGCTCGGCGCCGCGTCGTACAGGTCCGAAGTGAGCAGGTTGACCCGGTCGCTGAATCCGTAGTCCGTGACGTTGCGCTGGGCCACGGCAATCGCGTCGGTCGAAACATCGATGGCATCGACGGTGGCGTTCGGGAATACGTCGGCCGCCATAACGGCAAGGCAGCCGCAACCGGTGCAAAGATCGAGCACGTCGGTCACGGCGGCGGGCGACGGCACCCAGGGCGCCAGCGCCTCCTTCAGCAGTTCGGCGAGAAACGAGCGCGGCACGATCGCGCGTTCGTCGACATAGAAGCGATAGCCCTGCAGCCAGGCCTCCCGCAGCAGATAGGCCGACGGGATGCGCTTGCGCGCGCGCTGGTCTATCGTCTGCAGCAGCATGTGCACCTCGGCATGCGTGAGGAACGCGTCGAGGAAGAGCTCGGCGCGATCCAGTGGCAGCTTCAGCGAGCGCAGCACGAGAAACATCGCTTCTTCGACGGCATCGGACTGGCCATGCCCGAAGAACGCGTCGAGTTCGTTCATGCGCGTGACGGCAAAGCGCAGTGCATCGCGAATCGTGCGCAGATTGGCCTGGGCGTCGATCGTCATGGTTGCGGTCCAAGCAGGAGTTCAAGCGTGCGTCGGTAGATGTTCTTGAGGGGCTCGATGTCGACGATGCGCACGCATTCGTTGATCTTGTGAATCGTCGCGTTCGGGGGTCCGAGTTCTATCACCTGCGGGCAGATGGTGGCCAGGAACCGTCCGTCCGACGTACCGCCGGTGGTCGACAGCTGCGTGCTGCGCCCGGTGGTCTCGCGGATCGCGCGCGCCACCGCATCGCTCAATGCGCCGCGTTCGGTCATGAACGGCTGCGCGCCGACGGTCCATTCCACAGCAAAGTCGAGCCGGTGGCGGCGCAGGATCGATTCGATCCGCTCCATCAGCGATTCGGCCGTCGATGCAGGCGCAAAGCGCAGGTTGAAATCGACCGTGCAGGTACCGGGGATCACGTTCAGCGCGCCGGTGCCGGAGTGGATGTTCGACACCTGGAATGTCGTCGGCGGAAAGAACTCGTTGCCCTGATCCCAGATCTCCGCTGCGAGGTCCGCCAGCGCAGGCGCCAGCGCATGCACCGGGTTGCGGGCCAGGTGCGGGTAGGCGACGTGTCCCTGGACGCCCCTGGCGATCAGCCGGCCGGACAGCGACCCGCGGCGTCCGTTCTTGATCGTGTCGCCGACCGCATCGACGGATGTCGGCTCACCCACGATGCAGTAGTCGATCGCCTCGCCGCGAGCGGAGAGTTTCTCGACCACGGCGACCGTGCCGTCGGTGGCCGGTCCTTCCTCGTCAGACGTCAGCAGCAGCGCGATCGAACCGCGCGGATGCGGACAGGCGGCAATGAATTCCTCGGCGGCGACCGCGAAGGCGGCAATCGATGTCTTCATGTCGGCCGCCCCGCGTCCGTACAGCGCCCCGTCGCGCAGCGTCGGTTCGAACGGATCGGATTGCCACTCGTCGAGTGGCCCGGGCGGAACGACGTCCGTGTGGCCGGCGAACACCAGCACCGGGCGCGCGGTGCTGCGCCGCAGCCACAGATTTGTCGTCGCGTTGCGCATGATCGTCTCTGCGCGGAATCCCAGCGGCGCGAGCCGTTCGGCGATCAGCGTCTGGCAGCCCGCGTCGTCTGGCGTGACCGAGCGTCGCGCAATCAGCGCTTGCGTGAGTTCGAGGGTGGATTCCATCCGGCTTGCCGCAGTTCGATGACGTCGACGCGGCAACGCCGGATTCTATCGAGCCCGGGCTAGATGTTCAGCGTGAACTCTGAGAACGATGATGGCTCGGGCACGGCCTTCTTCTGCTGGGCGGAACCCTGCGACTGCGCCTTGCCGGCATTGTTGATCAGCCACAGCAGGTTGTTCTTCGAGTCCGCCGCCGCCAGCGCATCCTCGCGCGTGACCATGTCCCGCTGCAGCAGCGCATACAGGCTCTGCTCGAAGGTCTGACTGCCGGGCGCAAGCGTCTGCTCCATCGCCTCCTTGATCGCCTGCACGTCGCCGCGCTCGATCAGCTCGGTCGCATGTCCGCTGTTCAGCAGCACCTCGACCGCCGGCACGCGTCCACCCTTGCGCGAGCGCACCAGGCGCTGCGACACGATCGACTTCAGGGATGCCGCCATGTCCTGGAACAGCGCTTCGCGCGTCTCGGGCGAGTAGAAGCTGATCACCCGGTTCAGCGCGTGCGCGCAGTTGGTCGCGTGCAGCGTGGCGACCACCAGGTGACCCGACATCGAGTAGGCGACTGCCGCCCCCATCGTTTCGCGGTCGCGTATTTCGCCGATGAAGATCACATCCGGGGCCTGGCGCATCGCGTTCTTCAGCGCAATGTGCAGCGATTTCGCATCGGAGCCGATCTCGCGCTGGTTGATGATCGACTTCTTGTTGCGAAACAGGAACTCGATGGGATCCTCGAACGTCAGCATGTGGCCGGTGACGAGCTCGTTGCGGTGATCGAGCATCGAGGCGATCGTGGTCGACTTGCCGCAGCCGGCCGCGCCGACGACCAGGATCAGGCCGCGCTTCTCCATCACCATGTCCTTGAGCATCTCCGGAAGCGCCAGCTCATCCAGGCGCGGAATGTCGTGCGGAATGAACCGGATCACCGCGGAGACCGTGCCACGCTGCAGGAAGGCGCTCAGGCGGAAGCTGCCGACGCCGGTCAACGGCAGGGCGAGGTTCAGTTCGCGGCTTTCCTCGAGTTCGCGGAAATGCGCATCGGAAAGACGGCTCGAGAGCAGCTGCACCACCTGCTGCGGCTGCAGGCGTTCCTGATTGACCGGGACGCACACGCCGTTGATCTTGATCGTCACCGGCGAGCCGACGGCGAGATAGAGGTCGGAGGCCTTGCGCTCCGCCATGAGGTGAAACAGCCTGTCGAGGGCCATCGGGGTCCTCCGATGATGGATAGCAAAGAATACGCAGCCGGTCGGGATGCTGAGAATCGACCGATCGGCCTAAGTGTGCACTCAGCCGCAGCCGAGTTCCAGCGTCGCGACCGCTCCCGGCGGTCGCCCGTTCCGGCTAGGCGGTCGCCTCGCGCAGCAGTTCGTTGATGCCGGTCTTCGCACGGGTCTGCGCGTCGACGCGCTTGACGATCACCGCGCAGTAAAGCTGGCAGTTCATCGACGGCAGCGATCCGGATACCACCACCGAGCCCGCCGGCACCCGCCCATACAGGATCTCGCCGCTTTCGCGATCGTAGATGCGCGTGCTCTTGCCGATGAACACGCCCATGCTGATCACCGAATTCTCCTCGACGATCACGCCCTCGACGACCTCGGATCGCGCTCCGATGAAGCAGTTGTCCTCGATGATGGTCGGATTCGCCTGCACCGGCTCCAGCACCCCGCCGATGCCGACTCCGCCCGACAGGTGAACGTTCTTGCCGATCTGCGCGCAG
>JBLMYK010000085.1:0-3932 GCA_050258235.1 Gemmatimonadota bacterium | reverse complement strand
CGCTCGCTCGCTCGCGCGAACCGCTCGCGTCCGTACAACGTCGTGCCGAGCAGCGCCGCGACGTGCGCCCGTTCGAAGGCGCGCTGCGCGCGAAGATCGCCGCCGGCTTGCCGGCGGTGATCGCCGAGATCAAGAAGGCATCGCCGTCCAAGGGCGTGCTGCGACCGGATTTCGACCCCGCGGCGATCGCGGCCAGTTACGCGCACCACGGCGCGGCCTGCCTGTCGGTGCTGACCGACGTTCAGTTCTTCCAGGGCGCGCCGGAGTACCTGGAGCAGGCGCGGCAGGCGAGCCGGCTGCCTGCACTGCGCAAGGATTTCATCGTCGACGAGTATCAGGTCGCGGAAGCTCGCGTGCTCGGTGCCGACTGCATCCTGCTGATCGCCGCCGCGCTCGATGCGCGCGAACTGCGCGATCTCGAGCGCGCCGCGCAGGGCTTCGGCATGGACGCGCTCGTCGAGGTGCACGATGCGCACGAGCTCGAGGTCGCATTGACGCTCGACACGGCGCTGATCGGCATCAACAACCGAAACCTGCGGACCTTCGAGGTGTCCTTGCAGACCACGACCGGACTGCTTAGCCAGATCCCGACCGGCAAGCTGGTGATCACCGAAAGCGGGATCCTGCACCCGAACGATGTCGCCGTGATGCGAGGTGCCGGCGTGAACGCATTCCTGGTCGGCGAGGCGTTCATGCGCGCGCCCGACCCCGGGGTCGAATTGGCGCGGCTTTTCGCCTAGGACCTATCGGTGCGCAACGGCCGGCAGCGCGGCCACTGCCAGCACCGTCACGGCGGCGATGCCGGCCATCAGCAGCAGCAGGGAGTCAAAGCCCGCCGCTTTCACCAGCGGGCCGAGCAGATACACGGCGGCCGAGCTGATGCCGAACGAGATCGTGATCCGCATGCCCGACGCACGTGAGCGCATGCGGTCGTCGACGAAGCGCACGATCATGGCGTCGGTGAACGGGATCGCGCCGAACACGAAGGCCATGAAGGCGATCGCTAATAGATAGAAGGCCCAGCCCTGCGCGTGTGCGGCAGCGATGAACAGCGGGATCTGCAGCAGCGCGATTGCCAGCAGCAGGCGCTTGATCGGATAGCGGTCGATCAGGCGGCCGACGATCAGTTGCGCAAAGGATGCGACCGCATATACGCCCGCCAGCAGAAGGCCGAGCGCGGCAGGATCGTTCACCACCCCGGTCATCCGGTCGCGCAGCAGTTCGCCGTTGCCGTTGGTGGTGAAGTTGAAGAGGAGATTTCCTGTCGTGGCGGTGAGAGTGATCACCGCGAAGGCACGCGCCAGCGAGTCGAGCGGCACGCCGGTCTTCGTCGCGGCCCGGCGCGCGGGCGGCTCGCTCTCGTCGGCCACGCGTGCGAACAGCAGGCCGCACGCGATCGACAGCAGTCCCGGCACCACGAACGCGCTGCGCCAGCCGAAGTACTTGACCAGCAGGCCGGTCAGCAGCGCGGCCAGCGCGATTCCGAGGTTGCCGGCCAGACCGTTGACGCCGATCACGCGGCCCGGCGTCTGCGTCTTCTGCAGCAGCATCGGGATGCCGACCGGGTGGTAGATCGACGCAAACACGCCGACCAGCGTGAACGCAAGCCCGAGTTGCCAGGCGCTCTGCGCGAATGCGGTCAGGAACAGCGCGCCGCCGAGGCCGAAGAAGAAGGTCAGCATCATCGGCCGCCGGCCCCAGGAGTCGCCCAGCTTGCCGGACGGCAACGCACCGAGTCCGAACGCAAAGAACGCGCCGGTCGCGTACGGCATCAGGTCCTCCCAGCGCGCGAAGCCGAAGTCCTGCGCGATCACGCCGACCGCGGCGGCGAAGATCAGCAGCACGAGGTGGTCGAGCGCGTGCGCGACGTTCAGCATCAGCGACAGCGGAGCCGTACCCGAAACTGGCTTCGCGGCGGTGGCGGTGGTACTCATGGTCGGCGGATTGTGTCATGCGCGATTACGGTCGAATGTCATGCCGCCCTGCCTGATAGCCTTGTTCCGCAATGCGATTCCCCCTGCACTTGGTAGGCCCGCTCGCCGCACAGTTCGACGCCTTGCCGTCCGACTGGCGCGGGCGTCTTTCAACATTCATTGCCGCGCCGGCATGCGTGTCGCTGTGCGCCTACGTGGACGAGCGCGTCGCTGTCGGCGCCACGGTGTTTCCGCCACGGCCGCTGCATGCGCTGGAGGTCACGCCATTTGCCGACGTGCGCGTCGTGGTTCTCGGCCAGGATCCGTATCACGGCGCCGGGCAGGCGCATGGTCTGGCGTTCTCGGTCCCTGACCGCGTTCGGCCGCCGCCCAGCCTGCGCAACATCTTCCTCGAACTTAAGGGCGACCTCGGCTGCACCCTGCCGCGTTCCGGCAATCTCGAGCGGTGGGCGCGGCAGGGCGTGCTGCTGCTCAACGCCGTGCTGACCGTCGAGGAGGGCCGGCCGGGCGCACATGCGGGACACGGGTGGGAAGACTTCACCGATCTGGTGATCGATGCGCTGGCGCAGGATGCACTGCCGAAGGTCTTCCTGTTGTGGGGCGCACAGGCGCAGGCCAAGCAGGCGCGCATCGAATCAGGCGCAGGGCACCTGGTGTTGACGGCCAATCATCCGTCGCCGCTGTCGGCGCGGCGGCCGCCGCAACCCTTTCTCGGCTGCCGGCATTTCTCGCGCGCGAATGCGTTTCTGGCTGGGCGCGGGCGCGGCGGCATCGACTGGTGCGCCGAAGCTTCCGTTGCGCTCTGACGCTTGTCGGACCTCGATGCAATTCCACGTCCCCGACCCAGCTTTCACCGGCTCCGCGCAGAACCGCGCCCACTTCCGGCTGGCGGTGAAGATCGCGTTCGGCTTTGTCGCGCTGATCTGGCTCATCCACCTGATGAACTGGGGCCTGGACCTCGATCCGTGGCCGTTCGGCATCCGGCCGCGCCAGTTGGGCGGGCTGCCCGGCATCCTGCTGGCGCCGCTGGTGCACGCCAGTTTCGATCATCTGATTGCGAACACGTTGCCGCTGCTGGTGGTCGGGACCGCGATGCTTTTCCTCTATCCGAACGCGACGCCGAAGGTGGTGCCGCTCGTGTACCTCGGGCCGGGCATCGCGGTGTGGCTGTTCGGCCGTGCGTCGGTGCACCTGGGTGCGAGCGGGCTCGTGTACGGACTGGTGGGCTACGTGTTCGTCGCCGGCATACTTCGCCGCGACCGGCGTGCGATCGCGGCGTCTCTGGTGGTCGCGTTCATGTACGGCTCGCTGGTGTGGGGAATGGTGCCCGTGCCGCTGGGCGTGTCGTGGGAAACGCATCTGGCGGCGGCGCTGATCGGCGTCGTCGCGGCGATCGTGCTGCGACGCCTCGACGTGCCGCCGCGCAAGCGTTATGCGTGGGAAGACGAACAGGACAAAGACGAGTCGCCGGCGGCCATCGACGACGATGCGGAACGGCCCTGAACGAAGACAAGAGACGATGCTCACGATCACCGGTGCGCGCTCCGAACTCGGCCGCCTGTTGTCGGCCGCGAACACGAAGCAGAAGATCCACATCAACGTCGCCGGCCAGCAGGCCAACACGCTGCTGCACGACGGCCACGCGTGGAAGGGCTTCGCGCGCACGGCCCTGGCGGGTGCGCGGAGGGCGCTGCGCGCCGATGCCGACATGTTGGTGCACGCCAGCTTCGCGTTCGTGCTCGGCGGGCCGAAGAAGGATCCGCTGCGCTCGCTCGCCGCGACCATCGAAGAATGCGAGCAGATGGTTCTCGCCGGTCCGGCGCCGGCGTGCGTGGTGCGGCTCGGCTACCTGTATGGGCCGGCGAGCCGCGACCTGGGTCTGTACGTGAAGGCGTTCCGCCTTGGACGGCCATATTGGGCCGGCCCGCGCGACGCTCTGCAATACCATTTGCACCAACACGACGCGGTGCGTGCGTTGTTGTCCGCGGCCCGTCCGCG
>JBLMYK010000084.1:0-6239 GCA_050258235.1 Gemmatimonadota bacterium | reverse complement strand
TCTCTCCCTTCCGCTGTGATTGCGGTGTCGTTGAATGGATGTACGGATTCGCCGATTCCGACCGGCCAGCGCGCGGCCGGGCGCCGGCGCACCTCACTTCTGCAGTGCCGACCCCGGCGCGCTGAATTGCGAGTTCGGTGTCGTCTGCGCCGGTGGCTTCGGCGGTAACGGCTGCGGATTCAGCGCCGTCTTCTGGCCCGGCACCTCGCCCCAGTTCGCGGACCGCCTGGTCTGCGTCAGTTCATGCTTCAGTCGGCTCGCGCGCAGATGCTGGCCGCCGACCTTCAGCATCACGTGGTCGTCCAGCTTCAGTACTTCCTGCTTGACTTCGCCTGCGCGCAGCTGCTTGCCGCCGACGATAATGATGGCGTTGTCGTTCAGGCGCGCCAGACCGCGCGGCAGATCGGACTCGCGGACGAGCGCTGCAAGCCCGACCGGTGCCGGCGCAGGCGCGGCATTCACCGGTGAAGTTGCGACGGCACTTCTGCCGCCGCCGCCACCGCCGGGGCTGCTGGCGCTGCCTGAACTCGTCGTCGTCATCGACGGCGAAGCGCTCGGGGGGGTCTGTGCAGATCCTCCCTGCAGCGTCGACCCGACACTCGACTTGGCCGCCGCCAGCAACTGCGGTGATAACTTCGTCGTCACGCCAGTGGTCGCGGGTGACTGCGTCGGCGGCGGCGCGGCTGGCCGGCTGTTGGCTTGTGAGGTCCTGCCCAAATTGGCGAGAACGTTCGCCTTCGCCTGCGGCGACAGCGACGAGAATCCGCTGCGATTCGATGCTACGGTCGCCGACGCGATCGGGTCGTTGAGCGACACGCCCGTCGCAAGCTCCGGGGCCTTGACTTCCAGCGTGACCGGCGCGGCGCAGGTACGGCCGCCGTCGTTCTCCGCACATACGCGATAGATCTGTGGAACCTTCGGATCGATCACGCTCGCGGCAAATGCAAACGCAAGCCGCGTGGACGCGGACTGGTTTCCCGCTGGGCCGTCCACAGCGCCTTCCGAAACCCAGGGCCGGTTGGGCCCGGGAGAAGTCTGCCGCTCGACCATGAAGCGCGTGATGCCGCGGTGATTCGACTGATCGGGCGCGTTCCACGACAGTCGGGGCGGGCTCGATGCGGCGACGCTCGTCATGAATGCCTTGACATCCAGAGGAGCAAGCGGCGCGAACGGCGGCGTTCTTCCACAGGCCCATGCAGACGGCTTCTCCGACCTGATCTCGTTGCCCTCTTTACGCGACCAGATCTGAAAGCAGTATTCGGTTTCCGGCTGCAGGTTGGGAAGTGGCCGCGTCAAGTATTGCGTGGTGCCAAAAACGCAGTAGCCCGGATACGGCGTTGCCGGGTTGTCGGCTGGATTGACGATCTGGCCATTGACTTTCGTGCTGAACTCGAATCGGACACATTCGCCGCTTCCGGTCGCAGTGTTGTGAAACTGAATGCTAAGCGACGTTGGTCCGTTGATCTTTATCTGGACCTCGTTCGGCGTACCGGGAGGGGAATTCACGCCTTCCACGGCGTTGTAAAGGAAACCCGCTGCGCTCGCCTGCTGAACTTGGCTCCCGCCAATACCAGCTATAGCTGCGAAGACGGTCCACCGCATCAGTTCGTTCTTTCTCATATCCACGCCTCTTTTCGTCCGCCAGTTGTCTGTCGCGCCGTGCCGACGCCTCGGCCGACGCTGATTCGAACTCTGATTGCGCTTGCCGAAACCCGGTCGGCAACCGGCAAGTCGTTTAGCCGGCTCTCGAGACCAGCGCCGTGCGGCAAGAGGTGGCATCGACCGTGGCTCGCGATCACCCGCCTCAGGCCGGCGCCGCGGCGGCGCAGACTTCTGTTCTCGGTACAGGCGCTTTCGGTCTCGCTCGGGATTTCCACTTCGTTCATTTCGCAACCGCTCTTCTGACACTCAGGGCATTCACGACCTCGGCCATGCGGGCACGGTTCGCAAGCACGAGCGCGCTCGCCCCATTGAGATCGCGCGCGTTCGGATCGGCGCCGGCCTCGACCAGGGCCAGCGCGGCGTCGGGCTGGTTACGCCGCAGCGCATAGATCAGCGGCGCGTACTGATAGCGCCGCGTGGTGGTGCGCGTCAGCGTCAGCGGGCTCGCACTGCTGTTCGGGTCGGCGCCGGCGGCGAGCAGTCGCCGCACTTCCCGCGCGTCACCGGCCGCAATCGCGTCGTAGAGCTTGCCGTTGCCGGGAAAGAGCTCGGCGCTGGCGAGCCAAGCGGCGAAACCGGCGACGAGCAGCAGCCACGCGATCGCGCGCGTGAGCGGCCTGGGTGCGGGACGATCGGCCACGATCAACGTCCCGTGGTGTCGCCCGCACGCGCGAGCGCCTTCTGCAGTTCGGCAAGCGCGGCGTGTTCGCTGGTCGACTGGCCGCGCGTGATGTGCTCGGATACACGGCCGTTCAACCGCACGCTGATACTGCAGGTCATGTTGGCGGGCGCGCCGAATCGACCGGGCGTCCAGTGATCCCTGTCGACTACGGCGAAGACCCGCTTGGCGAGGGCAGGATTGCTCGTTCGTCTTTCGTCGCCCGGCGCCGACGGTCGCGCCACGACCCACGTACGCAGCACCACCTGGCCGTCGCGGAACACCTCGGTCGTCCCGCCGCCGCCGGTGACTCCGCCGCTGCACGTCGAGGTAACGCGATCCACGCCGGGATCGTCCACCGCCGGTCCGTAGCGGTATTGCTCGCCGAGGACGACGCGGCCACCGTCCGCCTCGGTGTAGCGCAGCGGCAAGCCGCTGCCCTGCTCGACGTGCAGCACGAGCGGCAACGTCGCAGCGCCCTTGGCACCGAGCGCGAGGACGGTCGCGCGCGGGCCGAGATCGTTGTTCTCCGCGAGGACCAGGCAGTTCAGCTCATCGCGGCCGAGGCGCGCGCGCAGCCGGGCAAGCGGCAGCGCCGCGGTCGCCGTCGCGTCCGTCGGGGCGTCGCCCGTCGCATCGATGGTCCACCAACGGTCCTGCGCGCGGACCCAGGTCGGCGCCGACCCGACGCGCCCGTTGGCGTCGATCCGATGCGCCGTCACCCGCGGCTGGGCGTCCATCCGCTGCAAGGCATCGCGAGCGAGGTCGCACGGCAGCCGCGGCACCTGTGCCTGCGCATCAGGCGCTGCGCCGCCGGCAACACCAAGGAAGGCCAGAGCGGCGATCGTACGAGCGAGCATGGCGTCAGCCATCGATCCCGGGCCCGGTCTTACTTCTTGCCCTTGCCCGACGCGCCTGCGGGCTCCTTCACGGCATCGCCGTAGACCATCGCCTGGGCCAGCTTCACGCCCGTGACGTTGTAGGTCTCGGAATAGACCGGCAGCCCGCTCTTCTGGTCGACGTACACCAGGAAGGTGCGAACCTGCTTCTCGGTCAGCCCTCTTTGCTTCAGGTAGCCCGCCGACAACGGGCCCTGCGCCATCAGGTTGGGGTAGCGGTAGCGCATGACGGCGGCGCCACGATAGCTGCCGGTGCCCAGCGACTCGCAGCCCAACTTGTTCATCAGGCCGGTCTGTCTTTGTCGAATCTCGGCTGCGAGGGCGGAATCGGCCTGCTTGCCTTCGAAAGTCCGGCCCGAAATCGACTGCCATGACCGCTTGCCGATGCGGATCGTGTAGTCGCTGTCGGCCGTCGGAGCCGACTTGTCGTCCTCGACTTCGTAGCTGGCCGTGCGTGCCTGCGCGGCCATCTTCTCCAACGCATCCAGCACCGGCCTGCAGTCGGCGCGCGCGCCCGACGCGGCGGCTACACCGAGTGCAAGCGCGGCGCAGGACGCGACGCGTACGAGAACGGATCTCCGGTTCATGAGGCAGTCTCCTTGTGTTGGACGGATTCGAATACGACGAGCGTCGCCGGCGCGAACTAAGGCGTGAAACGCTGCGACAGCTCGATCACCGCCTGGTTGATCGCCTCGCGCACCGCAATCTCCACGCTTTCGCGCCGCTGCTGCCGCACGTTGACGTAGGAGTCTTGCGTGGCGGGATCGCCTTTTTGGGTAGCCGCATGCCCAACTGGGTTTCGAGCCCGGAGTTGCGATGCATCGAAGGCCCCCGCGCACTGAGTCACGACTGATCTGGCGCCCGTTCGGCGCCCGATGAGTTCTCATTGCTTCAGAGCCGAGCCCGGCTTGCTGAATTGCGTATTGGGTACCGTCTGCATTGCGGCGTGCGGCGGCAGCGGCTGCGGATTCAGCGCCTGCCTGTTGCCCGGCACATTGGCCCAGTTCCCCGGCGACTGCTGCCGCTGCAACTCCTGCTTCAGTCGTTTTGCATGTACGCGGTGCCCACCGACGCGCAGTTGCACGTTGTCGTCAAGCTGGAGCACCTGCTGCTTGACCTCACCCACTCGCACCTGCGTGCCGCCGACGATGATGATGGCGTTGTCGTTCAAACTGGCCAGGTTGCGCGGCAGGTCAGACTCGCGCACCAGCGCCGAAATATTCGCCGCCGCAGGTTTGGCGGCAGCGCTCGGCCATGCGGTCACGCTTCGACCTCCTCCGCCACCTGCACCGCCACTGGCGCTCCCTGAACTGGTCGTCGTCATCGCCGGAGACGTAAGCGGGGACAACTGCGCACCGCCCTGAATCGACGTCGCCACGCTTTTCTTGGCGGCGGCAAGCACGCTGGGCGAAAGCTGTGTCTTTACGCCTGACGCGGCCGGGGGCTGCTGCGTCGTGATCGAGGAAGTTGCCGCGCTGGAAGGCTGGGCCGGCGGCGGTGCGGCGGGCCTGCTGTTCGCTTGTGACGTTCTGTCAATTTCGGCCAGCACGTTCGCCTTGGTTTGGGGCGTCAGCGATGCAGCGAGCTCCGGCTTCATTGTCGATGATGCGCCGGCCACTCCGACCGATGTCCGACCGGTCAGCGCCGGACCTTGGAAGGCGTCGATCGCCGTTATGAGCGCAGTCGAGTCCGAACAGGTCCGGCCGCCGTCGTTCTCAGCGCAGACGCGATAGACATGTGCGCCGCGGGGGTCAACCGCGCCCGCGTCGAATGAGAACGCAAGGCAGTTCGGACAGACGCCGGTCCCCGCAGCCGCCATCAGATTGAAGAACGACTGTGGTGGGGCCGATGAATTTTGCGCTGCCGTGGGACCGGGAATGGAACCCTCCTTTAACCACGGACGATTCGGCCCGGGCGGGCTTTGACGCTCGACAGTGAATCTCACGGCAACCGGCAGATTCGAACCTATCGGCGTCCGCCAGGAAATTCGAGGCGGTCTCGTCGAGGTCAGCGATGGCACGACGGCACGGACGTCATGCGGCTTCAGCGGCACAGCCTGCGGCGTCCGGCCACACGCCCACCCGGAAGGCTGGTCCGAGCGAACCCCATCGGGATACCGTCGCGACCAGATCTGAAAGCAGTACTCAGCGCCCGCAGAGACGCCCAGTTGCCTCACAAGGCGTTTCGGCCGTCCTTCGCCGCAATTGATGCCAGCTCGCTTGTCGAATTGCGGAAATGAGTCCCGTGCAGGATTTTCGTTCTCGCTGACAAGCCGACCATTGATTTTGGTGCTGAATTCGAAATAGACGCACTCCGAGTCACTCGCCGTATTGCGAAACTCGATGTCCACCGAGTACGGACCCGTGGCCTTCACCAGCACGTCCGTTGGTGTGCCAGGGCGATCGTGAAGGCCAAACAAGGCGTCGACGGCGTCCGCCGGATCAGACAATGTCAGCCCACCCGCCAGGATCAACGCAAGAGATAGCGGGGCTGCCGAAGACTTCGACCTCATCTGTTTTCCTTCCGCGCATGCACTGCGTTTCGCGCAGATTTCACGGCGCAAACCTTTGCGACAGCTCGATCACCGCTTGATTGATCGCCTCGCGCACGGCGGTATCCACGCCTTCGCGCCGCTGCTGCTGCACGTTGACATCCGGCGCATACGTCGCAGAGCGCCCCTGCTGCGCCAGGATCGTGCCCAGCAGATTGCCCACGCCGCTGACGCCGGCGCTGTCTGACTTGATACTCTTGCGCACGGTGATCGCGTCGACGATGTCGCCGCTCGATGCATCGACGATGCGCACGTCGACTGCGATCGAATCGCGGTTCGTCCCGCCGCCGATCTGCATGCCCGCTATGCCGATGCCGCCGGAGCGCTGCTGCTCCGACGCGTTGGCCTCGGACACCGCGCCTTCGAAGATGTACTGCGCGCCGCGCAACTGCACCTGCGCGGCCTTGCCGCTCGCGTAGCCGCCCTGCTGCAGCTGCTTCTCGCGCACCACGCCCTCGTTCAGCCGCGC
>JBLMYK010000083.1:0-5800 GCA_050258235.1 Gemmatimonadota bacterium | reverse complement strand
CGCCACGACCGGCACGCCGAGGCCACGCGGCGCGCAGTGCGCGCCTGGGGCATGGAGGTGCTGTGCGCCAACCCTGCCGAATACAGTTCGTCGCTGACCGCGGTCGTGATGCCGAAGGACGCGAACGGCAAGCATTGCAGCGCCGATGCGTACCGCAAGGTCGTGCTGGAGAAGTTCAACATGTCGCTCGGCACCGGCCTCGGCAGGCTGGCTGGCTGGGTATTCCGCATCGGCCACCTCGGCGACTTCAACGACCTTGCGCTCGCCGGCACGCTCGCCGGCGTGGAGATGGGCTTCGCCGCGGCCGGCGTCCCGCACCAGAAGGGCGGCGCGCAGGCAGCGATCGACTACCTTGCGCAATGTGCGACCGCGCCAGCGGCGGCGGAACGCAAGGCGGCGTGACGACCTCACACGGAAGATGGCAACGACACACTTCACCTCGAGGAGACTGCTGACATGAACTCGGAACAATTCCGCATCCGCCCGCGCGCGCTCGCCGCCGCTTTTGGCGCGTTCGCCCTGTCGATGGTGGCGCCGGCCTGGGCGCAGATCGAAATCAAGTTCGGCCACGTCGGCGAGCCGGGCTCGCTGTTCGCGGCGTCGGCCGAGGAATTTGCCAAGCGCGCCAACGCGAAGCTCGGCGACAAGGCCAAGGTCGTCGTCTATGGATCGAGCCAGCTGGGCGGTGACAAGGAACTGTTGCAGAAGCTCAAGCTGGGCACGGTCGACATGGCGCTGCCGTCGACGGTGATGTCGTCCGAGGCCGACATCTTCGGCGTGTTCGAGATGCCCTACCTGGTCAAGGACCGCGAGCACATGAAGCGGATCGAGAAGGAGCTGTTCTGGTCCAAGATCGAGCCGGCCGCCGAGGCCAAGGGCCTGAAGGTGATCGCGGTGTGGGAAAACGGCTACCGGCACATCACCAACAACAAACGCCCCATCAACACGCCGGACGACCTGAAGGGCATCAAGCTGCGCGTGCCCGAGGGCAAGTGGCGGGTGAAGATGTTCCAGGTCTACGGCGCCAACCCGTCGCCGATGAAATTCTCCGAGGTCTTCACCGCGCTGCAGACCGGTGTGATGGACGGCCAGGAGAATCCGTTCACCCAGATCTACAGCGCCAAGTTCCAGGAAGTGCAGAAGTACCTGTCGCTGACCGGGCACGTGTACACGCCGGCCTATGTGACGGTGGGCGCCCGGAAGTGGGCCACGCTGCCGGCCGACGTGCGCAAGATCCTCGAGGACACGGCCAAGGAGACGCAGGCCTTCGTCTACGAGCGCGCGGCCAAGGACGACGAGGACCTGCTCGGCAAGATCAAGGCCGCCGGCGTCCAGGTGAACACGCCGAACAAGGACGCCTTCGTCGCCGCCAGCAAGCCCGTCTACGACGAGTTCGCCAAGGAAGTGCCGGGTTCGAAAGAGGTGATCGACCGCGCCATCGCACTTGGCAAGTGAGATGACTTTCGGGTCGTTCCGCCGGGGATACGAGCGTTTCCTCGAGTGGATCTGTATCGCACTGATGGTCGCGCTCGCCGCCGAGGTGACGCTGGGCGTGGTCTTCCGCTACTCGGGCCATTCCCTCGTCTGGTATGACGAGGTCGCCACCATCCTGCTCGCCTGGGTGACGTTCTACGGCTCGGCGCTGGCGGTCCTCAAGCACGCGCACATGGGCGTGCCCGAGATCGTGAGGATGCTGCCGGCCGGCGCGCGGGTCGCCGTCACCGTACTGGCGCAGCTGTGCACGCTGGCCTTCTACGTGCTGCTGGCCTGGGTGGGCTACTCGATCCTCGAGATCCTCGCCACGGACCGGCTCGTTTCGCTGCCGGACGTCCCGGTGGCGTATGCAAACTCGGTGATCCCGATCAGCGCCGTCCTGATCGTGATCGGCCAGCTGCTGGTGTTCCCCGAGGTGCTGCGCGAAGCGCGCCGCGCAGAGGAGTCCGCATGACCGGCTTCCTCGTTGCGCTGTGCGTGCTCCTGCTGGTGCTGATCAACGTGCCGATCGCGGTGGCGCTTTGCATCGCGTCGGTCGTGGCGATGCTCGCGACCCAGGGTGTGGGGAGCCTGCCGAACGTGCCGCTCGCGCTCTACCAGGGCGCGACCAGCTTTCCGCTGATCGCGATCCCGCTCTTCATCCTTGCCGCGGCGATCATGAACACGTCGGGGATCTCGCACCGGCTGATCGACTTCTGCCAGGCGCTGGTCGGCTGGATGAGGGGCGCTCTCGCCCAGGTGAACGTGCTCAGCCACATGTTCTTCGCGGAGATCTCGGGTTCGGCCGTCGCGGGGGTGGCCGCCACCGCGCCCATCATCATGCCGGCCATGAAGGAGCGCGGCTATCCAGGACCGTTCACGGCCGCGGTGACTTCCTCCACTGCGAGCCTCGCGATCATCATCCCACCGTCGATCCCGATGATCCTCTACGCGGTGATGGCCGGCACTTCGGTGGTGCAGATGTTCGTCGCGGGCATCGTGCCCGGCCTGCTTACCGCGTTCGGCTTCATGGCCCTGTGCCACTGGTACGCAGTCAGGTACAACTGGCCGGTCGAGGAGATCTTCCAGTGGGGCAAGCTCTGGCGCGCCTTCCGGAAGGCGTTCTGGGCGCTTACGCTGCCGATCATCATCCTCGGAGGCATCTTCGGCGGCGTGGTCACGGCGACCGAGGGCGCCGCGCTGGCGGTGGTCGCCTCTCTTCTGGTGGGCGGCTTGATCTATCGCGAGCTGAACTGGGCGCGGTTGCGGGCGGCGATCATCGATGGCGCGGTGCAGACCGGCGCCGTGATGCTGCTGGTCGCCGCCTCGGCCCTGCTGGGCCTCTATCTCACGGAGGTGCAGCTTCCGCAGCGCATCGCCGAGGCGATGCTTTCCGTCACGAGCGAGAAGTGGGCGATTCTCGCGATCATGAACGTCTTCTTCTTCCTGATCGGGATGTTCCTGCACTCGGCCGCCGCCATCATCCTCGTGGTTCCGATCGTGATGCCGGTGGTGACCGCGGCAGGGATCGATCCGATCCACTTCGGCGTGATGGTGACGCTCAACCTCGCCATCGGGCAGCAGACGCCTCCCGTGGCGAGCGTCCTCCTGCTCACCTGCTCGATCGCGAAGGAGAGCGTCTGGGACGTGACCCGCGCGAACCTCCCGTTCATCGGGATGCTCGTGGTCACACTCCTCTTGATCACCTACGTGCCCTTCGTCACGCTGGGTCTGGTGGACCTCTTCTACCGCTAGTCATGGCCGAATCCATCCTCGTCGAGCTCGACGGACCGATCGCGACCGTCGTTCTGAACCGCCCGGAGAAGCTGAACGCGCTCACAAGACCGATGTGGCAGGGACTCGGCGAGACGGTGGCGCGACTGTCGGCCGACGACTCGCTGCGCTGCGTGATCCTGCGCGGCGCCGGCGAGAAGTCGTTTTCGCCCGGCAACGACATTTCGGAATTCGAGACGGTGCGCTCGAACAAGGCGCAGGCGCGCGAGTACGGCCGGATCATGCACGCCACCGCGCAGGCGTTTGCAGAATGCCGTCATCCGCTGGTCGCGCAGATCCACGGCATCTGCGTCGGCGGCGGACTGGAAATCGCATCGTTGTGCGACCTGCGCATCTGTGGAGAAGGCAGCCGCTTCGGCGCGCCGATCAAGAACCTCGGCCTGGTGATGGCGTACGCGGAGATGGCGCCGCTGGTCGCGCTGGTCGGTCGTGCGATTGCGCTCGAGATCCTGCTCGAGGGCCGCATCTTCGACGCGCGCGAAGCGAAGGACAAGGGGCTGGTCACGCGCGTGGTGCCGGACGATCAGGTCGCCGCCGAGGCGCGCGCCACCGCCGAGCGCATCGCCGACGGCGCGCCGCTCACCGCGCGCTGGCACAAGAAGTTCGCGCGCCGGCTGCTCGACCCGCGTCCGCTGACCGACGCCGAACGCGACGAATGCTTCGACTGCTTCGACACCGAGGACTTCCGCATCGGCTACCGCGCGTTCCTGGCGAAACAGAAGCCGCGGTTCGTGGGGAAATGAGAAGGATCTCTTCACCACAGAGAGCACAGAGAACACAGAGGACTGCCTTGTTCTTCCTCTGTGCTCTCTGTGTCCTCTGTGGTTGACAAACGCGGTGTCAGGCTGAAATGAAACCAAACGGCACGGGCTCGCTCGCGGGCATGCGCGTGCTCGAACTCACGCAGATCATGTCGGGGCCGACCTGCGGGCTGATGCTGGCCGACCTCGGCGCCGACGTGATCAAGGTCGAGAAGCTGCCGGACGGCGACGACGCGCGCCGCTACAGCGAGCCGCGCGTCAACGGCGTTTCCGCGCCGTTCCTGATGCTCAACCGCAATAAGCGCGGCATCGCGCTCGATCTGAAGAAGCCCGAAGGCCGCGCGGTGCTGCTGCGCATGGTGCGCGATGCCGACGTGCTGGTCGAGAACTTCCGCACCGGCACGATGGACAAGCTCGGCCTCGGCTACGACGTGCTGGCACAGTCGAACCCGGGGCTCGTCTACTGCGCGATCACCGGCTACGGCCGCACCGGGCCGTTCGCCGACAAGGGCGGTTTCGATCTGCTCGCCCAGGGGTTTTCCGGGCTGATGAGCATCACCGGCGAGCCGCACGGTGCGCCGGTGAAGTCGGGACCGCCGCTGACCGACATCGGCGCCGGCGTGCTCGGCGCGATCGGGATCATCGCCGCCTATGTGCACCGGCTTAAGACAGGCGAGGGCCAGATCGTCGACACCTCGCTGATGGAAGCCGGGCTGCAGCAGACCTACTGGCACGCGGCAATCTTCCTCGCGACCGGGCACTCGCCGGGACCGACCGGATCGGCGCACGTGCTGACCGCGCCGTACCAGGCGTTCCACGCCAGCGACGGCTGGATCAACATCGGCGGCGCCAACCAGGCCAACTGGGAGCGCATCGCCGAAGTGCTGGGTCACCCCGAGTGGAAGACGGACCCGCGCTTTGCCACCAATACCGACCGCATGGCGCACCTCGACGCGCTGGTCGATTTGATGGGTGCGGTGCTGATCACGCGCACGCGCGCGGAGTGGATCGCCGCATTCGACGCTGCCGGCGTGCCGGCGGGACCGGTGCATTCGATCGGCGAAGCGCTCACGCATCCGCAGACGCTCGCGCGCGGCATGGTGGTCGACGTGATGCATCCGCAGGCCGGCGCGACCAGGGGTGTCGGCTGCCCGCTGCACTTCTCGCGCACGGCGAACGCGGAGCCGCTCGCCGCGCCGCTGCTCGGCCAGCACACGCGTGAGGTGCTGGCCGAATTCGGCTATTCCGCGGCGGAAATCGACGGGCTGATCGAGCGACGCGTGGTTGCAACGGACCGTGATTCGTGATCCGTGATCCGTGATCCGTGATCCGTGATCCGTGACTCGCCGCCGGTTGGGCGCGACCAGCAATCGGCAATCCGAGCCACTAGAATCCACGCTTTGCCGCTGCATCGCAAATGACCAAAGCAAAGCAGTCCGCGCCGCTGGTCGGCGTGGTGATGGGATCGAACTCCGACTGGGACACGATGCAGCACGCCTGCAACGTGCTGCAGGAGTTCGGCGTCGCGTTCGAGGCGAAGGTGCTGTCGGCGCACCGGATGCCGGACGAGATGTTCGAGTATGCGGAGCGGGCGCGCGAGCGCGGGCTGCGCGCGATCATCGCCGGTGCCGGCGGCGCCGCCCACCTGCCCGGCATGCTGGCGTCGAAGACGGTGATCCCGGTGCTCGGCGTGCCGGTGCCGTCGAAGTACCTGAACGGCCGCGATTCGCTGCTGTCGATCGTGCAGATGCCCAAGGGCGTGCCGGTGGCGA
>JBLMYK010000082.1:0-14128 GCA_050258235.1 Gemmatimonadota bacterium | reverse complement strand
GTGACGACGTCGTCGTTCTGAGCCGCGTCACGCCGGATCGATCGGCGCACGATCGCCGGCCAGCTGCGACCACGTTCCGGTCAGGCAGGCCTCATCGATCTGCGCCATGAAGGGCAGGATGTCGTAGCCGTTGGCTGCGAGCCAGGCGTCGCAGTAATAGGAGTCGAGGTAACGGTCGCCCGGATCGCATGCGAGTGTGACGATCGCACCTTCCTCGCCACGCGCGGCCATCTCGCACGCGAGCCGCAGCGCGCCGTAGAAATCCGTGCCGGTCGAGCCGCCGTACTTGCGCCCGACCAGTCGCTCCAGATAACGCATCGCGGCAAACGATGCCGCGTCGGGGACCTTGATCATGCGGTCGATCACGCCGGGTACGAACGACGGTTCGACCCGCGGCCGCCCGATCCCCTCCACGTCGGACCCGCGCGCGCTGGTGATCGAAGCATCGCGGCGCATGTAGTACTCGTGGAACACCGAATACTCGGGGTCGACGACGCACAGTTGCGACAGATGCCCCTGATAGCGGATGTAGCGACCAATCGTGGCGGATGTGCCGCCGGTGCCGGCGCCGACGACGATCCAGCGCGGAACCGGAAAGGGTTCCTGCCGCATCTGCTGGAAGATCGACTCGGCGATATTGTTGTTGCCACGCCAGTCCGTCGCCCGCTCGGCGTGGGTAAATTGGTCCAGGTAATGCCCGTTGCACTCGCGCGCCAGGCGCTCGGCCTCCGCGTACACGTGCGCCGGGTTGTCGACGAAGTGGCAGCGCCCGCCGTAGAACTCGATCTGCGCGACCTTTGCCGTCGATGTGCTGCGCGGCATCACCGCGATGAACGGCAGACCGATCATGCGCGCGAAATACGCCTCCGACACCGCCGTGCTTCCCGATGACGCCTCGATGACGGTCGTGCCCTCGCGCAGCCAGCCGTTGCACAGTCCGTACAGGAACAGCGATCGCGCGAGGCGGTGCTTGAGGCTGCCGGTCGGGTGCGTCGACTCGTCCTTGACGTACAGGCGCACGCGCGGCATCGCCGGCAGATCGAGCAGGATCAGGTGCGTATCTGACGAGCGCTGAAAATCGCGCTCGATCCGGTGAATCGCTTCGTTTATCCAGGCGCGCGACACGATCGATCCCTTTTCCGGCAAGGATGATCGCATGGCCGACGCGCCGGCGGGACCGGCGCGCGGTTCCCCGGACTAACGTTGTCTGGCGGTCGCCCGCGGCACTCGCTTCAGGGCTTGGCGGCGAGGCTCACGCCGGGGTATTTGCGTCCATGGCAGGCGGGATTGGCGCAGAAGTTACCGCCGTCGCGGCCGAACTCGAGCTTGCCGTGGCAGCCGGTGCAGCTGTCGTCGAGCCGCGTGCGGTGATCGCGCATGAAGTTCGGCTCGTTGTGGCTCGGCGGCGGCGAAAGTCCCGCCATCACGGTCGATTGCACCGATCCCTTGCCGCCTTCCTGCTTGACCTGCGGCAGGTCGTGACACAGCGTGCACTGCAGGCGGATCGCCTCGCCCTGTTCGTTCAGGTGCTTGCCGTCGTGGCAGCGGAAGCAGCCGAGGAAATCCTTGTGCCCGGTCTGTTTCGGGAACGACTTCCAGCTGAGTTCCGGACGCGAGAAGGAACTCGCAAGCAGGATCCGCTTCATCGCGGCGGCGAACTTCTTCTCCTTCGCCTTGACATCGTCCGACTGTTCGCCCTGCGGTGCCGACTCCGCGATCAGCTTTTCGAACTGCGGCGCAAGGTCCTTCGGATCGCCGTAGAGCTTCGATGCCTTGTCGATCAGTGCCAGCGCTCGCGCCTTGGTCGACGGCAGGCTGCGATCGATCTCGCCGAGCGCGATCGCCTCGTCGACCTGATCGGCCGGGTTGGCAAACGGGTGGCCGACTTGGTTGTGGCAGTCGAAGCACTCGATGCGCCGCGGCTGGGCCTTCTTCAGGTCTTCCTGCGAGACCTTGGCGGTCGGATCGACGTAGGTCGTCGTCTTGCCGTCCGCGTACTTGATCTGCACCCACGGGATCGTGCGCCGCTGCGGGTCGAGCGATATGAACTCGACGTCGTTGATGATGTGCCAGTGGATGCCGCGCGCCTTCTTCTCCCGCACCTCGCCGACACCGGTGTGCAGGGTCAGACGCGTCATGGTCTCGGTGCTTGGCGGATCGGACGCATAGTGCTTGATCACGGCGACGCTGTCGTGATGCTCGGCCGCCGGGTTGTGGCAGCCCTCGCAGTTCTGGCGCGACGGGCGCAAAGTGGTCGAGGTCATCGGGCGCTCGTAGCCGACGATCATCCCCCACAGCTCCTTCGCGTGCTCCGGCTTCAGCGCCATCATGTGCAGCGTCGACAGCCGGCCGATATGGCATTCGACGCATTTCACGTTCGCGTGCGTGGAGACCATGTGCTGGCGGATCTCTTCCGGGTGCACCGAATGGCAGGTGGTGGCGCAGAACTGATCGCTGTTCGAGTATTCCCAAGCGACGATGCCACCCGCGCCCAGCGCGACGAAGGCGATCGCGCCGACGATCAGGATGGTTGCAATTCCGCGCGTGGTCCAGCGCCGCACGCTATGGTCCATTTGAATGCCTCCGTTGTGGTCCGATTCGCTGCCTCGGGCACACCTCGACCGTCTCGGCCGCGGCCGCCCGCTGCAGCAGGTGAAGCTTCTACAGCAGCACGCTGTAGAAAATCATGACAATGGTCAGAACACCGAGAATTACTGCGGCTCCGCCGACGACGCGACCGAACAGCAGGGCGCCGGCCGACGGCGGCGTCGCCTCCTGCGCGGCGAGACGGCCGCTGCTCACCAGGCGGGCGTACTCGGTTGCGCGCTCTCCCTTCAGTTCATGCTCGGGAATGCGGCCGGTGAAGATCACCGTATCCATCGGGAACTTCTCCGGCCGCAGGTGGCCGTTGAAGAAGTGGATCGTGAAGATGAAGCCGACCGCCAGCAGGGCCTCTTCGCCGTGCACGATGGTTGCGACGTTGAACATCCAGCCCGGCAGCAGGACCGAGAACGTGGTCGGGAACCACAGCAGCAGGCCGGAGCCGCCGATGATGAACATCCCCCAGAACACCGCCCAGTAGTCGAATTTCTCCCAGTAGGTGAAGCGGTCGAACTGCGGCCGTGGGCCTGCGCCGACGAACCACTTGAAGTGCCGGTAGATGTCGATGATGTCCTGCGGCTGCGGCACCATCGAGTTCGGTCCCCAGAAGAGCGAAATGAAGTTGCCGCTTCTGAAGGCACGGGTGAAGACGTGCAGCACGTGGCTGACGAAGATGACGATCATGAAGCCGGCGCACACGCGGTGTATCAGTCCGGCCGCCTGGAATCCGCCCAGGAAACGGACGAAGCCGCGTGCCCAGTCCTCGGCGGCGAACAGCAGCGGCACGCCGGTCAGTGCGCAGCCGACGAACGTGATCATCAGGATCGCGTGCATCGTGCGTTCGATGCGGCCGAAACGCAGGTAATAGCGCTCCGCGGCGCCGTGCGTGCGCGCCGCAGCGGCAGGGGATGCGAAGGTGGTCGTGCTTGCCATCGTTGCTTCCTCAGTCATTTGCCGGCGGCGGCACGCCGCTCGCGCACGGCGCGCAGCGAGCGCACGAACCAGAACGCGGTGTGGATGCCGAAGAAGGCAAACACCCCGACCAGCAGCCAGTCCATGAACTTCTTGGTCCAGTACAGCAGCGGGAATCGATCGCGGTCGTGGGCGTTGCCATGCGGCGAATACATCGCGAAGTTGGCGTTCGCGTCGCGGTGGCATTGCCGGCAGGTCGTGACCCGATTCTCGGGCGACACCATCGATGCCGGCATCGACGCCGGCAGGATCTCGTGCGAGCCGTGGCAGCTGGCGCAGGTAGCCACGCGGGTGAAGCCGAGGTTGGTTACCTGGCCATGGAAAGTGTCCCGGTACGTGGTGATCTGCTCCTTGTGGCAGTTACCGCACTCGTTGATTACCTCGATCTGGAACTTGGTCGCGTTGTGCGGCTGGATCCGGTGCGGCGTATGGCAGTCGATGCAGTCGGGCGCAGCGCCCATGCCGGTCTGCCGCAACTGGCCGTGCAGGCTGTGCGCGAAGTTCGAACGCACGCGCTGGTGGCAACTGCCGCACATGTCCATGATGCGATCGTGCGCGGTGCGGCTCTTCGGATCGGCCTTCGCGAGAATGTTGTGCGTGCCATGGCACGACGTGCACGTCGGCGCGCCGGAGGCGGCGCCGCCCTTCGCATTCGTCATGCGGCCATGCACGCTGTCGTGGTACTGACTGCGAATGTTGCCGCCCGGCAGGTGCGCCTGCTTGATCAGCGCGTCGTTGCCATGGCAGGCGCCGCAGGTTGACTCGATGTTCGAGAAATAGGTGCGCGACGCCGGATTGTTCGATTTCAGGATGTCGTGCGTGCCGTGACAGTTGGCGCAGGTTGCCGCAACCGAGTTGCCGTGCGACTTGGCCTTGCCGTGCACGGTGGCCTGGTACTGCTTGACCTGGTCTTCATGGCAGGCGGCGCAGTTCGCCGGCTTCAGCTTCGGCTCGTGGGGCAGCTTGTCGGCTGAAACGTCGCTGTGGCAGTTGGTGCAGGCAAGTCCCATCTTGCCGTGCACCGAGTCGGCGAACTTCGCCTTGTCGACGCCGATGGCCTTGCCGTCCGGACTCTTCGCTGCCGGATCGCCGTGGCACATCAGACAGGTGTCGTTGGGCGATGCGGTCGGTTTCGGTGCTGGGGCGGCCGCGACGTTGGCGGCCAGGACGAAAAGTGCGATCCCTCCAAGCGCGGAGAGGAACCGGCTCATTGCTGGCAAGCGCATTTACCCACCTTGCGCATTCGTGTTCTGGTGCGAGCGCAAGGGCAGTTGCATCGTCTCGAGCGCTGACACCTCGGCAGTGTTGCACGCGAGGCAGGAGCGGCGTTGACGCGTGTCAACGGGCTCGGAGCGGCGTGTTGCGCGCGCGAGTCGCGAAACAAAAAGGGCCGGCGAATGCCGGCCCCTTTGTTGCCGTGACGGACCTCGTTACATCGCAAGGATCCATTTCGTGATTGCGGCCAGATCGGCATCCGACGCTTCGCCCTTCGGGTGACCTTCGCCGGCTTTCAGCTTGGCGACGATCGTCTTCTCGGCGTCCTTGTTGCCCTTGAATTTCTCGGCGACCGACTTGAACGACGGTCCCATCTTCTTCTTCGATGCGTCGTGGCACTTCATGCAGCCGGCGCCATTGGCGAGCTTGGCGGCGTCTTCTGCGTGTGCGACCCCGCCCAGAGTCAGGCCCAACGCGATACCGGTTGCAAGCAGCAGCGATTTCATGCTCATTCTCCTTTCTGGTTTCAGATCAGCCGGCGACGGCAGCGCTAGGGTCCGCTGCTCGCCGCCGAATCAGGTTTGGCTTTTACGCGCGAGGTCGCGATTGAGATTGCCGGGCATCAAGCGAGCCAGTGTTTCCTCCATAGGGACAACCCTGATCCGAGGCGGCGCGCTGGCGCGACGCTGCCCTTCGCTGCCGGGCGTGAAAAATGGGCAGATCTTTGATCCAGCACAGTGTCCCGATCCGAAGCAAACAGGTACTCTTTCAAATGAGAATAGTTTGCATTTAAGGCAGAATGCTGCCGTGAACGGACACTCCCTCATCAGACTTGGCACCGACGCCCGCGCGACGATCCTGCGCGTGAACAGCGAATTCGCGGTGCGCGAACGGCTGGCCGCGCTGGGGCTCAAGCCCGGGCGTCGCGTGCAGGTCATACGTCGGATCGGTACAACCGGCCCGCTGCAGCTGCGTGTCGATCACACCGACCTCGTGGTGCGCGCCGCCGACGCGGCACTGATCGAAGTGGAAGTGACTAAATGAGTGCCGCGGGATGCCCCAAGTGCGGGCCGGTGAGTGCCGCGCGCGAGGAAATTGCCGCGGGTGCCGGCGCCGTTCCGAAGGCACGCCCGCGCATCGCCGTGGTCGGCATGCCGAATACCGGCAAATCCACGCTGTTCAATCGCCTGAGCGGGGTGCAGGCGCGCGTGGCCAACTGGCCGGGGATGACGGTGGATCTGCTGCGCGCGCGCGTGCTGCTGGGTGCGTCGATGGTCGAACTCGTCGACCTGCCCGGCCTGTATTCGCTGCACGGCATGGGCGAGGATGAGCGCCTGGTGCGCCACTTCCTGACGCAGGAGACGCTGTCTGCGCTGCTGGTGGTCGTCAATGCGGCGCAGCTGGAGCGTCAGCTGCCGCTGGTGCTGCAGTTGCGCGCGCTCGGCCGGCCGATCGTGGTCGCGCTGAACATGGCGGACGAGGTGCGTCGTCTCGGCATCCGCATCGACACCGAGCGCCTCGCGCAGGCGCTGCAGTCGCCGGTGTTCCTCGTCGACGCCAAGCACGGCCAGGGCGTGGCGCCGGTCAAGGAGGCGCTGCGGCGGATCACCGCAGGTGCGGCGGCGACGGGAAATGTCGGCGAGGACGCGATCACGCGCGAGGACGCGCGCTTCGAGGACGAGGCGACCCGCATCGCCGCGGCGGCGGTCGACATTCCGCACGCGCTGCCGGCGCGCCTGACGGATCGCGTCGATCGCGTGCTGCTGCATGGCGTGTTGGGCGTGCCGCTCTTCTTCCTGCTGATGCTCGGGCTGTTCGAAGTCATCTACGGCATCGGCCTGCCGCTGCAGGACGGGCTGCAGTGGCTGATCGATGGCGCGAAGTCCGCCTGGGTCGAACCGGCTCTGGCATCGGCGTCGCCGGCGCTGAAGAGCTTCGTGCTCGAAGGCGTGATCGACGGCGTCGGCACCGTGCTCACGTTCCTGCCGATCATCCTGGTCTTCTTCATCGCGATGGCGATCGTCGAAGACAGCGGCTACCTGGTGCGGGTCGCATTCCTGATGGACCGCTGGATGGCGCGCCTGGGGCTGGACGGCCGTGCGTTTGTGATGCAGCTGATGGGCATGGGCTGCAACGTGCCGGCGATCATGGGAACCCGCGTGCTGCGCTCGCGGCGGCAGCGGCTGCTGTCGATGCTGATGATCCCGTTTTCGCTTTGCTCTGCGCGGCTGCAGGTGCTGGTGTTCCTGTCGGCGGCGTTCTTCTCGCGCCAGGTCGCGCCGATCGTGATGTTCAGCCTGTACGCGGTGAGCTTCGTCGTTGCGTTCGGCACCGCGCTGGTCTGGCGGCGTCGCTTCGCCGGCGACGAGCCCCTGGTGCTGGAGCTGCCGCCGTACCGCGTGCCGACGCTGCGCAGTCTGCTCGCGCAAGGCTGGCAATCTTCGCGTCACTTCCTCGAAAGCGCCGGCGTCTTCATCCTGGGCGGCGTCCTGCTGATCTGGTGGCTCACGCACTTCCCGTTCGACGTCGCGCCGGCCAGCCAGGCGACGCTGGCAGGGCGGCTTGCCACATGGCTGGCGCCCGTGTTCGCGCCGATCGGGATCGATGCGATCCTGTCGGTGGCGCTGCTGTTCGGTTTCGTGGCCAAGGAAATCGTCCTCGGCGGGCTGGCTGTGATTTACAGCGCCGGCCAGGACGAGCTTGGCCGCGTGCTGGCGGAGCGCCTGACGTGGCAGCAGGGCGCAAGCTTCATGCTGTTTACGCTGATCTACACGCCGTGCCTGTCCAGCATGGCGACGATCTGGCGCGAATCGCGCAGCGCCGCGTTCACGCTGCTGTCGCTGCTGTGGCCGCTGACGGTGGCGTGGCTGGCAAGCTTCGCGTTTTACACGCTCGCAACCCAGCTCGCGCGCTGATCCCGACCGGAGACGGGTCCACAATGCGGGCGGCCGCCTCGTGCGCGTCGGGTCCGGGCGCGCCAAGCAGGGCAGCACTCAACAATCGAAATTCCGCCGGGGACGGCCGTTGCAATCGATCGCCAGCGAACTGCCCGAAGGCCTGACGAGCGCTCAGGCGAAGGCCAGGCTCGAGCAGTACGGCGCAAACGAGGTCGTCGAGAAACAGGGGCATCCGGTGCTCCGATTTGCCGGCAAGTTCTGGGGCCTGTCGGCGTGGATGCTGGAGCTGATCGCGCTGCTCTCTTTCCTGCTTCACAAGACGGCGGACTTCTGGATCGCGCTCGCGCTGCTTCTTGTCAACGCAGTGCTGAGCTTTGCCCAGGAGCAGCGCGCCTCGGCCGCGGTCGCCGCGCTGCGGAGCCGGATGCAGGTCACTGCGCGCGCGCTGCGCGACGGGGCCTGGCTGCCGGTTCCGGCGCGCGACCTCGTGCGAGAGGACGTCGTGCGTGTGCGCGCCGGCGACTTTGTTCCCGCGGACGTCAAGGTGATTGAGGGCGCTCTGCAGGTCGATCAGTCTGCGCTCACCGGCGAGTCGCGCGAAGTGGCGCGCGACAGCGGCGACGTCGTGTACTCGGGGTCGATCGTCCGTCGCGGCGAGGCCACCGCTGTCGTGACCGCGACCGGCGCGGCGACATATTTCGGCCGCACGACGCAGCTGGTCGACAGCGCACGGCCGAAACTGCATGTCGAAGAGGTCATTGCGCGAGTCGTGCGATGGTTGTTCGTGATCGTTGGCATTACGGTGTCGATCTTTCTCGCCGCTTCCGTTGCCGGAGGCCTGCCGCTGCTCGAGATCCTGCCGCTGTCGCTGGTGCTGCTGATGGGCGCGGTTCCCGTGGCGCTGCCCGTGATGTTCACGGTCAGCATGGCGGTCGGATCGGTCGAACTCGCGCGACGCGGCGTCCTGGTCACGCGGCTAAGCGCGGCCGAGGACGCCGCCAACATGGACATCCTGTGTGCGGACAAGACCGGGACGCTCACATTGAACCGGCTTTCCCTGTCTGGCACGCTTCCACAGCCGGGGTTCACCGGCGACGACGTGGTGCGAATCGGCGGCTGGGCGTCCAACGAGGCCGACCAGGACCCGATCGATCTCGCCTTTCTCGGCGCCGCGCGCAAGCAGGCGGCGCATGCTTCACCCGTCCGACAGGTCTCGTTCACTCCGTTTTCGCCGCAGACTCGCCGGACCGAGGCGCGGGTCGAAGCCGGCGGCACCACGGTACTGGCGATGAAAGGGGCGCTGCGTACCGTTGCGGCGGCCGCCGGACTCGACGCCGCCTCGATCGATGCTCTCGAGCGCCAGGCAGCCAACGAGACGCAGAAGGGATATCGGGTGCTGGCGGTGGCGCGCGCCGCGGGTGAAGAACCTCTGCGGCTCATCGGCCTGGCGTACCTGTACGACGCGCCGCGCCCGGACTCGCCACAGCTGATTGCCGAGCTGCAATCGCTGGGCGTCAGCGTGAAGATGCTGACGGGCGACGCGCGGCCGGTGGCGCGTGAAGTTGCGGCCAGGCTCGGCGTGACGGACTTCGCGGCTGAAGTGTTTCCGGAGGGCAAGTTCAAGACAGTCAGGGACCTGCAGTCGTCGGGTCATGTCGTCGGAATGACCGGCGACGGAGTCAACGACGCTCCGGCGCTGCGCCAGGCCGAAGTGGGAATCGCGGTCAGCGGCGCCACCGATGTGGCGAAAGCCGCGGCCAGCGTCGTGCTGACGCGCGAAGGACTCGCGAGCATCGTCGAGCTCGTCAAGGGTGGGCGCGCGATCTACCAGCGCGTGCTGACCTGGATCGTCAACAAGGTCAGCCGCACGATCCTCAAGTCAGGCTTCGTGGTGGTTCCGTTCCTGGTAACCGGGAAATTCGTCATCTCGGCGCTCGGCATGGTGCTGCTCATGTTCATGACGGATTTCGTGAAGATCTCTCTGGCGACCGACCGGGTGCGCCCTTCGTTGAATCCGGAAACGTGGCGCATCGGTCCGCTGGTGAAGGTGGCGGTCGTGCTCGGTGTGCTGATGCTGCTCGAAGCGCTCGCGCTGCTGGCGTTCGCCTGGGACCGGTACGGCCTGGGCGCGAACGCCGGCCTGCGGCAGACGTTCACCTTCCAGGTACTGCTGTTCTTCGCGCTGTTCTCGATCGTGTCGATCCGCGAGCGCAGGGCGTTCTGGGCTTCGCGTCCGAGCCGGACGCTCGTGATTGCGCTCGCGTCGGACGCCTGCGTGGGCCTGGCGATCGGCCTTGTCGGCCTCGGCGAGCTCAGTTCGATGCCGCTGGCGACGACCGCGGTCGTGATCGTCTATTCGATGGCCTGCGGTCTGATCGTCAACGATCGCGTCAAGGTCGCGCTGCTGGCGCGCCGGCAGGCAGCCGGGCAAAGGGCGCGGCCTGCTTCGGCGTGATCGATCGGAACGGTCAGCGCTCAGCCGCCGGCGACGATGCTTCAGCCTGGCGCACCGCGCGTCGCAGGAACCCGAATTCGTCCTGCTCCAGTTCCTCGAGGCTCGTCTCGACCTCGTTCAGCGTGCGCTCGAGTTCGGGCAGCAGCACGTCCTGCAGCGCGCGCACGCGGCGCACGGTCTTGCGGTATTCGGCATACAGCCGCGCAAGGTTCCCGGAGACCGCGGCCAGCGCGACGAATTTCTCCAGCACGTCCGCGTGCGCGCGGCGGCACGACTCCGCTTCCGGCGAAGGATGCACCGCGGGCGGCGCGGCCGGCGCCTCGCCGGCGAGATCGGCGTCGAGCAGCACCACGCCCAGCAGCTCGGTGCGTTCGGTGGAGAGCGGCCTCATCGAGACCTCCGCCGCATAGACCTGCAGACCGTTGAGCCCGTGGCGGGCAACCGCCGCGGCCAGCTGCACACGCGCCCGCGCCTGCAACGGCGCCAGAGCGCGCGTCAGGTCGCGCCACCGGCGTACTTCGCCCAGCATGCGGCCGGCGAGCAGCAGGCACTTCTCATCGAGAAACGCGTAGCCCTCGCGCATCGTGCGACGCTCTTCGCCGAGCTGGATCGCGAGGCTGCGGGTCGGGGTGAAGTCGCTCATCGGTCGATCACAGCGCGCTGCGCGACAGATGCTCCGCGATCTGCGCGTCCGACAGCCGCGACAGTTCCGCGATCGGCAGCGCGCGCAGCAGCTCCCACCCCACGTCCATGCTCTGCTCGAGGGTGCGCGCATCGGCCTGGTTCGCCAGGCGCTGCTCGAACGCGGTGCCGAACGCGAGATAGCGCCGGTCGGTTTCCGACAGGCCTTCCTCGCCGACCACGCTGGCGAGCACGCGCGCCTGCGTCGCGCGCGCATAGGCGGCGTACAGCTGGCTCGACAGCGCGGGATGGTCCGGATGCGTGTAGCCCTTGCCGGTGCCGTCCTTCATCAGGCGCGACAGGCTCGGCAGCACGTTGATCGGCGGGTACACGCCGGCGCGGTCGAGTTCGCGCGACAGCACGATCTGTCCCTCGGTGATATAGCCCGACAGATCGGGGATCGGGTGCCCGATGTCGTCGCTCGGCATCGTCAGGATCGGCAGCTGCGTCAGCGTTCCCTTGGCGCCGTGCACGCAGCCGGCGCGCTCGTACAGCGTGGCGAGATCCGAATACATGTAGCCGGGGAAGCCCTTGCGGCCCGGCACCTCGCCCTTCGCGCCGGCGACCTCGCGCAACGCCTCGCAGTAGTTGGTCAGGTCGGTGACGATCACCAGCACGTGCAGGCCTTCCTCGAACGCGAGGTATTCGGCCGCGGTCAGCGCGAAGCGCGGCGTCAGCAGCCGCTGCGTGGACGAATCACTGGCAAGATTCAGGAACAGCGCCGCCCGCTCGAGCGCGCCGCTTTGCTCCAGCGAGCGGCGGAAGTAGTCGGCGGTGGTGTAGGGCACGCCGATGCCACAGAAGACGATCGCGAAATCGCGCGCCTCGCCCTTTTCGTGCGCCTCGAGCAGCCGCGCATGCCCGGCGATCTCGACTGCGATGCGGTCGTGCGGCAGCCCGCCGCCGGAAAAGATCGGCAGCTTCTGCCCGCGCACCAGGCTGTTCATCAGGTCGATCGCGCTCACGCCGGTCTCGATGAACGCACGCGGCGTGGCGCGCGCCACCGGATTCAGCGGCAGCCCGTCGACGCGCAACGTCTTCTTCACCGCCAGCGGCGGGCCGCCGTCGATGACCTTGCCCACACCGTTGAACACGCGGCCCAGCACGCCCGGTCCGACGCCGAACTCGATCGGCGTGCCGAGGAAGCGCACCACGGTCCCGCCCAGGCCGAGCCCCGCGCTCGGCTCCAGCAATTCGATCGTCACGAACTGCTCGTCGAGCGCCGCCACGCGGCCCAGCCGGGCGGCGCCGTGCGCGTCGAGCACTTCGACCGCCTCATTCAGGCCGATCTCGAGCGTGCGGCGCAGGAACAGCAGTGGCCCGTCGATCTTCACCGCCGCATCGTGGACGGTGATCCTAGACCGCATCGGCAGACTCCGCTTTCGTCAGCGTGGCAAACGCCTGCTCGACGCGCGCCTCCAGCGCAGCGAACCGGTCCAGGTCCGCCTCGCCGATGTCCTCGCTCATCCGCGCCAGCGGCCGCATCACGTCGAGCGCCTGGATCGCCTCCGGGCTTGCTCCCTGCGTCATCGCCTGCTGCGCCAGCTCGATGAAGTGCGCCAGCAGCCGCATCAGGCAGGCCTGCCGCTGCGGGCTGCAGGTGCGGTCGATCTCGGAGAAGGCCGACTGGCGCAGGAACGCCTCGTTGACGAGCTCCGCGCACGCCAGCGTCAGGCGCTGGCGCGCCGGCAGCGCGTCCTTGCCGATGATGCGCGCCATCCGCTCCAGCCGGGCCTGCTCGTCGAGCAGCGTGAGGAACTTGCGTCGCAGCTCGAGCCACTCGTTCTCGCCGCTGGCGGCACGCGCGCGCGCGGTCGGCACCGCCGAAAACACCTTCTGCCACCACACCGCCATGTCGAGCGAATCTTCGGAATACGACTGCAGCGGATTGACCGCCGGGTAGAAGCGCGCCTGCGCACGCCGCGCGTCCAGCGCCCAGAAGCTGCGCACATAGCGCTTGGTGTGGCTGGTCACCGGCTCGGAGAAGTCGCCCGACGGCGGCGAGATCGATCCGAGCAGAGTGACGGAGCCGATCCGGCCTTCGAGCGTCCTGACCTTCGCCGCGCGTTCGTAGAAATCCGCCAGCCGCGACGACAGGTAATTCGGATAGCCGCCTTCGCCGGGCAGCTCGCCGAAGCGCCCCGACACCTCGCGCAGCGCCTCGGCCCAGCGCGACGTCGAATCGGCCATCAGCGCGACGTGCAGCCCCTGGTCGCGAAAATATTCGGCCACCGTCACGGCGGAATAGATGCTCGCCTCGCGCGCGGCCACCGGCATGTTCGACGCGTTGGCGATGATCACCGTGCGCTCCATCAGCGGGCGACCGGTGCGCGGGTCGTCGAGCTGGGGAAATTCCTCCAGCACGCCGGCCATCTCGTTGCCGCGCTCGCCGCAGCCGAGGTAGACGATCACGTCGGCGCTGCAGCCCTTCGCAAGCGCCTCGAGCAGGATCGTCTTGCCGGTGCCGAAGCCGCCGGGGATTGCGCCCTTGCCGCCGAGCGCGATCGGGAACAGTGAATCGAGGATGCGCTGGCCGGTGACCAGCGGCTCGTCGGACGGCAGCCGTTCCAGCGCCGGCCGCGGCGTGCGCACCGGCCACGAGTGGCTGAGCGCGATGTCGCGCGCTGCACCGTCTTCGCCGCGCAGGGTCAGCAACGCCTCGGTATCGGTGCAGGTTCCGGCGGCGGCGATCCTCTCGACGGTGCCCGACGCGTCCGGCGGCAGCAGCGCGCGCTGCCGGCGTCCGCTTGCGCCGACGACTTCGCCGAACGCCGCGCCCGCGCCCAGCACATCTCCTGCGCTGGCGAGCGGCTGAAAATCGAACCGCGTTCCCTCCTGCGCGGGGCTCGCGGCCGTGCCGGGCGGAACATGTCGCTGCACGCTGCGCGTGCCGTCGGCCGCGCGCTGCTCGAGCGGCCGCAGCAGGCCGTCGAAGATGTTGCCGAGCAGGTGCGGGCCGACGCGGATCGACAGCAGTTCACCGCTGCCCTCGACCTCGATGCCAGGACGCAGGCCGGTCGTGTCCTCGTACACCTGCGCGACGATCTCGCCCGCGGCGACGCGGATCACTTCGCCCAGAAGCGCTTGCGGGCCGACGCGGATCGCTTCGCGCAGGCGGAATTCGCCGGCCGTCTTCGCGCGCAGCACCGGGCCGCTGATCCAGCTGATCGTGGCGCGGCTCATCGCTCCTCGACCAGAAGCTGCAGCAGGCGGCCTTCCAGCGCGGTGCGTTCCGCGAGCAGGCCGTCGAGGGTGAAATCGAGCGCATTGTTGCCGGCGATCACGCGCAGCCCCGCGTCGATCGACG
>JBLMYK010000081.1:0-7620 GCA_050258235.1 Gemmatimonadota bacterium | reverse complement strand
CGCATCGAACACGCCGACGGGCTTCAGGGTCGGCGGTGCGGCGAGCAGGCGCGGTGCGCGCGCCAGGTTGCTCGCCTGCGCCCGGCCATCGTCGAGCGCGCTGATCGTCTCATCGCCGGGCATCCGCGTTTCATACGTGGCACCGACGCCGGACCAGCCGTCGGGCCCGTGCAGCAGATAGCCGTCGCCGGTGAGCCCGGCGCGCAGCGAAGCGAATGCCGCCGGCTCGACCTGCGTGATCCTCCCGCGCACCGCAACGACCGCGGCCGAGCCGTGCAGCAGGCGCGGCGCATCGAGCGCGCTTGCCACCACTGCGACCGGCGCGGAGGCAAGCGCGCGCCCGTCGGCCGCGCGCGCCAGCCACGCATCGCCGGCGCGCTCGAGCCGTTCGACTGCGCAGCCGCAGCGAAGCGAAATCGATGGCGGCACGAGCGCCTGCGCGCACCACGTCGCTGCCGAGACCAGCGCGCCGTCGGCAAACCACCAGCCGCCGCGCAGCGGCGCAGCGCCAAGCAATCGGCCGGCCTCGCCCACGTCGACGAAACGCGCGAACTGCGACGGCAACTGCAGCCGCACCGCCAATGCGCGCCACTCCGCCTCTTCTGCAACGTCTCCCGCCTGCCGGAAGACGCCGCAGACCTGCCACAGGATGCGCTCGCCACCGGCGGCGGCGAGCGTCCGCAGCGCGCGCCGGCTGGCATAGAAGCCCGCGCGGGTCAGCCGCGCCAGCACGCTGTCGTCGGCGGTGATCTGCGGATACAGCAGGCCCCACGGCAGGCCCGACGCGCGCGATGCCGGCGCACGCTCGCGCTCGACCACCTGAACGTGCCAGCCGCGACGCGCCAGCGCATGCGCGACGGTCGCGCCCGCCAGACCGGCGCCGATCACGACCGCGCTGCGCTCGCCGCGATACGCCGCGGGCGGTTCATGCCGCCGCACGCGCCAGCGCGGTGCGAAATGACCCGTGAGCATCTGGCGCTTGTGCCCGAACCCGGCACGCAGCTGCACCTCGAATCCGGCTGCCGTCAACGCGTCGCGCACCGTACGCGCCGTGCACCACGTGGCAAGCGTCGCTCCGGGGCGCGCGAGCCGAGCCAGCGCCTTCAGCAGCGGCGCCTCCCATATCTGCGGATTGCGGTCCGGCGCGAAGCCGTCGAGGAAGAACGCGTCGGCGCCGCAGGCGAACCGCGGCACTATCTCGCGCGCATCGCCCAGCGCGAGCGTCAGGACCACGGCGCCACCTTCGAATTCACAGCGGTGCACGCCGGGCAACGGTAGCGGCCACGCGTCGGCGAGTTGCCCGGCCAGGACGCTCAGTTCCGGCGGCGCATTTGCGCGCAGCGCTGCGGCGGCAAGCGGATGCAGCTCGACCGAAACGAAGTGGAGCCGGTGCGGCCGCCGCGGGTCGTCGCGCCATGCTTGCCACGCCGCGAGGAAATTGGTGCCGAGCCCGAACCCGGTCTCGACGATCACGAATTGCTCCCCGTGTGCCCAACGCGCGGGCAGCGCATTACCGTCGAGGAAGACGTGCCGCGCCTGACCCAGCGCGCCGTCGCGGCTCGCGTAGACATCGCCGTAGCGCACGCTGAAGGCGGCGCCGGTTGCGTCGAACGCCAGAGGTTCGGTCTGCAGCGGCATCGCTGCCGATTATCGACGCAGCGCGGTGAGCCGCGCCCGTGCCTGCGGAAGCGTTCGCGCCTGCCCAGCGGCGCGCCGGGCGCCGTCCCGTTTGAGTGCTGCCGCCGGGGAAACCGATGTGCGGCCCGCGCGCCTCAGGCCAGCGCGGGTGCGACGGCACGCGCCGCCGAACTCGCGGCACGCCGCAACGACGGGTGCGATGGACGCGCCGGACGCGACGCGTCTTCGTTCGACACGACCCGCTCGCGCAATGCCGCCGCGTCGAGCAGCCGGATCGATTTCTGATCGACCCGGATCAGCCCGGCGGAGGCCAGCGCCGACAGCGTGCGGCTGACGGTCTCAAGCTTGATGCCGAGGTAGCTGCCAATTTCCTGGCGCGACATCTTCAGCAGGTAGGAAGTGCGGGAAAAGCCAAGGCGGCCGAACTTGTCGGCCAGTTGCAGCAGGAACGCAGCAACCCGCGCTTCGGCGCTGAACGACCCGAGCAGCAGCATCATGTCCTGCTGCCGCCTCATCTCGCGACTGAAGATGAAATGCAGCAGCCGCTCGGCGACCCCGCCCGCGCCGGCCAGCGACGCCAGGCGGTCCAGCGAAACGACCACGACCAGGCTGGTGTCGAGCGCCCTCGTTTCGGTCCGGTAGCGCTGTCCGCTGACGCCGTCGAGACCGATCGCGTCACCGCGCATCGGAAACGCCATGATCTGCTCGACGCCGTTCGCCTCGACGCACACGGTCTTGAAGAAGCCGGCACGCACGATGTAGATCGCATCGAAACGGTCACCGGCTCGATAGAGCGTTTCACCCGCCCTGACCCGTCTCACCGGGAACTTGACGTTCGCGATGCCCGCGTCGAGCGGATTCGGCGCGCCGATGTCTTCGGCGATCTCCGCGAAGCGCACCGGCGCCAGGTTCGGGGTGCGGTCCGGAACCTCGCCGTCCGCCGCCGACATCGACGCGGCGCGCGATGAAGATATGGATTCGTCGTGCATCACACCGTTCACGGCTGCATCAAACATCACATTCCTCCTGCTGGGGCGCCTGTGCCCTGCGAGCCGAGCCAGCTGCGCAGGAGCCCGGGCAGTTGCCCGATCTCGTTGGACTTGTCCAGGAACATTTCCGCGCCGGCCGTCAGGCTGGCCCGGCGATATGGCTCGGTGCAGAAATTGCTGATCATGATCACGCGCACATCGGGACGCTCCGCCTTGACGCGGGCCAGCACGTCGAGCCCGCTGCCGTCGCCGAGCTGAAAGTCCAGCAGCATCACGTCCATGTCGAGTTGCGCAAACCGGTCGAGCGCCGCGCGCACCGAATCAGCTTCGCCCACGACGGCAACGCCGGGAATCCCGCGTACGAGCGCCACCAATCGCTTCCTGATTTCCGCCGCGTCATCGACGACGAAGACGTTCATTCCCTCTTCCACCGTCATCTCCACGCCGCCACTATGGATGTGCGGCAACGCGAAGCCCATCGGTGCCCGCTGATCGGGCATTCGGGACGGCGGAAATTCGCGCGTAGGAAGATTCCTAACCATGTCGGAATCCAGCCTCCGTGGCGGCGATGCCGCTGGGCGCGTCGCGCAGCAGCCTGAGGTTCGGCCCGGCCGGCATCGGAACATCGGTGGCCATCGCGGCGCAGAAGCCCCACCAGTTTCGTTCCTGCAATGCGTGCAGCAGCGACAGAAGAGATATGAATTTCATCGCGACCTCCCGGCGGCGGTCCGCTCCCGCAAACCATGGGGGAACGCGTTGACGGCCATGCAATGGTTGCACTCGGTGCAAGGCCGGCACTTTGCGCGCGTGCGCAGCCGGCCGCCATCGGCGTTGGCTGACTTCGGCCTCGGCCGATGCCGGCCGCAGCAGCCGGAAAATCCCGATGCCGCTCGGAATGCTTTACCGAGGCAGGTCGGGCGAGTCGATCAGGCGGTGGGTGAGCGCATAGCGGACCAGGTCCGCGAGCGACTCGGCGTTCATCTTCTCCAGGATGCGCGTCTTGTGCGTGCTCACCGTCTTCACGCTGAGGTGCAGGCGCTTCGCTATGTCGGTGATCGACGCGCCCTCGGCAAGCAGCAGCAGCACCTCGTATTCGCGGTCGGTAAGCCGCTTGTGCGGCAGATCCTCGGTCGGCGCCTGCAGCTGCAGGGCGAGCGCTTCGGCGACATCCGGCGTGATGAAGATCGACCCGGCGGCGATCCGCTTCAGCGCATCGATCAGCTGCGTGGCGGCGGCGTCCTTGGTCAGGTAGCCCGAGGCGCCGGCGCGAATCGCGCGCACCGCGTACTGCTGCGCGTCGTGCATCGACAGCACCAGCACGCGCAGCTCGGGCCGCTCGGTCTTCACCTGCTTCAGCAATTCGATGCCGCTGCGGCCGGGCATCGACAGGTCGAGCAGCAGCACCTCAAAGCCTCCCGCACGCGCCCGGGCCAATACCTCGTGCCCGTCGGCGGCTTCGCCGGCCACCGCAAAGGAGGGATCCGTGTCGAGAATGCGCCGCAGGCCCTCGCGCATCAGCGCGTGGTCGTCGGCGATCAGTACCCGCGTGGCCACCCGAACCTGTCGCCGGATGCCCGCCTAGCCGCCCGCGCCGACCGCCGCGGTGGCGGCCGGCGTGCCGATCGGTACCCGAGCCACGAGCGTCACCCCGCGGCCGGGCTTGCTGGCGAGGTTCACCTCACCGCCCAGCATCAGCACACGCTCGCTGATTCCGCGCAGACCGAAGGAACGCGGCTTCGGCGGCGCACCGCGGTCCATGCCGACGCCATCATCGCGCACCGTGAGGACGGCGGCGTCGCCGGTTCGCTCGACTCGCACGTCGACATGCTGCGCCTGCGCATGGCGCACGACGTTCGTCAGCGATTCCTGCATCACGCGAAACAGCGCCGATGCATACGGCTCGCCCAGCCCATCGCAGGCGGGATCGAAACTGAGATTGCCCTGCAGCCCGGCGCGCTGCACCACGCTTTGCATCAGCCATTCGGCGGCGGCCGCCAGCCCCAGGTCATCGAGCACCAGCGGCCGCAGATCGGCCGAGATCCGGCGCGTCGTGGCGACCGTGAAATCGAGCAGGCCCCGCATCGCTGCAATGGACTCGCGCAAATCCGTCCTTCCGGCGGGAAGCATCGTGCCGAGCAGGTCGACGTCCATCTTCAGCGCGGTGAGCGCTTGTCCGAGCTCGTCGTGCAGTTCGCGCGCAATGCGCGTGCGCTCCTTTTCGCGCACCTCCTGCATCGCGACGGACAGCTGGCGCAGCTCCTCGTGGGCGTCGTGGATCTGCCGCTCCGCGTTCACGCGCTCGGTGATGTCGCGCAGGATCACCGTCATCAGCGTCCGGCCACCCACGGTTGCCTGCGATATCGACGCTTCGATCGGGAACTCGGTTCCGTCGCTGCGCAGCCCCGCCAGCGCCATCTGCATTCCCATCCGCCGCGCGGTGTCACCGGTGCGGCGGAAGCGATCGACATGCGCGTGATGCGCATCGCGAAAGCGCGCCGGAATGAAACGCTGCAGTCCGCCGCCCATCGCCTGCGCGGCCGTGCAGCCGAACATCGTCTCGGCGGCCGCATTGAACAGCACGATCCGCTGGTCCTCGTCGATCGCGATGATCGCGTCCATCGCGGAGCGGACGATCGCTTCCAGCCGCGCCTCGCCCTCGCGAAGCGCCTCGTGTGCCCGCAGGAGATCCTGCTCCGCCTTCACCCGCTGCGTGATGTCGCGCAGGATCACGGTGAGCAGCAGCCTGCCGCCGACCGTTGCCTGCGAGATCGACGCCTCGATCGGGAACTCCTCGCCATCCGTGCGCAGTCCCGCCAGTGCCCTTTGCAGGCCCATCCGCCGCGAAGTCTCGCCGGTGCGAATGAACTGTTCGATGTGCGCGCGGTGCGAGGCGCGAAAACGCTCCGGGATGAAACGATCCAGCGGTGCGCCGATCGCCTCGTCCGCCTTGCACCGAAACAGCTTCTCGGCGGCAGCATTGAACAGTACGATCCGCCCCTCGGCGTCGATCGTGATGATGGCGTCCATCGCCGACAGGACGATGGCATCGAGCCGCGTTTCGTCCTTGCGAACTCGACTCTTTCTCGCCTTCGTCGCGGCAGGATCGCGTCGAATCCGCTTTTCAACCATGAGCGACACGCGAGACCGGAACTGCGCCGGATATTAGCTCCCGCACTGCACCGTCAGAGCGCAATATCCGCGTCTGCTTAATGGAATTCCCGGACGCGCGCGCGGCGCAATGCTGCGCGGCCGCTCTGCCCGCTGACGCATCAGCGCTTCATCGATTTCGCGACGAACCGCGACACGCGCGGCCCGTCCGTGCGCACGTCGAACGCATTGCGGCGCTCGCGCAGTTCGCGATCGGCGGCGGTCATGCGCTCGAAGCGGCGCAGATGCTCGGCCCAGGATTCGTCGAGAAAGTACTCGATGTAGCGGCTCGCATCCTCCGTGTCCTGGAAGAAGCCCCACGACAGCGCTCCCTTCTGCAGCCGGTTGGCGCGCGACTCGTGCATCACCGCGGCGAACTCGTCATAGCGCGCCGGGTCGATCTTGTATTCGATCGTGACCATCACCGGACCCTGCTCGTGTTCGACCGGGATCGCCGGCACCGGCTCCGCCAGGTAGCGTGTCGGCGTGAGATCGATCGTTTCCTCCAGCGCGCCATGCAGGCGTCGGGTCGCGATGAGTCCGGCGACCCCGGCCGCCGCAGCGGCGAGGAGGCTGATGCCGACATCGGTCACGCTGGCGACGTATCCCCATACGGCCGCGCTCGCGGCCGACGCGCCCATCAGCACCATCTGGTAGATCGACATGCCGCGCGCCCGCACCCAGTTCGGCAGCACCAGTTGCGCCGATACGGTCAGCGTGTTGACGACTGCGAGCCACGCGGCGCCGGCGACGAACATCGCCGGCACGGCGATCCAGAGATTCGTTGCCAGGCCGACCACGATCATCGCCGCCGCCTGCAGCAGCGTGCCGTCGCGCAGCAGCTGCGGCCGCGACATGCGCCGTCGCAGCTGTGGCAGGACGAGCACCACGCAGATCGCGCCGAGACCCAGCGACGCCAGCAGCACCGTGTAGGCGCCGGCACCGCCATCGAGCATGTGCTTTGCCACCAGCGGCAGCAGCGCCAGCAGCGCGGTGGACTGCAGGAAGAAGATGCCGATCCGCAGCAGCGCGACCCGCATCGGTCGCGATTGAACCACGTACTGCAGTCCGACGCGCATCGCGCCGAAGAAGCGTTCGCCCGGCAGCATGCTCAGCCGCGGCTCGGAGCGCCAGCGCAGGATCACGAATGCCGCCACGACCGACAGCACCGCGTTCAGCGCAAACACCCACTCGCCGCCCAGGCTCGCGAGCAACGCGCCGGCAATCACGGGACCGATCACGCGCGACGCGTTCATCGCGATCCCGTTCAGGCCGATTGCGGCGTGCAGCTCCTGCCGCGGCACCAGCTCGGGAACGATCGCCGAATACACCGGCCAGCGCATCGCCATGCCGACGCCGTTGGCGAAGGTCAGAGCGAGCAGCAGCGGCGCGGTCAGCCAGCCGCCGAAGATCGTGACGAACAGCACGCTCGCATTGAAGGCAACCCAGCACTGGGTGGCGAAGTAGTAGTGGCGCCGATCGAGGATGTCGGACAGCGCGCCGCTGGGCAGTCCGAGCAGGAACACCGGCGCAGCCGACGCCGACTGCACCAGCGCAATCATCACCGGCGAACTGGACAGCGACGTCATCGTCCACGCGGCGGCAACGTCGTTCATCGACATGCAGATGTTGGACGTCAGCCACGTAACCCACAGCATGCGGAACACCGGCCGGCGCATCGGCGCCCAGGCCGACGGCGGTTCTTCCGATGCAACAGGGGATGCGGTCTCGTTCATCGATGCGACGGCGGTGCATTGCCGACGAACCGGATTGTCGCAGCCCGCGCAGTGTCGCAATGCCACCGGATCGCGCCGCGGCCGAGCGCGGCCGCCGGCAGCGCTGCGTA
>JBLMYK010000080.1:0-7739 GCA_050258235.1 Gemmatimonadota bacterium | reverse complement strand
ACATCGCTGGGGACGAAGATGCTGTATCCGGAACTGTTCAAATCGCTCGAAGCGGTGCGCTGGAACATGGAGAAGGACGTTCCGTGGTCGCAGTTCGACGCGTCGAAGCTCTCCGAAGAGCAGGCGCAGACGATCCGCATGAACGCGATCACCGAGTGGTCCGCGCTGCCTGCCACCGAGATGTTCCTGCGCGACAACCGCCACGACTCGGATTTTTCCGCGTTCATGTCGGTCTGGTTCTTCGAGGAGCAGAAGCACGCGCTGGTGCTGATGGAGTACCTGCGCCGCTTCCGGCCGGACCTTGTGCCGACGCACGACGAGCTGCACAACGTGCGCTTCGAGTTCGACCCGGCGCCGGCGCTGGAGACGCTGACGCTGCACTTCTGCGGCGAGATCCGCCTGAACCACTGGTATCGGCGCGCGGCCGAATGGCACACCGAGCCGGTGATCAGGCACATCTACAAGCTGCTCTCCCAGGACGAGGCGCGCCACGGCGGCGCGTACCTGCGCTATATGAAGAAGTACCTGGCCGAGCTCGGCGACAGCGCGCGCGCCGCGTTCTCCAAGATCGGCGTGCTGATGGCGAGTGCCAAGCGCACCGCCAAGGCGCTGCACCCGACCAACCTGCACGTCAGCGAGAAGCACTTCCCGCGCGACACCGTGCAGTCGCGGCTGCCCGACCCGCAATGGCTCGAGCGCTGGCTCGACCAGCAGATCAAGTTCGACGACGCGTGGGAGAACAAGGTGGTCGAGCGCATCCTGCACAACATGAGCCTGCTGTTCGAGCGCACCTTCGCCTCCGTCCAGGAGCTGAACCGCTACCGCAAGGAAGTGGCGGCGCGGCTGGCGTCCACCCCGCAGCCGGCATGAACATTGCGCCTCCCGCCCATGTGCCGCTGGTGGTCGCCACGCGCGGCGATCTGGCGGAGCTGGTGCACGTTGGCTCGATCGCGGTGGTCGATGCGGCTGGCAGGCTGATCGCCGGCGTCGGCGATCCGACCGCGTTCAACTTCACGCGCTCGTCGCTCAAGCCGCTGCAGGCGCTGCCGTTCGTGGCCGATGGCGGCATGGGCCGCTTCGAATTCACGTCGCACGAGCTGGCCCTGATGTGCGCGAGCCACAGCGGCGAGGCAATCCACGTCGCGACCGTGCAGCGGATGCTCGACCGCATCGGGCTGGCCGAGCCGGACCTGCAGTGCGGCTGCCACCCGCCGACGTATTACGTGCACACCGCCACGCAGGCGCCGCCGGGAGCCAGGTGGAACCAGCTCCACCACAACTGTTCCGGCAAGCACAGCGGTTTCCTCGCCTGGTGCCGGCTGCATGATCGGCCGACCAGGACTTACCTCGATCCCGACGCGCCGTTGCAGCGTCGCGTGCGCGATGTGGTGCGCGGCTACGCGGGCGGCGCCGAGCCGCCGATGGGAATCGACGGCTGCAGCGCGCCGAATTTCGCGCTCCCGCTGACCGGCCTGGCACAGGCGTTCTGCGACCTCGCGACCGGCAGGACAGCGGAGCATGCAGCGCTCGCGTTCGCGATGACGCGCCACCCCGATCTGGTGTCGGGCACCGCACGCAGCGATCTGGCGCTGATGCAGGCGGGGCGCGGCGACTGGGTCACGAAGATCGGCGCCGACGGCGTGCAGGCGATCGGCATTGCCAGCCGCGGCATCGGGATTGCGATCCGGATGGCGGACGGCAACACGCGCGCACTGCTCGCCGCCGCGGTCGAAGTGCTGCAGCAGCTCGGCCTGCTCGGGGATGCCGAAACGACGCCGCTGGCAAAGTACGCGCGGCCGCAGATCAAGAACTACCGCGGCACCGTGGTCGGCCGCGTCGAGCCCCTTTTCGCGCTGCCGAAGGTCTCGCTCTGAGCGACTAGCGCAGCACGACCTCGCCGCGCGGCGTGCGGACCCGTGCAGCCAGTTCGATCGGGCCCGGCCGCAGCTCGACCGCGCCGCCCAGCCGCAGCGACCGGAACATCGGCACGATGCTGCTCGCCGCAGGATGCGACAGGCGCAGCTCCAGCAGCTCGCAGCCGCTGTCCACCAGCACGTCGCACGGATGCGCGTCTCCCTCCCATTCGATCACCGTCGGCAGCACGCCGGAGAAGTTCAGCCGCCCGTCGTCCGGCACCGTGATCCGCCAGGCGAACCCGCTGCGTGACGCGGAGATGACCTCTCCCAGCTCGGGCAACTGCACGACGGCCTCGACGATGCGGGTCGTCGAGGCGACCCACGTCAGCAGGTATGGCCGCTCGCGCGCGCGGCCCCGGATCGCCGGATCGTCGAGCGCGAACCAGCGCGGCCGCGTCGCCGCAGCATGCGGGTCGACGGCGATCAGCTCGAGATAGCTGCGCGCACCGAGCTTCAGCAGCCGGTTGTGGGTGCCCATCAGCGCATGCTTGCCGCCCGGCTGCGACGCGACGCCGAGCTGCTGCTCGAGCCAGGCGGCGCCCTGGTCGAGATCGCCGCAGGCCACGACCAGATGATCGAGGTGGCTTCTCATCGCGGCGAGTTTAGGTCAGCCGCGCGGGTAGAATCCGCGCCTGCCCACATTGCGTCAGCCCGGACATGCTTCCGCAGCAACGGCAGGCGATCGTCGGACTGATCCGCGACGCGCTCGCCGCCTTTTCCGCTCCCGAGATCCAGGTCGAGCTGCAGCGCCCCAAGGTCGCGGCGCACGGTGACCTCGCGTGCTCGGTTGCGCTGCCGCTGGCGAAGCAGCTGAAGCGCAACCCGCGCGAGGTCGCGCAGGCGATCGCCGACAGCCTGAAGCTGAGCCCGAAGGCGAACGGCCTGCTCGAGTCGGTCGAGGTGGCCGGTCCCGGCTTCATCAACCTGCGCGTGGCCACGCAAGCCAAGCAGGATGTCGTGTACGCGGTGCTGCGGGAGCGCGATCGCTTCGGTACCAGCAACCAGGCGCACGGCCGCAAGGTGATGGTCGAGTTCGTGTCGGCCAACCCGACCGGGCCGCTGCATCTGGGACATGCGCGCCAGGCCGCGCTCGGCGATGCGCTCGCGAACCTGCTCGCCACGCAGGGTTGGGACGTGACACGCGAGTTCTACTACAACGACGCCGGCGTGCAGATCGACACGCTGGCGAAATCGGTGCAGGCGCGCGCGCGCGAACTGCGCGGCGAGACGGTCGATCCGGAATCGATCGGCTACCGCGGCGACTACATCGTCGACATCGCGCGCGAGTTCCTCGACCGCAAGACCGAAACCGCACGCGACGGCGCGCCGGTGCAGGCGAGCGGCGACGTGAACGATCTGGACAACATCCGCCACTTCGCGGTCGCGTACCTGCGCCACGAGCAGGACATGGATCTCGCCGCCTTCGGCGTGACCTTCGACCACTTCTATCTCGAGTCGTCGCTGTACGCGGACGGCAAGGTCGAGGCGGCGGTGAAGTCGATGATCGACGCCGGCCTGACCTACGAGGCCGAAGGCGCGCTGTGGCTGCGCACGACCGAGATCAGGAACATCGCCGGCTTCGGCGGCCCACCGGCGGACGACAAGGACCGCGTGATGCGCAAATCCGACGGCGGCTACACGTACTTCGTGCCGGACGTGGCCTACCACATCACCAAGCTCGCGCGCGGGTTCGTCAAGGTGATCAACGTGCAGGGAGCCGACCATTACGGCACGGTGCCGCGCGTGCGCGCCGGCCTGCGCGCCGCCGCCAGGGCCCTCGGCACCGACGTTCCGGCCGGCTACCCGGACTACCTGCTGCACAAGATGGTGCGCGTGATGCGCGGCGGCGAGGAAGTCAAGATGTCCAAGCGCGCCGGCGAATACGTGACGCTGCGCGACCTGATCGACTGGGTCGGGCGCGATGCGACACGCTTCTTCCTCGTGTCGCGCAAGGCCGATACCGAGTTCGTGTTCGACGTCGACCTGGCGCTCGCACAGAGCGAGGAGAACCCCGTCTACTACGTGCAGTACGCGCACGCGCGCATCTGCAGCGTGCTGTCTCAGGCGGCCAGCGCGGGGGTCGCGATCGACGAGGACCGCGCGCTGCACGTGAACCTCGCGCCGCTCGCGGGCGCGCGCGAGCAGGCGCTGCTGGCGCGGCTGTCGGACTTCCCCGACGCGCTTGCCGACGCCGCGGGCGATCTGGCCCCGCACCAGATTGCCTTCTACCTGAAGGATCTCGCGGCCGAATTTCACGCCTTCTACAATGCCGAGCGCATTCTGGTGGACGACCCCGGACAGCGCGAAGCCCGGCTGGCGTTGCTGCTCGCAACCCGCCAGGTGCTGCGCAATGCACTGGCGGTCATCGGGGTGTCGGCACCGGAGCGGATGTGAGCAACAGGGAGCGTCGAACAGACATGGCGGCAGATTCGAAACGCGCGCAGCGCGGCGGCACGCTGCTGGGCCTCGTGATCGGTCTGATCGTCGGGCTGGCGATCGCGGTCGCGGTCGCGGTGTACATCACCCACGCGCCGCTGCCCTTCGTGAACAAGGTGCAGCGACCCACCGTCCAGGTGAATCCCGCCCCGCCCGGCGCCCCGCTGCCGGACCCGAACAAGCCGATGTATGGCGCGAACAAGACGGAGCCGGTGCCGGCCGAGCCGAAGGTGGCCGCAGCACCGCCGACCGCAGAGCCGGTGCCGCAGGCGCCGGCCCCGACCGCGGAGGCGGGCACGCGCTTCCTGCTGCAGGCCGGTGCGTTCAAGTCTCCCGACGAGGCCGATACGATGCGCGCGCGGCTCGCGATGCTCGGGCTCGATGCCCGCATCTTCCCGATCGACCAGGGCGGCCAGACGCTGTACCGGGTGCGACTGGGCCCCTACGGCCAGCTGGACGAGATCAATCGCACCCGCAAACTGCTGGCCGAGAACAATATCGAGGCCCAGGTCGTGCGGCTGAAGTGAGCGCCGGGCCCGCGTCAGCGAACTTCGGGGGCGCGGCGTTATCCAATGGCATCTGACCGCTCTTCTGCCTGGAGAACCGACATGAGTTTGAGCTTTGGACGGCGCGATTTCCTCGTCGTGGCCGCGGCCCTGCCCACGCTGGCGCTGGCACAGGCCGGCGGCAAGAAGATCGACGCGGGCATCGATTACACCGTAGTGGAGCCGCCGCAGCCGACCGAGACTCCGGGCAAGATCGAGGTGCTGGAATTCTTCTGGTACGGCTGCCCGCACTGCGCCGCATTCGACCCGGAGCTTTCCGCGTGGCGCAAGCGCCTGCCGTCCTACGTCGCCTACCGGCGCAATCCGGTCGCGTTCAGCGACGCGCAGACGCCGCACAGCAAGATCTACTACGCGCTCGAAGCGCTGGGCAAGGAAGACGCGATGCACGCGAAGGTGTTCGCCCAGATCGTCGGCAATCGCAAGCCGATGCTGAAGACCGACGAAATCGCCGACTTCATGGCCGCCAACGGCATCGACCGCAAGCAGTGGCTCGACATCTACAACTCCTTCACGGTCGCCACGCGTGCCGCGCGCGCCGCGCAGGTCTGGCGTGCGTACAAGGTCGACGGCACGCCGACGGTCGGCGTCGACGGACGTTTCATCACCTCTCCCGCGCAGGCGAGCGGGCGCGCCGAATGCCTGCGCGTGCTGGATTTCCTGATCCAGCGCGTGTACTCGGAAAAAGGCGCCATGCTGAAGAAGTAGTCCGATGACCAGAGCGCAGACGGCCCGCGCGTGCGGGCCGTCTGCATTTCCAGGCGCGGTCTGCGCCGTCCGCCCTGCGTAAACTGCGGGCGCCATGAACGTCTTCATCACCGGCGCCTCGAGCGGGATCGGCGCCGCGCTCGCGACCGAGTTCGCGCGACGCGGCGCCAGCGTCGGCCTGGTCGCGCGGCGCAAGGACGCGCTCGACGCGCTGGCGGACCGGCTGCCGGGCCGCCATTTCGCCTACGCCGCCGACGTCACCGACAAGGATGCGCTGATTGCGGCCGCACGGAAGTTCGACCACGACAGCGGCGGCGCCGACATCGTGATCGCCAACGCCGGCATATCGGTCGGCGTGCTGACGGAGCACTACGAGGACCTCGCCGCGTTCAAGGACGTGTTCGACACCAACGTGCTGGCGATGGCGCATACGTTCCATCCGTTCATCGCCGCGATGCGCGAGCGCCGCCGCGGGACGCTGGTTGGAATCGCCAGCGTCGCAGGCATCCGCGGACTGCCCGGCTCGGAGGCTTACTGCGCGTCGAAGGCCGCGACGATCAGCTACTGCGAGAGCCTGCGTGTCGAGCTGCGGCGCTTCGGCGTGCGCGTGGTGACGATTGCGCCGGGTTTCATCCGCACGCCGCTGACCGCGAAGAATCCGTACAAGATGCCGTTCCTGATGCAGGCCGACGCGTTCGCGCCCGCCGCGGTCGATGCGATCCTCGCGGGCGCGAGCTACCGCGTGATCCCGTGGCAGATGGGCATCGTCGCCAAGCTGCTGCGGCTGCTGCCCAACTGGGCGTTCGATCGCCTGATGTCGAACCGGCCGTACAAGCCGCGCAAGACCGAGCCTCGGCTGTGATGTGGATCGACGCGATCGGGCAGGCGCATGCGCCGGCCGCGCCGGGATTTCGCATCGTTTCGCTGGTGCCGTCGCTGACCGAACTGCTGCTCGACCTCGGACTGCGCGCGCACGTGGTCGGCCGCACCGGCTTCTGCATCCACCCGCGCGGCCTCGTGCGCGACATCCCCAAGGTCGGCGGCACGAAGGACGTGAAGCTCGAGCGCGTGCGCAAACTCGCGCCGACGCATGCGATCGTGAACATCGACGAGAACGAACGCCCGACCGTCGAGGCGCTGCGCGCCTTCGTGCCGAACGTCGTCGTCACGCACCCACAGGCGCCGGAAGACAACCTGCCGCTGTATCGGCTCATCGGCGGACTGTTCGGCCGCGCGCCCGACGCCGAGGGCCTGTGCGCCGGGCTGCAGCGCGAACTCGACGCCTGCCGCGCGACCGCCTGGCCGCCCGAGCGCGTGCTGTACCTGATCTGGAAGAACCCGTGGATGACGATCGCAGCCGACACTTACATCGCGCGCACGCTGGCGCTGGTGGGCTGGCAGGTGCCGCACGGCCCCGGCGGCGAGCGCGGCGCGGCGCGCTATCCGGTGGTCGATCTCGATGCTGAAATTGCGCGCGTCGAACGCGTGCTGCTGTCGACCGAGCCGTTCATGTTCCGGGCGCACCACGTCGACGCGCTGCGAGCCCGATTTCCATCCGTGCCGGTCGAACTGATCGACGGTGAGATGACGAGCTGGTACGGCTCGCGTGCGATCCGGGGGCTGGCCTCGTTGCGCGGTTATCGCGCCGCGCGGCTTTAGCGGCGGTCGAGAACGCGGACTCAGGAAGCGCCGCGCAAGCGCTCGAATCCCGCGGCCAGATCGCCGATCAGATCGTCCGCATCTTCCAGCCCGGCGGCGATGCGGAACAGCGGCCCCTTGAAGGGCAGCGGCACCACGGTGCGCTCGGGCGACATCGGGATCAGCAGGCTTTCGAAGCCGCCCCACGAATAGCCGCGCCCGAAAAGGCGCATCCCGTCGATAAACGCGTGAAACGCCGGTTCGCCCGGTCCGGGCTTCAGCGCGACGCCGAACAGGCCTGAGGCGCCACTCATGTCGCGCTTCCACAGGGCATGGCCCGGGTCGTCCGGGTCCGCCGGATAAAGGATGCGCTCGACCTCGGGCTGCTGCTTCAGCCACGCGATCAGCGCGTCCGCATTCGCCCGGTGCTGCGCGAGCCGCGCGGCCATCGAGCGCAGCCCGCGCAGCGCGATGTAGC
>JBLMYK010000079.1:0-4630 GCA_050258235.1 Gemmatimonadota bacterium | reverse complement strand
GGCGCAGCACGTTGGCGACCGCGTACGCGCCGCCGAGCGCCTTGAAGCTCTTCAAACCAAAGCGGCCGCGCTCGTCCTTGTATTGGATGTCGCCGAGGCCGAGCGATTTCGCCAGCCCTTTGAGCGGCACCAGCGGAGTGGCCGCATAGCCGGGCCAGCTCGATACCTCTGCCAGCGCCGCGTCGAAGCCCTCCTGGTTGAGCACCTGTGCGCGCTGGGCTCCGTACGGCTCCTGCGCCGGCGCCGCGGCGGGATTGCGGATAGCGCGCGCCTCGCTCGTCACTGGACTACCCTCGCGCTGCGCGCTCAGGGATTCGCCCTTGGGGCGGCCCGGCGGTCTCATGCGACTGCCTCCTGTTGCGTTGCGACCGGCTGCCGCAGGTGACACGCGACCCACTGCCCGCCTGCGACCTGCTTCAGCACCGGCTCCTCGACCTTGCAGCGTGCCTCCGCGTATGGGCAGCGCGTGTGGAAGCGGCAGCCCGGCGGCGGGTTGACCGGGCTCGGCACGTCGCCACCGAGCACGCGCCGCTGCTTGCGCCGCTTCGGGTCGAGCACGGGAACCGACTCCAGCAACGCCTCCGTGTATGGGTGCTGCGGCCGCGTGAAGATCGACTTCTTGTCGGCGATCTCGACGATCTTGCCGAGGTACATCACCGCGACCCGATGGCTGATGTGCTCGACCACCGCCAGATCGTGCGCGACGAAGAGATACGACAGGTGGAACTCGCGCTGCAGGTCCATCAGCAGGTTGATCACCTGCGCCTGCACCGACACGTCGAGCGCGGACACCGGCTCGTCGCAGACGATCAGCTTGGGCTGGACCGACAGCGCTCGCGCGATGCCGAGCCGCTGCCGCTGCCCGCCGGAGAACTCGAACGGATACTTGACGAGCTGATCGCGCCGGAGCCCGACGCGATCGAACAGGTACGCGGCGCGTTCACGCGCCGCGGCCCCTGACTGACTCTCGAAATTGCGCAGCGGCTCGACCACGATGTCGGCCGCGCGCATGCGCGGGTTCAGCGACGCGTACGGATCCTGGAACACCGCCTGCAGTTCGCGCCGGACCGGGCGCATCTGCGCCGGCGACAGCCGGCTGATGTCGCGGCCGCGCCAGCGGATCGTGCCGCTGGTGGGAGCCTGCAGCCGCAGGATCAGCTTGCCGGTGGTCGACTTGCCGCAACCCGATTCGCCGACCAGCCCGAGCGTCTCGCCACTGCCGATCGAGAAGCTCACGCCGTCGACCGCGTGCACCTTGGCGCCGCCGCGGGCGAGCCAGCCCTGCTGCGTCGGGTAGTACTTGCGCAGGTCAGCGACTTCGAGCAGAGGCTCCGCAGAATTCATGCGCTGTGCCCGTTGCGATGCAAGTGCTTTGAACCACGGAGACACAGAGACACAGAGAAAGAACAAGGGCTTTGTCTCTGTGCCTCTGGGCCTCTGTGGTGAATACGCCCTTCACCCCTTCTCAGTGCGCGTCGACTCATGGCACCGTCTCCTCGGCCCTCTGCGCCAGCCCGACCGGATGCCAGCACGCGGCCCAGTGCCCCGGGCCGTGGCTTTCGAGCGGCGGCACCTCCTTGCCGCAGCGCTCGCTCGCATTCGGGCAGCGCGGCGCGAACAGGCACCCCGGAATCGGCTCCTTCAGCGACGGCACCATGCCGGGAATCTCGACCAGCCGCTTGCCGGTCTCGTTGACCGAGTCACCGAGGTGCGGCATCGACCCGAGCAGCCCGCGCGTGTACGGGTGGCGCGCGCGCGCGAACAGCTCCTCGATCGGCGCCTCCTCGACCTTGCGTCCTGCGTACATCACGACCACGCGGTGCGCCATTTCGGCCACCACGCCCAGATCGTGCGTGATCAGGATGATCGACGCGCCGGTGGCATCGCGCAGCTCGCGCATCAGCTCCAGGATCTGCGCCTGGATCGTCACGTCGAGCGCGGTGGTCGGCTCGTCGGCAATCAGCAGGCGCGGCTCGCACGCGAGCGCCATCGCGATCATCACGCGCTGGCGCATGCCGCCGGACAGTTCGTGCGGGTACTGCTTCACGCGGCGCTCCGCCTCCGGGATGTGCACCTTGCGCAGCAGTTCGATCGCGCGCGCGGTCGCATCGTGCTCGGACAGTCTCCGGTGCAGCACCAGCGCCTCGGCGATCTGGCGGCCGACGGTGAGCACCGGATTCAGCGACGTCATCGGCTCCTGGAAGATCATCGCGATCTTGTTGCCGCGGATCGCGCGCATCTCCGGCTCCGACAGCTTGAGCAGGTCGGTGCCATCGAATTCGATCTTCCCCTCGTCGATGCGCGCCGGCGGCATCGGCAGCAGGCGCAGGATCGACATCGAGGTCACGCTCTTGCCGCAGCCGGATTCACCGACGATCGCCAGCGTCTCGCCCGGCATCACGTCGAACGACACGCCGTCGACCGCGCGCACGATGCCGTCGCGCGTGTGGAAGTGCGTCTTCAGGTTCTCGACGTGCAACAGAGGCGGGGACATCACCTCACCGTCCTAGGGCTGGCTGGGGGTGCACGAGGGGGCCCGCCGAGCCCCCTCGTTTCTTTGAATCGGCTCGCGGGACGCGCGAATCGAAGTCGAGGTCGTAGATCATGTTCGGCAACGTCGGAGCTACATCCGTCTGGCCAGCCGGGGATCGAGCGCGTCCCGCATGCCGTCTCCGAGCAGGTTCACCGACAGCACCGTCAGCGACAGGAAGATGCCGGGGAACAGCAGGATCGTGCCGGCGACCTGGATCAGGCTGCGCGCCTCGGCCATGATGTTGCCCCAGCTCGGGATGTTGGGCGGCGTGCCGGCGCCGATAAAGGACAGGATCGCCTCGGTGATCATCGCCGAGGCGCAGATGTAGGTCGCCTGCACCAGCAGCGGCGCCAGAGTGTTCGGCAGGATGTGCCGCGCGAGGATCGCCGGCAACCTCGTACCCGATGCGATCGCCGCCTCCACATAAGGCTGCTCGCGCAGCGTCAGCACCAGCGATCGGACCAGCCGCACCACGCGCGGCACCTCGGTGATCGCAATCGCGACGATCACGTTCTTCAGGCTCGCGGTCGTCAGCGAGATCAGCGCGATCGCCAGCAGCACCGACGGGATCGACATCAGCCCGTCCATCACGCGCATCATCACGGCGTCGAGCCAGCGGATGTAGCCGGTCACCAGTCCGATTGCCAGCCCGATCAGCGTCGACAGCACCGCGACCGCGAGCCCGACCGTCAGCGACACGCGCGCACCAAAGATCACGCGGCTGTAGACGTCGCGGCCGAGCATGTCGGTGCCGAACCAGTACTCGGCCCCGGGCGGCCGCAGCCGGCGGATCGGCGATAACGCGAGCGGGTCGCTGGTACCGAGCCACGGCGCGGCGATTGCGACCGCGATCATCAGCAGCAGAACGATCGCGCCGGCGATTGCGGTTGGATGGCGCCGAAATGCGTCCTTGAAGCGCTGCCAGGTCGGCGACACGGGTTTGGGCAGATCGATCGCGACGGCACTCATCTCAGTAGCGGATGCGCGGATCGAACAGCGAGTAAGACAGATCCACCAGCAGATTGACGATCACGTATACGGCCGAGAACAGCAGCGTCACGCCCTGGATGATCGGGTAGTCGCGGCGCAGGATCGCATCGACCGTCAGCCGGCCGATGCCGGGAATCGCGAACACGGTCTCGGTCACCACCACGCCGCCGATCAGCAGTGCCACCCCGATGCCGATGATGGTGACGATCGGCACCGCCGCGTTCTTCAGCGCATGCCGGGTCAGCACGGTGCCCGGCGCGAGCCCCTTGGCGTTGGCGGTGCGCACGTAGTCCTGCGCGAGCACGTCGAGCATGCTGGCGCGCGTGATGCGCGCGATCAGCGCCATGTAGACGAGACCAAGCGCGACGCTGGGCAGGATCATGTGTCGAATGAACGGTCCGAACCCGTCGCGGATGCTGCGATAGCCCTGCACCGGCAGCCAGTCGAGCTGGATCGAGAACAGCAGGATCAGCCCGTACGCGATCACGAACACCGGCACCGAGAAGCCGAGCACCGAAAGCGCCATCACCGCGCGGTCGAGCCAGCCGCCCGCGCGCGCCGCGGCGAGCACGCCCAGCGGAACCGCCAGTCCAACCGACACGATCAGCGTGCAGATGGTCAGCGCGACGGTCGGCTCGATCCGCTGCGCGATCAGGGTCGACACGGGCAACTTGGTGAAGATCGACGTTCCCAGGTCGCCGTGCGCCAGCGCCCACAGCCAGTGGCCGAAACGCACGAAGTACGGCTCGTCGAGACCGAGCTGCGCGCGGATGCGCGCGATGTCGTCGGCGGTGGCAATGTCCCCCGCGATCACCGCGGCCGGGTCGCCCGGGCTGATGTAAAGCAGCGAGAACACGAACAAGGCGACGATCGCCATCACCGGAATGGTGGCGAGCAGCCGCTTGACGAAGTAGCGGAGCATGAGGACAGAAACCGTGTCGTCCCCGCGGAAGCGGGGACCCAGTCAATCGACGCCGCTGGATTCCCGCTTGGGCGGGAATGACACCGCTACTTCTTCTCCACGTTCCACAGGAAAGTCACCGGCGACACGATCACGCCGGAGAGATTCGTGCGATACGCGGTCGGGATGATGAACTGCGCGGTCGG
>JBLMYK010000078.1:0-3310 GCA_050258235.1 Gemmatimonadota bacterium | reverse complement strand
CCGATAGCTGCCGTCGTGCATCCAGCGCGCGTGCTGGGGCGCCCTCTTCGTCTTCGACCACTCTTCCAGCATGTCCCACTTCACCTCATCGAGCCGCTTCAGCATGTCCGGCGTGCCGGTGTTCGCCGCCAGCTCGAGCCGATGCCCATTCGGGTCGAAGAAATAGATGGACTTGAAGATCGTGTGGTCGGTCGGCCCCACGACCTGGATGCCATCGGCTTCCAGGCGCGCCTTGGTCGCGAGCAGCGTGTCCACCGAGTCGACTTCAAGCGCGAGGTGCTGGACCCAGGCCGGCGTGTTGCGGTCGCGGTCCATCGGCGCCTTGGTCGGCAGCTCGAAGAACGCCAGGATGTTGCCGTTGCCGGCATCCAGGAAGATGTGCATGTAGGGATCCGGCTCCTTGGTCGACGGAACCTGATCCTCGGCGATCGCCAGCACGAAGTTCATCTTCAGGTACTTCGTGTACCACTCGACCGTCTGCTTGGCGTCGATGCAGCGGTAGGCCACGTGGTGAATCTTCCGGATCAGCATGGGCTTTCCTTTCGATGAAGCGGGCACCGCGGCCCGGACATGACGTTACGCCTCGACCCCGTCGCGTGCGAGCGCCAGCGCTTCGCGCAACAGGCCGATGTCGCCGATGTGGTTGGCCAGCAGCAGGATCAGCTTGGCGTTCAGCAGCGCGCTCTGCTCATCGGTCAGGTCGCGGTGCGCATCGATCAGCAGCTGGTAGAAATCGTCGCCCGGCGAGAAATCTCGCACGTAGCGTACGCCGGGCTCGCCAAAGCTGGGGTTCAGTTGCAGAGGCATCGGGTTTCTTTCACGGATCACGCATCACGGTCATTGCAGGTGGCGCGCGCGACCGCGGCACGCACCTTGCCGGCATCGAGCGCGCGCCAGCGCGCGGCAAGATGCTGGTCGGGCCGCAGCAGATAGGCGCCGCCGTCGCGCGCGTCGAAGCGTTGCGCGAAGAGCCCCTTCGCATCGTGCAGCAGGCGCAGATCCGCCAGCGCCTGTGCGCGCGGCGACACGACGATCGCTTCCACAGGGATCGGCGCGGCGGCGAGCGCCGCCAACGCCTTGCGGTCGATCCGACCCGGGTCTTCCGAGTAGACGAGCAGCTGGAAGCGGTTGCCGACCTGGTCGATCAGCCAGCCCGCCTTGCCCTCGATCTCCAACGGCGCGTCTTCGATCGGCGCGCCGGGAACCATGTGCGACGAGAACTCGTCTTCGTCGGGCGTGTTCAGCGACGAGCCGACGTAGAACGCCGGCACCGACAGACGCCCCGAGTTCACCAGCTTGCGCGCGAAGGCATGCCTGCGCGCAAGCTGCAGCACGGCGTTGCGGAACGTGCGGCTGGTCGTGCTCTTCGGCGTGATGAAATCTGTCGAACGCGTCGAGTTCAGGAGGTTCTCGTCGGCGGCGACCACGCGCTCCTCCGAGTACGTGTCGAGCAGCCGCGGCGGCGCCTTGCCGTCGATCACGAGTTTCAGCTTCCACACCAGGTTGTCGGTGTCCTGCACGCCCGAGTTCGCACCGCGCGCACCGAACGGCGACACCTGGTGCGCGGCGTCGCCGACGAACAGCACGCGGCCGTGGTTGAAGCGGCTCATCCGCCGGCAGCGGAAGGTGTAGACGCTGACCCACTCCAGTTCAAATTCGCGCTCGTCGCCCAGCATCGCCTTGATGCGCGGGATCACGCGCTCCGGCTTCTTCTCCTCTTCCGGGTCGACGTTCCAGCCGAGCTGGAAGTCGATGCGCCAGACGTTGTCGGCCTCGCGATGCAACAGCACCGACTGGTTCGGATGAAACGGCGGGTCGAACCAGAACCAGCGTTCGGCCGGGAAGTCCGCTTTCATCACCACGTCGGCGATCAGGAAGCGGTCCATGAAGATCCGGCCTTCGATATCGAGGCCGAGCATGCTGCGGATCTGGCTGCGCGCGCCGTCCGCGGCGATCAGCCAGTCGCTCTCGAGGTGATACAACCCGTCCGGCGTTTCCACTTCGAGCGCGACTCGATCGTCTGCGGGCCGGACCGACACCACCCTGTTCTTCCAGCGGATCTCCACACCGGTTTCGACACAGCGCCGGACCAGGAATTCCTCGAGGTAGTACTGCTGCAGGTTGATCATCCCGGGCCGCTTGTGATCGGGCTCGGGCAGCAGGTTGAAGCGGTACACCTCCTCGTCGCGGAAGAAGGTGCGGCCGACGTTCCAGCCCACGCCCTTGTCGACTACCGCGTCGCCGACGCCGACGCGATCGAGGATCTCGAGCGCGCGCTTGGCGTAGCACAGCCCGCGCGAACCGACCGACACCGTGTCGTCGTCATCGAGCACGACGACGTCGATGCCGTGCAGCCGGCAGTCGAGCGCTGCGGTCAGTCCGACCGGACCGGCGCCGACGATCACCACCGGGCGTCGTCGACCCGCGCTGCCCGCCTGCTCCGGCGGCTTCACGTATTCGAAGCGCGGGTAGCGGTAGGTGCCGTGCACGTCAGCCCTCCAGCGCCTGCCACATTTCCTTGTCGCGCTGCGCGGTCCAGATGCGCGGGTCCGGATACTTCGTCGCCAGATCGTAGGCGCGCGACACGTCGAACGGCATGCAGTGGTCGAAGATCACCCAGTGGCCGTACTTCGGCTTCAGCTGGTCGTAGGTTTCGCGATAGACGGCGCGCAGGTCCCTGCCTGCCGCGGCGCCCTTCCTGACCGCCGCGTACAGCTCGCTGACGAACGCGCGCGTGCTGGCGAGACCCGCCTGGACCTGCGCCGGCGTGGTCAGCGCTGGACCGCGACCCGGCACGAGCTTCTCCGGCTTCAAGGCGGCGATCGCGTCGAGCGTGTGCGGCCAGTCCTCGAAGTACGCATCGCCCGCGTACGGCGTGGCGTCGTATTCGACCAGGTCGCCCGAGAACATGATCTTCTGCTGCGGCAACCAGACGACCGTGTCGCCCTTGGTGTGACCCCGGCCAAGCTGCATGACCTTCACTTCGAGCTTGCCCAGCCACAGCGTCATCTCGCCCTTGAAGGTCAGCGTCGGCCAGGTCAGCCCCGGCACCGACTCCACTGCGCGGAACAGGCGCGGAAAGCGCTCGATCTCGCTCTTCATGTCGGCTTCGCCGCGCTCGACGATCAGATCAAAGGTGTCCTGGCTGGCGATGATCTGCTGCGCTCCGTACGCCGACGCGCCGAGCACGCGCACCGCGTGATAGTGCGTCAGCACGACGTACCTGATCGGCTTGTCCGTCACCCCGCGGATGCGGCGGATCACGTCCTGCGCCATGACGGGCGTGGCCTGCGTGTCGGCCACCAGCACC
>JBLMYK010000077.1:0-8599 GCA_050258235.1 Gemmatimonadota bacterium | reverse complement strand
TTGTCGAACCGCAGCACGTGCAACCCAAGCTCATTCAGCGCTCGGTCACGCGCTGCATCGTTTGCCGCCGCATCCGCCTCGAAGTGCTGCCCGCCAGCGACTTCGATCACCAGTTGTGCCGCCGGCGCGTAGAAGTCGACGATGCAATCCCCGATCGGCTTCTGTCGATAGAACTGCGCGCCCTGGATCTGCTTGCCGCGCAGGCGTTGCCATAGCGTGCGCTCGGCGTCGGTCGTGCTGGAGCGGAGATGTCGCGCCAAAGGTTTGAGGTCACCGCGGTAGCGCAGGCCCTTGAAATCCCCCCTGCCCCCTTTTCCAAAGGGGGGTTTGAGTCAGCCCCCTGTTGAAAAGGGGGCCGCGCGCCAGGCGTGCGGGGGGATTTCACGCCAGCGCCCTGCCAATGATGATCCGCTGGATGTCGCTCGTTCCCTCGTAAATCTGGCACACGCGCACGTCGCGCCAGATGCGCTCGACCGGAAAATCGGTCACGTAGCCGTAGCCGCCGTGGATCTGGATCGCGTCGGAGCACACGCGTTCGGCCATCTCGGAGGCAAAGAGTTTCGCCATCGCCGCTTCCTTCAGGCACGGAACGCCGGCGTCCTTGAGACTCGCGGCGTTGAGCACCAGTTGCCGCGCCGCCTCGATCCGCGTGGCCATGTCCGCCAGCCTGAAGTTCACCGCCTGGTGCGCGAAGATCGGCTGCCCGAACGAAGTGCGCTCCTTCGCGTACGCGAGCGCTGCCTCGAACGCGGCGCGCGCCATGCCGACCGACTGCGCGGCGATGCCGATGCGGCCGCCTTCGAGCGCGGAGAGCGCGATCTTGTAGCCCTCGCCCTCTTCGCCGATCAGGTTGGCGGCCGGCACGCGGCAGTTCTCGAACACGATCTGCGCGGTGTCGGACGAATGCTGGCCGGTCTTCTCCTCCAGCCTTGCGACCACGTAGCCGGGCGTGTTCGTCGGCACCACGAACATTCCCATGCCGCGCTTGCCGGCGTCCTTGTGGGTCACCGCGATCACCATCGCGTAGTCGGCGTGCTTGCCGCTGGTGATGAACTGCTTCACGCCATTGAGCACGTAATGGTCGCCGTCGCGCGTGGCGGTGGTGCGCAGCGCCGCGGCATTGCTGCCGACGTGCGGCTCGGTCAGGCAGAAGGCGCCGAGCGCGGCGCCGCTCGCGAGCGGCTTCAGGAAGCGCTGCTTCTGCTCCTCGGAGGCAAATCCCATCAGGATCGCGCACACCGGGCAGTTGTTGACGCTGATGACCGTCGAGACGCCGCCGTCGCCGGCGGCGATTTCCTCCAGCGCGACCGCGAGCGCGGTGTAGTCCATGCCGGCGCCACCGTACTGCTCGGGCACCGCGATGCCGAACGCGCCGAGCGCGGCGAGTTCCTTCAGCGCTTCCTTGGGAAACGTGTGATCGCGGTCCCACTGCGCGGCGAACGGGGCCAGCCGCGCCTGCGCAAAGTCGCGCAGGCTGTCGCGCAGCAACCGGTGTTCTTCGTTGAGCATGGGACGCCTCTTTCGGAATTCAGGATTTCAGCACCCAGGCCGCGCGGCGGCGCTTGATCTCGACGCCGACGATCGCGCCGGCACACATGGCAGCCAGCAGGATCGGGCCGCCGCCGATCACGCCCGACAGCAGCAGCACCGTCGACAGCCACCTGAAGAAGTCCTCGATCGGAAACCAGACCGCGGTCGCGAGCATGGAAACGCCGAACCACGACAGCAGCGCGACCAGCAGTCCGCGCGACAGCGACTGGCCGACCGTCGCCACGTGTTTCTCCGCGCCCTGGTAGACGAACAGCGCGAACAGGGCGGCGAACAACCCCGGCACGACGACGAACACCCAGCGGTTCACGCCGCTCTCGGTCGCAAATTCGATCAGCGTGAAGTGCAGGCTGGCTGCCGCGATGCCGCCGCAGATCCCGAACAGAATGGCGGCGATCACCGGCAGCGAAAGTGATTTCACGCGACGATTGTCCCTGTGGCGGGCAGCGGGCCCGGAAACGCGGGCCGCATTCTCGCGCGTTTCAGCGCCGGCGGCACGCGGTGACCTCGATCTCCAGCGCCATGCGCGGATCGATCAGCCCGCAGATGATCGCGGTCGCCGCCGGCCGCGCCCTGGCGAACACCTCGCCGAAGATCGGCGCGACCTTCTCGAACAGCGCCGCGTCGGTCAGGTAGTAGCGTGCGCGCACCACGTCGTCGAGGGTGCAGCCGGCCTGCTCGAGTGCCGCCGCGATGTTGCGCAGGCACTGCCGGCACTGCACCAGCGGGTCCGGGTCGATGCGCATCGTCGCGTAGTCGAAGCCGGTCGTGCCGGACACGTGTACGTAATCGCCCTCGACAACCGCACGGCTGTAGCCGGCGATGGCCTCGAACGACGAGCCCGACGAGATCAGGCGTCGATCCATGCTGCTCTCCGTTACCAGGCGATCTGCTCGCCGTTGTAGTTCAGGAACTTGCCGTTGTGCGACGCATTGGAAGCGGCGATCACGCGCCGCATGCTGGCGACGCTGTCGCGCGGCTCCAGATCGGCTTCCGGTCCGCCCATGTCGGTGCGCACCCAGCCGGGATGAAACGCCATGCACACGACTCCCTGCGGGCCCAGCTCGAGGGATGCGGCCTTCAGCACGTTGTTCAGTGCCGCCTTGCTGACCCGGTACAGCCAGCTTCCGGGCGCGGTCATCAGCGAAGTCGACCCCATCTTGCTCGACATCACCACCAGCTTGCCGCGTGCCTGCAGCAACGATGGCGCCAGCACCGGCAGCAACTGCATCGGTGCGCGCACGTTGGTGTGCATCACCAGGTCGAAGTCGGCCGGCGTCGGCGCCACCATGCGTTCGGTGCGCGGGCGAATCGACACGCCGGCGTTGATGATCGCCAGGTCGAGCGGCTCGCCGTCGAGGTGCCAGCCGAGCGCGGCAATACCGGTCGCGTCGGTGACGTCCAGTTCGATCGACTTGGCGCCAAGCGCGCGCAGCGCGCCGGCGTCTTCCGGCCTGCGATGGGTGGCGAGCACCCGCGCGCCGTCATCGGCGTACTGGCGCGCGAACTCGAGCCCGATGCCGCGCGAGGCGCCGATGACGAGGACGGTCGACACGCGCGGCTAGCTCGTGCCGACCGCCGGCCAGCAGCCGTCGCCAAGGCTCACAGCATCTCCACGGCCATCGCGGTCGCCTCGCCGCCGCCGATGCACAGCGCTGCGATGCCGCGCTTGCCGCCGGTCTTCTTCAGCGCCCCGAGGAGCGTGACCACGATGCGCGCGCCGGAGGCGCCGATCGGGTGTCCGAGCGCGCAGGCGCCGCCGTGGATGTTGACCTTCTCGTGCGGGATGTTGTGCTCCCGCATCGCCGCCATCGTCACCGCGGCGAATGCCTCGTTGACTTCCCACATGTCGACCTGCTCGGACTTCCAGCCGACCTTCTTCAGCACCTTGTCGATCGCACCGACCGGCGCGGTGGTGAACCACTCGGGCGCCTGCGCGTGCACCGAGTGCGCCAGCACGCGCGCGATCGGCTTGCAGCCCATCTTGTCAGCGGTCGACTGCCGCATCAGCACCAGCGCTGCGGCGCCGTCGGAGATCGACGAGGCGTTGGCTGCGGTGATCGTGCCGTCCTTCTTGAACGCGGGTTTCAGCCCCGGAATCTTGTCGAGCTTGGCCTTGAACGGCTGCTCGTCCTTGTCGAACTTCACCTCGCCGCCCTTTCCTGCGACTGCGACCGGTGCGATCTCCCACGCGAAGCTGCCGTCGGTGTTGGCCTTGATCGCGCGCTCCGTCGACGCGATCGCGAACTTGTCCTGCGCCTCGCGCGAGAACTGGTATTTGGCCACGCACTGCTCGGCGAACACACCCATCGCCTTGCCGCGCTCGTACGCATCTTCCAGGCCGTCGAGCGCCATGTGGTCGAACATCGTGGCCGCGCCGTAGCGGTAGCCCTTGCGCGCGCCGACCAGCAGGTGCGGCGCGTTGGTCATGCTCTCCATGCCGCCGGCAACCAGCACGTTGGCTGATCCGGCAAGCAGCATGTCGTGCGCGAACATCATCGTGCGCATGCCCGAGCCGCACATCTTGCTCAGCGTGACCGCACCGGCGGAATGCGGCAGTCCGGCGAGCAGGGTGGCCTGGCGCGCCGGCGCCTGGCCCTGGCCCGCCATCAGGCAGCAACCGAACAGGACTTCGTCGATTGCGTCCTTGGAGACGTTGGCGCGCTCGACCGCGGCCTTGATGGCGACCGCGCCAAGCTGATAGGCCTGCAGGGAGCTGAAATCGCCGAGCATGCCGCCGATCGGGGTGCGGGCGGCGGAAACGATAACGACAGAATCGGTCATGGCTGCTTCCTTTCCACGGTGTCGACTGAAGCGGGCGCGTGGCGCCCGCGGATGGCCCGATTATCCTCCGGTCGAGAACGACGGCCGTCCCGGTCCGGCGCTACGATTTCGCGGATTGACGTGGGAGCAGAAACCATGACGCAGGCGACGGAATTCAAGCTGACGTACTCGACGATGTTCGATCCGCCGCCGGCGTTGCACGAGCGCTTCGACGCGGCGCTGGCGCAGGTGCGGACGCGGCTCGCGCGCGACTATCCGCAGTGGATCGACGGCAAGGCGCGCGCCGCCGCGCATTCGTTCGAAGTGCGATCACCGATCGACCGCGACTGGGTGCTGGGCCGCTTCGCGCGCGGGACCGCGCAGGATGCGAGCGATGCGGTGGCGGCGGCGGTTGCCGCTTTCCCGGCCTGGGCCGCCACGTCATGGCGCGAGCGGCTGCGCGTCCTGCGGCGCGCCGCGGCGCTGATCGAGCAGCGCGTGTACGACATCGGCGCCGCGGTCGCGCTCGAGGTCGGCAAGAACCGCATGGAGTCCCTCGGCGAAGTTCAGGAGACGGCGGACCTGTTCACCTGGTATTGCGACCAGATGGAGGCCAACGATGGCTTCGATCGCACACTGCCCAACGACCCGCTTCCCGGGTTCGTCAGCCGCAACCGCACCGTGCTCAAGCCCCATGGCGCGTGGGTGGTGATTGCCCCGTTCAACTTCCCGTTCGCGCTCGCGGGCGGCCCGGTTGCTGCTGCGCTGGCGACCGGCAATACGGTGGTGTTCAAGACGGCGACCGATACGGCATGGAGCGGCTGGCTGCTGCTCGAGGTGCTGCGCGACGCCGGCCTGCCCGCCGGCGTCGTCAACTACGTGTCCGGCGCGGGAAGCGAGATCGGGGCGGCGGTGATCGCCGATCCGCGCATCGCGGGCGTGACGTTCACTGGTTCTTACGAGGTCGGCATGCAGATCGTGCGCCAGTTCGCGCTCGGCCCGTGGCCCCGGCCCTGCATCGCCGAGATGGGCGGCAAGAACGCCGCGATCGTCAGCCGGCATGCCGACCTGGAGCGGGCGGCCACCGGCATCGTGCGCTCCGCGTTCGGGTTGCAGGGACAGAAGTGCTCGGCCTGCTCGCGCGTGTACGTCGAGAGGCCGGTCGCGGCCGCGCTGCGCGACAAGCTGATCGAGAAGACGCGCGCGATCGCGGTCGGCGATCCGACGCTGCGGCAGCACTGGATGGGCCCGGTGATCAACGAAACGGCGTACCGGCGCTACCAGAAGTGCGTCGACCAACTGCGCCGGCACGGAGAGATTCTCGTCGGCGGCGAGACGCTGGCCACCGGCGCGCTCGAGCGCGGCTGGTTCGTCGCGCCGACGTTTGCGGCCGCGCCGCTCGACTACAGCCTGTGGCGCGAGGAAAAATTCATCCCGCTGGCGCTGGTCGGCGAGGTCGACTCGGTCGACCAGGCGATCGACCTCGCGAACGCGTCCGACTACGGACTGACCGCGGGCTTCTATGGGGCGGCGAACGAGATACCGCGCTTTCTCGACCGCATCGAAGCCGGCGTCACGTACGTCAACCGGCCGCAGGGTGCGACCACCGGCGCGTGGCCGGGCTTCCAGCCGTTCGGCGGCTGGAAAGGCAGCGGCACGACCGGCAAGGCAATCGGCAGCTTCTACTACCTGCCGCAGTACCTGCGCGAGCAGTCACAGACCGTCGTCGACTGACGCGGCCGGACTCAGAACCGGAACTCCACTCCGCACGATCAATCGCGTAGGGAGTGCTCGGACGCGGCGCGGTCGAAAGTCGCAAGGCGACCCAAAGTGACTCGATTTCTTCCGAAAGAGGTCACTCCGAGGGAACCGCAGAGCGGTCGTCCAGTGCCGGTTACCTGACCCGCGAGGATGCCGCGCTCAAGGCGCGACAGCTTCGGCCGGCAGCCGCACCATCTCCTCGACCACGTGCCGGGCCTCTTCCTGCGGCACCGAGGTTGCCAGCGCGATCCACAGCATCGCGATGCTGAACACCGCGACCGCGCCCATGCCCTCGAACAGCGTCATCGCGCCGTTGCCGCCGACCGCCGGCGGGCCCAATTCGGTCAGCGCCCACAGCCCGACGAAGTACGGCAGCAGCCACCACACGTGGGCCCAGCCCAGCGGCTCGCGGCGCACGGCTTCACCCCCGAACAAGTAGTGATAGGCGAGGTAGCCGACGAACACGACGGCGAGCAGCCCAAACAGGAAGTCGAGCGTCGCCGCGCCGGTCCAGAAGATGATCCAGTTCGAGACGATGAAGGCGGCAGGCGCGATCACCCACGGCCACCAGAGCCGGAACGGGCGCGGCGCGTCGGGCATCGAGCGGCGCAGCTGCAGCAGCACGATCGGTCCGATGCTGTAGGACAGCACCGTCACCGACGAGATGTAGCTGACGAGCTTCTGCCACGACGGGAACGGGAAGAAGAACAGCGCGCCGGCGACGAAGGTCACCAGCAGCGCCGCCCACGGTACGCCGCGCGCGTTGATATGGCCGAGCCAGCGCGGGCCGCTGCCGATCTCGCCGGTGGCCATCGTGATGCGCGAGGCCGCGGTGGTATAGATGAAGCCAGTGCCGGCCGGCGAGACAATCGCGTCGATGTACAGCACCACCGCCCACCAAGCCGCACCGACCACGGTGGCGATCGCCGCGAACGGACCGGTCGTCGACCCGGCGAACGCGAGCGCCGCCCAACCGCTCTTGGCGAGGTTGGCCGGCTCGACCGCGACCAGGAACGCGAACTGCAGGCCCAGGTACAGCAGGAGCCCGATGATCACTGAACCGATCACCGCAATCGGGATGTTGCGCGATGGGTTGGGCGTCTCGCCGGCGAGGTCGATCGCCTGGCGGAACCCGAAGTAGCTGAAGATCACGCCGCTTGTCGCCACCGCCGTGAACATGCCGGCGACGTCCTGGTGTGTGTGCGACGCCATCACGTGCAAGTTCTCGGGGTGGTACGAGAACGCGATCAGCACGACCACGGTCAGTGCCGGCACGGCGAGCTTCCACCACGTCGCTGCGCTGTTGATGAACAGGACCCAGCGCACGACGAGGAAGTTCAGCGCGACGAAGGCGCCGAGCAGCACGACCGAAACGACGAAGCCGGTCGAGGTCAACAGCCCGCTCGTGGGATGGATCAGCCCGGGTAGGTAGTTATTCGCATAGGTCAGCACCGCCATGACCTCGACCGGCGCGACGCTGACATAGGCGAAGAACAGGATCCAACTCCAGATCACGCCGAGAAAGGCGCCGTGGCTGACGCGGCTGATATGGACCAGCGCGCCGCTCTTCGGGATCATCGTCCCGAGTTCGGCGAACACCAACGCCAGCAGCAGCACCGCGACGGCGCCGATGACCCAAGACCACAGGCTCAGTGGGCCTGCCTGCTGCGCCGCATGCAGCGGGCCGAACAGCCACCCCGAGCCGACGATGCCGCCGACGCTGGCGTACAGAAGACCGATGATGCCGGCCTCCTTGCGTAGCTTCCCTTCGCGGACCATGGTGGTCCTCCTTTGCGGACACGCGGCCATCTCCGCCACGCCAAAGTCGCGCGACCTCGAACTGTCCCTGGCCAGCATTCGACACGCGACGACGCGAAGCGGTTCCGCGCACGACCCGCAAACTGGCCAGACACTCTGGAAGACGAACACCGGCAGAGCGGTCGACTCCTCGCCCGTTGTGGTGAACGGCGTCGTTTACGTTGGAAGTGAATGCGCCGGCGTCGGCACAGGCTGCATTGCATCTGTCAACGCGACGACGGGCGAGATTCTTTGGCTGACAATCACAGGAGGCGCCAACGACTCTTCGCCTGCGATTTCTCGTGACGTCGCCTATGTTGGCTCTGATGACAACTATTTTTGCGCCATCCCATCAATGCGACGACAGCGGCGACTCTTTGGCAATTTTTCACTGGTTGCAACGTCGTTACCACGGCAGCTGTGGCAAATGGCCTGCTTTATGTGGGTTCGGACGACATGCATGTTTACGCGTTTGATTCTTTGCGGGCATCCGAACCCGGCGCTCTCGCCCTCCTTGGTCTCAGCCTCGCCGGTCCAGCAGCTTCGCGCAGGCGCAAGCAGCAGTCGGCAACGCTTCACGACAACTCCGCTTCGTCGGGGCTTGCCGTTTGCACGACTCGTCCCGCGCAACGAGTTCGTCCAAATTGACGCCTGCACTTGAAACGTCCAACGACGGCTCGAGAGCGTATTTCGCCGCAGCTGTGTCCGACCGATCCCGACCGATCCCGGC
>JBLMYK010000076.1:0-8411 GCA_050258235.1 Gemmatimonadota bacterium | reverse complement strand
GGATGCCGAGGCGGCGCGCCGTCTCGACGCGCTCGTCACCGCTCAGGTTCTTCTTCTGGTGGACGACGTTGGAGCCTTCGTAGCCCTGCATGCCGTAGCCCTTGATCGTCTTGATCAGGATGGCCGTGGGCCGCCCGCGGGCCTGCATGGCCCGCTGGAACGCTGCGTAGATCTTGCGGTGGTCGTGCCCGCCGCGCTTGATGCAGCGGATCTCCTCGTCGGAGAGCACTCGCATGATGTCGGCGAGGCGCTCGTCGTGGCCTACCCAGTGCTCGCGCACCTCGCGGCCGCTCGAGACCGAGTACATCTGGTAGTCACCGTCGACGGCCCGCTCCATGCGCGCCTGCAGGACGCCGTCGCGGTCGATGGCGAACAGGGGATCCCACTCGCCGCTCCAGATGACCTTGATGACGTCCCAGCCGGCACCCCGGAAGCTGCGCTCGAGTTCCTGGATGATCTTGCCGTTGCCGCGCACCGGGCCGTCGAGCCGCTGCAGGTTGCAGTTGATCACGAAGATCAGGTTGTCGAGTTTCTCGCGCGAGGCCATGCTGATCGCGCCGAGCGATTCGGGCTCGTCCATCTCGCCGTCGCCGCAGAAGCACCACACCTTCCGCCCGGCAGTGTCGGCAATGCCTCGCGCGTGCAGGTACTTGAGGAAGCGCGCCTGGTAGATCGCCTGGATCGGCCCGAGCCCCATCGACACGGTCGGGAACTGCCAGAAGTCCGGCATCAGGTTCGGATGCGGATACGAGGTGACGCCCTTGCCGTCGACGTCGCGACGGAAGTTGTCCAGCTGCTCCTCCGTCAGCCGGCCTTCGAGATACGCGCGTGCGTATATGCCGGGCGACGAGTGGCCCTGAATGTAGATCAGGTCACCGCCGAAGTCGGCGCTCGGCGCGCGCCAGAAGTGGTTGAAGCCGACCTCCATCAGCGTGTTCACCGACGCGTAACTGGCGATGTGGCCGCCGAGGTCGCCATCGCCCCGATTGGCGCGGACCACCATCGCCATCGCATTCCAGCGGGCGTAGGAACGGATGCGTTCCTCGATCGCGTAGTCGCCCGGCGAGTGCTCCTCCAGGTGCGGCGGAATGGTGTTGATGTACGCCGTGTTCGGCGAAAAGGGGATGTACGCGCCAGACCTGCGCGCCTTCTCCTTCAGCTTTTCGAGCAGGTAGTGCGCCCGGTGCGGGCCTTCGCGCTCGATGACCGTCTCGAGCGCCTCCAGCCATTCCTGCGTCTCCAGCGCATCGGGGTCGTTCGCGGCATCGAACTTCAGTACGGCAGACATGGGGGCCTCCTGATGTCTTCTGGTGAGCGGCTGCGTTCCGGGTCGGCGCGCCGATTCGAGGGGCGCCAATGTACCAGCGGTTGCGAATTTTTCAAATAGTGGCTATCGATTTCCTATAGTGAAATGTCGGCGTCCTTACTTTCAGCGGCCGGCTGTCGCAAATTGATGCGCGTTCGCCACGCCGCCGACTCCCGTCAAGGGGCGTTTGGGCCAGCGCCAACCATAATATGCCGTAGCCGGTTCGGCGCGACGACCCATTCACGGTGCCAAGTCCCCACACATCCCGCGGCGGCAAGCTGTCCTCGACGTTTGATTCGCTCGCCAGCGGATCGGCGCGACGCCTGCACCGCCGGCCGCGGCTTCCGTACTACGTGATCGCGTTGCTCGCGATCCTGAGCGCGGGCCTGTTCGTCGCGATCCTGGTCGAGGACCGGCAGTTGCAGACCGATGCGATGCACCGCGACATCGATTCGGCGTCGCTCCAGCTTGGCACGCGCTTGTCTACGCTTTCCGAGACGCTGTCGGCGGCAGCGCGGGACATCGGCAACGGCAGCCTCACAGAAAAGCGCTTCGGCGCGATCGCGGAGGATCTGCTGACGGCCAAGAAGGAGCTGGCCCGCATCGAATACGTCGACACCCGGGGCCAGCTGGTCTGGCCGGCGGTCGTTTCGTCGGTCCTCCCGGGCCAGCCCGCGACGATCCAGGCCCCGGATGACGACGCGAAGTCGGATCCGACGCTGAAGCCCGTGCTGCTGCGCGTCGCACAGGGATACGAGCCGGTCTTCATGCCGCTTCCCTCGGGGCCACGCGGCGCGCCGCTCGTGCTCGCGGTGCCGGTTTACATCGATCACGTGTTTTCCGGCGCCGTGATCGCGCGCATCGACCTGATCGAGTTCATCGCCAAGGGCGTGGCCGAGGAAACGCTTGACCGCTATCGGCTGCAGATCTCGCTCGGCGAGCGCCTGCTGGCGTCGACCTCATCCAGCGCCCCTCCGTCCGATGCGCTGACCTACGCCGTCGGGCTGGCACCGCTGCCGGCCGACTACCGGCTGACGGCCAGCGCCTTCCGCCTCGAATCGCGCATCACGACCAGCGCACTGGCCTGGGTGGTCGCGGGGCTGACCATCTCGGTGCTGGTCGCGCTGGGCACGCTGGTGCGCTTCACGTCGCGCCAGCAGCGCGCGGATCGCGCATTGCTGGCCGAGACCTCGCTGCGGCGCGCGATGGAGAACTCGGTCGCCACCGGCCTGCGGGTGATCGATCCGCAGGGCGTGATCCGATATGTGAATCGCACTTTCTGCCAGATGACCGGATTCGTCGAGCGCGACCTCGTCGGTTGCGCGCCCCCCTACCCGTACTGGCCGCCGGAACATCGCGCCGAGTACGAGGCAAGGCTTCAACGAGCGCTGGCCGGGAAGAGCGAGCCGGGCGGCTTCGAGGTCGTGGTCCAGCGCAAGGATGGCACGCGCTTCAACGCCGGCATGCACGAGTCGCCGTTGCTGGACGATTCGAACCGGTACATCGGGTGGATGAGTTCGATGACCGACATCACCGAGTCGACCCGCGCCCGCAACGAACTGGCCGCCGCGCACGAGCGCTTCACGACCGTGCTCGAATCGCTCGAGCCCGCCGTGTCGGTCATCATCCCGAAGCCGGGCAGCCACGCGGGCAGCGAGATGGTGTTCGCCAACCGCGCCTACCTCAACCAGTTCGGCAGCGACGCCGCCGCCCATCTGCGGCTCGCCGCGCAACTGCGCGGCCGCGACAGCGGCGAGGTCCATGATGCGGCAACCGATCGCTGGTTCGACGTGCGCGCGCGCGATATCCGCTGGCCATTCCAGGACGCCGAAGGCGATCCCAATGCCCGGCTGCAGATCGCAACCGACATCACGCTGCGGAAGGTGACGGAAGAGATCGCCCGCCAGCAGCAGGAAAAGGTGCAGTTCACATCACGCCTGATGACGATGGGCGAGATGGCCTCATCACTTGCTCATGAACTGAACCAGCCGCTGACGGCGATCACCAATTACAGCGAGGGCACGCTGGCCCGGCTGAAGGAGCGGCAGATCTCGATCGACGAGCTGCAGAACGCGCTGGAGAAGACATCTTCTCAGGCGCAGCGCGCCGGCGGGATCATCCGGCGCATCCGCGAGTTCGTGAAGCGATCGGAACCGCGCCGCCGGCCGACGCCGGCGCAGCGGATCGTCGAGGACGCGATCGGCTTCGCCGAGATCGAAGCCGGCAAGAAGGGGATCGCGATCGCCGCCAGCATCGATCCGACGCTGGAGCCGGTGCTGGTCGATCCGCTGCTGATCGAGCAGGTGCTGCTGAATCTGCTGAAGAATGCGATCGACGCGATGGAGCACGCCAGCGTGCGACGCATCGACGTGGTGGTGCGTCGTTCGCTGCTCGACGGCATGGCGGAATTCGCGGTGATCGACCGCGGCAGCGGCATCCCCGACGAGCATCTGCCGAACCTGTTCGACCCCTTCTTCAGCACCAAGCCCGAAGGCATGGGCATGGGCCTGAACATCTGCCGCTCGATCGTGGAGTTCCATCAGGGGCGGCTGACCGTCGAGAAGAATCCCGAGCGCGCCGGCGGAACCATCATGCGCTTCACCCTGCCCCTCGCGGGGCACCAGCGCGCCGAGCCGGAAACCGCACCCGTGACGCAAGGCGAAGGCAAATGAACCAGAACGATTTCGCCGCACGCGGCGTCGTCTACGTCGTCGACGATGACGAGGCGGTCCGCGACTCGCTGCAGTTCCTGCTGGAACCGGAATACCGGGTCGAGTGCTACGCGAGCGCCGAGGCCTTTCTCGGACACTTCGACCCGCGCGCCATCGCCTGCCTGATCCTCGATGTCCGCATGCCGGGAATGAGCGGTCTGCAGCTGCAGGACCATTTGCTCGCGCGCGAGGCCGCGGTGCCGATCATCTTCATCACCGGCCACGGCGACGTGCCGATGGCGGTGTCGACGATGAAAAAGGGCGCGGCCGACTTCATCGAGAAGCCGTTCGACCAGAACGCGCTGAAGGCACTGGTCGAGAAGATGCTCGTGCGCGCGCGCGAGGACGCGGCGCAGCTCGAGCGGCGCCGGATCAACGCGGCGCTGCTCGCCCGGCTGACGCCGCGGGAGCAGCAGGTGCTGGAGCGCATCGTCGCCGGACGTCTGAACAAGCAGATCGCCGACGACCTCGGCATCTCGATCAAGACGGTCGAGGCGCATCGCGCCAACATCATGGACAAGCTGAAAGCCGGCACGGTGGCCGACCTGATGCGCATCGCGCTTGCCAGCTCCTGACACTGAGCGCCGCGGCGGCGCCGGTGCGACGCCCTTAGAATCCGGCTTTCCTTCCGAAGTGACTCGATGGCAGCACAGATCATCGACGGCAAGGCGCTCGCCGCCAGGCTGCGCGCAGAACTGAAACCCCGTGTCGCCGCCCTCGCGGCACGCGGCCTGCAACCCGGGCTCGCCGTGATCCTGGTCGGCGACGACCCGGCGTCCGCGATCTACGTACGCAACAAGATCCGGGCGTGCGAAGAGGTCGGCATCCGATCCGTCTTCGACCATCTGCCGGCCGACACGACCGAGCCGGCGCTGCTTGACCGCGTGGCGAGGCTGAACGCCGATCCGGCCGTGCACGGCATCCTCGTCCAGTTGCCGCTGCCGCGGCACCTCGATGCGCAGAAGATCCTCGACACGATCGCGTTCGACAAGGACGTCGACGGCCTGCACCCGACCAATGCGGGCCTCACGCTGATGGGACACCCGCATTTCCGCTCGTGCACCCCGTACGGCGTGATGAAGATGCTCGAGTCGACCGGCGCAAGGCTCGAGGGCAGCCATGCGGTCGTGCTCGGCCGCTCCAACATGGTCGGCAAACCGATGGCAATGCTGCTGCTCGCCGCGAATGCGACCGTGACGATTGCGCACAGCAAGACGCGCGATCTGGGGTCGATCACCCGCCAGGCCGACGTGCTCATCGCCGCGGTCGGCAAGCGGAACCTCGTGACGGCCGACATGGTGAAGCCGGGCGCGGTCGTGATCGATGTCGGAACCAACAAGACGCCGGAAGGCAAGCTCGCCGGCGACGTCGACTTCGACGCCGTGAAAGAAGTGGCGGGCTTCGTTTCGCCGGTACCCGGTGGCGTCGGACCGATGACGATCACGATGCTGCTGGTCAATACGGTCGAGGCTGCGGAGCGCAGCGCCGGTCCGCGCCGCTGAAGCAACCCCCGCCGCCAGACGATGCCGTTCGATATCAAGAACAAGTCCAATCCGCTGCTCGATTTCACCGCGGATACGCGCTTCGATGCGATCTCGCCAGCGCACGTCGCGCCGGCCATCGACGCCCTGCTGACCCAATGCCGCGAAGTCGTGGCGCGCGTGACCGACGCGGCCACAGTGCCGGGCTGGGACACGGTGGTCGAGCCGCTCGACGATGCGATGGATCGATTGGTCCGTGCCTGGCACTGGGTGTCGCACCTGAACTCGGTCGCCGACACGCCGGAACTGCGCGCGCAGTACAACGCCAACCTGCCGAAGCTCACCGCGTTCTGGACCGAACTCGCGCAGAACCTGGCCCTGTACGGCCAGTACAAGCAAATGGCCGCGGCGCCGGATTTCGCGCGCTGGCCGGCAGCAAGGCGCAAGGTGGTCGAGAACGAACTGCGCGACTTCCGCCTTGGCGGCGCCGAACTGCCGCCTGAACGGAAGCGGCGCCTGCGGCAGATCCGGGAGCGCGCGGCGCAGCTGACGACGCGCTTCGCCGAAAACGTGCTGGACGCCACCAATGCGTTTGCGCTGTACCTCGACGATGCCGGCCGGCTGGCCGGGGTCCCCGACGATGCGCTGCAGCTGTATCGCGAGGCGGCTGCGGCGGAAGGACGCGGCGGCTACAAGGTCACGCTGCAGTTTCCGAGCTACTCGCCGATCATCCAGTACGCGCACGACCGCACGCTGCGCGAACAGATGTATCGCGCCTACGTGACGCGCGGCTCCGAGTTCGGCCGTCCGGACTGGGACAACGGCTCCGTGATGATCGAACTGCTGCGGCTGCGGCGCGAGAACGCGCGCCTGCTCGGCTATCGCGATTTCGCCGAGCTGTCGCTGGTGCCGAAGATGGCGTCCTCGCCCGCCGAGGTGCTGGACTTCCTGCGCGACCTCGCCCGGCGCGCGCGGCCGCACGGCGAGCGGGACCTGGAGGAGCTGCGGCAGTTCGCGCAGCGCGAACTCGGGATCGCGGACATGCAGGTGTGGGACCACGCCTACGCGAGCGAAAAGCTGCGCGAAAGCCGCTATGCCTACTCGGCGCAGGAACTGAAACGGTACTTCCCGGAGCCCGGCGTGCTGGCCGGGCTGTTCCACGCGATCGAAACCCTGTTCTCGGTGGCGATCCGTCCGGCGACGGCGCCGGTATGGCACAAGGAGGTGAAGTTCTACCGCATCGAGACGCGACAGGGCGACGTGATCGGGCACTTCTATCTCGACCTGTACGCGCGCGAGCACAAGCAGGGCGGTGCATGGCAGTCCGACGCGCGCAGCCGGCGGCGCATCAGTGCGGCGGCGGTGCAGACGCCGGTGTCGTTCATCACCTGCAATTTCACCCGCCCGGTCGGCGGCAGGCCGGCGCTGTTCACGCACAACGAAGTGCTGACGCTGTTCCACGAGTTCGGCCATGGGCTGCACCACCTGCTGACACGCGTCGACGAGATGGCCGTGTCCGGGCTGCACGGTGTCGAGTGGGATGCGGTCGAGCTGCCGAGCCAGCTCATGGAGAACTTCTGCTGGGAGTGGGATGTGCTGCAGCAGCTGACCGAGCACGTCGACACCGGCGAGAGGCTGCCGCGCCCGCTGTACGACAAGATGATGGCGGCGAAGAACTTCCAGAGCGGCATGCAGCTGCTGCGACAGATCGAGTTCGGCCTGTTCGACATGCTGGTGCACACGGAGCTGGACCCGGAGCGCACAACGCCGGCCGCCGTGCGCGAGCTGCTCGAGCGCGTGCGGCGCGAGGTCGCGGTAGTCCATCCGCCCGAATACAACCGCATGCCATGGAGCTTCACGCACATCTTCGCCGGCGGCTATGCTGCCGGCTACTACAGCTACAAGTGGGCCGAGGTGCTTTCGGCGGACGCATACGCGGCATTCGAGGAAACGGGCAATGCGCTTGACGCCCGAATCGGCGCGCGCTTCCTCGACGAGGTGCTGGCGATGGGCGGGGCGCGACCGGCGATCGAATCGTTCGTCGCCTTTCGCGGACGCAAGCCGACCATCGACGCGCTGCTCCGGCACCACGGCATCGGGTCCTGACGGAGGCGAGATGTTGCGTTTACTGGTTTTCCTGGCGGCACTGGGTCTGTCCGCGGCCGCATTCGCGCAGTACAAATGGGTCGACAAGGACGGCCGGGTCGGCTTTGGCGACAACCCGCCGCGCGATGCGAAGACCGTGCAGCGCCTCGACATGCGCGGCGGTGAGAACGTGGATGCGTCGAAGGACTTTCCGTACGAGCTGCGCCGCGCGGCCGAGCGCTTTCCCGTGACGCTGTACAGCGCGGCGTCGTGCCAGCCGTGCGATCTCGCGCGCAACTTCCTGCGCAACCGTGGCATCCCCTACGCGGAAAAGACGGTCAGCACGCAGAACGACGGCGAGGAGCTGAAGCGCATCAGCGGCGGCATCCGCCTGCCGGTGATGACCGTCGGCCGCCAGGTGCAGGTTCCGTTCGATCCGGACGCGTGGGCAACCGCGCTCGACGCGGCCGGCTATCCGCGCGGCTCGATGCTGCCACGCAGCTATCAGCCCCCAGCTCCGCAGCCGCTGACCGCGCGCGCGACGGAGCCGGCGCAGGACGCCAGCGCCGCGCCCGCCGCGAGCAAGTAGATTGATCGCCTTCCAGCACGGCGCAGCACGACTGCCCTGTAACGTCGTCTCGGCGTGCACGGTGGAATAATGGCGTGCCGCGTACCGGTCCGGTTGCGGACGGCTGCGCCGGGCAAAAGGGCCTGCGCCACGAGCAGGCAAGAACAGGTCGATGAATAGCGTAGAGACGCCAACCGAATTCGCGCTGCCCGTCGCAGCGATCATCAATGACGGCGGCACGGATGTCGACGCACTGCTGG
>JBLMYK010000075.1:0-3563 GCA_050258235.1 Gemmatimonadota bacterium | reverse complement strand
GAGCTGTGCCTGAAGCTGAATATCAGCATTCCGGTCGGCAAGGACTCGTTGTCGATGAAGACGGCGTGGCGCGACGGCAAGGAGGAGAAGATCGTCTCGGCGCCGGTGTCCCTGATCGTTTCGGCCTGCGCGCCGGTCGACGACGTGCGCCGTTCGCTGACCCCGCAGCTGCGCGGCGACTGCGGCGAGACCGTGCTGATCCTGATCGACCTCGGCGCCGGCCGAATGCGGCTCGGCGGCTCGATGCTGGCGCAGGTCACGCAGCAGATCGGCGACAGCGCGCCGGACCTCGACGATCCTGGCCGGCTTGCCGCGGCGCTCCGCGCCGTGCGCGCGCTGGCGCGCGACGGCACGCTGCTCGCATATCACGACCGCAGCGACGGCGGCCTCTTCGCGACCGTGTGCGAGATGGCGTTCGCCGGCCACTGCGGCGTGACGATGAACATCGACGTGCTGGCGATGGACCCGCACGCGACGGACTGGGGTGACTTCAAGATCCGCCCGGAGCAGGTCGCCGTGCGGCGCGCCGAGCTCGCGCTGGCGGTGCTGTTCAACGAAGAGCTCGGCATCGTGCTGCAGGTCCGCGAAGCCGACAAGAGCGCGGTGATGAACGCCCTGCGTGGCGAAGGGCTGGGCGCGGTCTCGCACATCATCGGCAAGCCGAACGCGCGGGATGTGATCGAAGTCTGGAACGATGCCAAGGCGATCCTCAGCCGGCCCAGATCCGAACTGCAGCAGGCGTGGAGCGAAGTGTCGTGGCGCATCGCGCGGCTGCGCGACAACCCGGACTGCGCGGATGCCGAATTTGCGCGCGCGACCGACCCCGATGATCGCGGACTGTCGCTATCGCTCGGCTTCGATCCCGCCGAAGACATCGCCGCGCCGTTCATCGCAGCCGGCACCCGACCGCGCATCGCGATCCTGCGCGAGCAGGGCGTGAACAGCCAGTACGAGATGGCGGCGGCGTTTGATCGCGCCGGCTTCACTGCGGTCGACGTGCACATGACCGATCTGCTCGCCGGCCGGGCGCAGCTGGCGGATTTCAAGGGCTTTTCCGCCTGCGGCGGCTTCTCCTACGGCGACGTGCTCGGCGGCGGCGGCGGCTGGGCGAAGACAATCCTGTTCAACGGCAAGCTGGCCGAACAGTTCGCCGCGTTCTTCCAGCGTCCCGACACGTTCGCGCTCGGCGTATGCAACGGCTGCCAGATGATGAGCCAGCTGCACATGCTGATTCCGGGCGCGCAGCACTGGCCGCGTTTCGAACGCAATGCGAGCGAACAGTTCGAGGGCCGGCTGGTGATGGTCGAGATCCTGCCGTCGCCGTCGCTGTTCTTCGCCGGCATGGCCGGCAGCCGCATGCCGATCGCCAATGCGCACGGCGAAGGGCGCACGGTGTTCCGCAGCGAGGAGGACCGGCGCAAAGCCCTGGTCGCAGCCCGGTACGTCGACTCGCACGGCCGCGCGACCGAACGCTATCCATACAACCCCAACGGATCGCCGGACGGCATCACCGGATTGACCACCCCCGACGGCCGCTTCACGATCGTGATGCCGCACCCGGAACGGGTGCGCCGCACCGTGCAGATGTCATGGCAGCCGCCTGGCCTCGGCGAGGATTCGCCGTGGATGCGCATGTTCAGGAATGCGCGGAAGTGGCTCGGGTAGAACTGGCCGCGCAGAGCCGTGCAGGCGGCTGACGGAATCCCGCACGACGGCATTCATTTCGCGCAAGGGGTCTGCTAGCCTGCAAGCCGGGGAGGCCGATATTCCAAGAATCCGGCCGCGACGCTTGAGCCGTCGATCAAAGGGAGGCTGTTATGCGCGAGGATTTCACCCACGCCGCTCGAAGGCGTGCGCTGCTTCGTGCTTCCATCGGCGTGCTGTTGCTCGGCACTCTGCGCACTGCCGCCTTTGCCCAGGGAGCAAGGGCGGCGAAGATGAAGATCGGCGTGATCGGATCTGGCCGCCACGGAGGGGCCATCGGGTCGCTCTGGATCAAGGCCGGGCATCAGGTGCTGTTCTCGTCCCGGCATCCGGACGAGTTGAAGGATCTGGTCGCGGGATTGGGCCCCTTGGCGCGCGCCGGCCTTCCCGAGGAAGCGGCCACCTTCGGCGATGCGATCCTGATCGCGGTGCCTTACGGCGCGCTGCCGCAGGTCGGTCGCGATCTGGCGCCGGCTCTCAAGGGCAAGGTCGTGCTCGATGCCTGCAACGCGATTGCCAGCCGCGACGGCCCGATCGCCGATGAAGCGAGGGCGAACGGAATCGGGATCACGTCGCAGAGGTACCTGCCCGGGACACGGTTGGTGCGTGCATTCAATTCGATGGGCTCGCGCATCCTCGCAGCGCAGGCGAACCGTCCCGATCCGAAGATGGCGATCCCAATCGCCGGCGACGATGCGGATGCCCTCAAGGTGGCGGCCGATCTGGTGCGCGACGCCGGCTTCGACCCAGTCATCGTCGGGCCGCTGGCGCGCGCAACCGAGTTTGCGATGGGCGCGCCCGGCTATGGGCAGCAGGTGACCGCGCCGGAACTGAGGCAGAAGCTCTCGATCGCGCCGTAGGCGGTCCGTGGCTCGCGGCGCGTCCCTCGCGTATCGCGCCGTTGCGCGCGCAGTTCCGGTCACGCCAGCCGAGTTCGGCGCGCTGTTGTGGTCGTTCGCCTATTTCTTCACGCTGCTCGCCGGCTACTACGTGCTGCGGCCGCTGCGCGACCAGATGGGTATCGCCGGCGGCGTGCGCAACCTGCCGTGGCTGTTCACCGCGACGTTCGTCGTGCTGCTCGCTCTGCAGCCTATCTACGGCGCCCTGGTCGCCAGGTTGCCGCGCATTCGCTTCATTCCGGTCGTCTATCACTTCTTCGTCGCCAACCTCGCGATCTTCTGGCTGCTGCTGACGCTGAACGTCTTCGCGGTCGAAGTCGCGCGCGTGTTCTTCGTCTGGGTCAGCGTGTTCAATCTCTTTGCCGTGACCGTGTTCTGGTCGTTCATGGCCGATCTTTTTGCGAGCGAGCAGGGCAAGCGCCTGTTTGGCTTCATCGGCGCCGGCGGCACTGCAGGCGCGCTGCTCGGGCCGCTGATCACATTCGTGCTGTCGGTGCCGCTGGGGCCAGTCAACCTGCTGCTTGTCGCAGCGCTGCTGCTCGAACTCGCTGTCTTTTGCGTGCACCGTCTCGAGAAGACGGCAGCCGCGGCGTCAGCAGGACCGTTGGTGTCGTCGCCCCCGGCGCCGATTGCCGGCGAACGCCTCGGGGGCAGCGCCCTGGCAGGGCTGGCAGAAGTCGCGCGCTCGCCGTACCTGCTCGGCATCGCGCTGTGGGTGAGCCTGCTTTCGTTTGGCGGAACGTTCCTGTACTACGAACAGGCCAACATCGTCGCCGCGACGATCCACGACCGTGCGGAGCAGACGCGACTCTTTGCCGGGATCGACCTAGCCGTGAGCTTGCTCACATTGGTGACGCAGGCGCTGGCAACCGGAAAGCTGATCCGGCGCTACGGCGTCGGGCGTGCGGCCGCGGCGCTGCCAGCGGTGTATGTCGGCGGTTTTGCGCTGCTCGCCGTGCT
>JBLMYK010000074.1:0-6147 GCA_050258235.1 Gemmatimonadota bacterium | reverse complement strand
ACGATCGACACGCCGACGGTCAGGATGAACACCGGCACGCCGATGCCGAACGAGATCGGCAGCCGTTCGCGGATCTCCTCGGCGATGTCGCGCCCCTCGTTGGTCTTGCCGAAATCGAAGTGCAGCAGCCGCATCGTGGTGTCGACGAAGACCGTGTTCGTCAGCTTCGACAACCCCGGCGCATTCGAATTGAAGTACAGCGGCTTGTCATAGCCGCGCTCGGCCTTCCAGCGCTCGACCGCTTCTGCCGTGACGCGCTTGCCGCCGAGCTGTAGTCGCGCCATGTCCTCCGGCGTGTTGACGGTGAAGAACAGAGCGAACACCAGCAGGTTGACGCCCGCCATCACGAGCACGGCGTACAGCAGCCGGCGTACCAGGTAGACAAGCATCAGGCCGCGTCCGCCCCGACGAGCCGCCCGCGCGCGGTCGTGCGCTCGCGCCGCTGCCACAGGCGCCATGCGGGCCAGATCACGAGCGCCGCCAACGCAAAGAAGACGGCGACCGGCCACGGCCGTGCCTTGTTCCACTCGGCGATCTTTGCCACACGCAGCGGCACGTCGATGCGCAGGTACCTTGCCTGGTCCTTCAAAATCAACGACGGCTTCGCGTTGTGCACCCAGGTCTGGTAGACGCCGGTGGCGCCGGGGAAGATGCCGAACATCCACACCGCGTCGTTCTGCAGGATCTTCACCATCTTGTCGATCACCTCCTGCCGCTGCGGGCCATCGGGCAGGTTCTTCATCTCGTCGTATAGCCGGTCGTATTCGGGGTTGTCGTAGTTGGCCGCGTTTTCGCCGTCGTATTTCACCTTCGACTGCGTGCTGTTTAGCAGGAACAGGAAGTTCTCCGGATCGGGAAAATCCGCGTTCCATCCCCAGAAGAAAATCTGTTCCTGCCCTTTGCGCATCCGGTCCTGGAAGCGGTTGTAGTCGGCGGCGCGGATCTCGAGCTGGACGTTGAGCTTGGCCATCTGCTTCTGCTGCCAGTCGAGCCGCGCCTGGAATGCGGGCCCGACGCCGCTGCTGTCGTAGTACAGCACGAGCGGGCGACCGGTCTTGGCGTCGCGGCCATCGGGATAGCCTGCTTCGGCAAGCAGCTTCTTCGCCTCCTCGATTGACCGGCGCTGCGGTCGGCCGTCCTTGCACACGTGCGTGACTGGATTGATGCCGTCACAGCCTGCGCGATAGCCGAAAAGTCCAGGCGGGATCGGGCTCATCGCAACCTGGGCCTCGCCGTACGTGTCGAAGAAGATGTTCGTGTACTCCTCCCAGTCGGTCGCGATCGAGATCGCCTGGCGCAGCTTGCGATGGCGCACTTCTTCCTCTGGGGTCGCACCCTTGCCGACGACCGGATCGAGCCAGTTGAACCCCATGTACCAGCTGTTCGGCTCTACCGAGCTCGGCAGCTGGACGCCGTGGTCCTGCAAGAGCTTCCAGCGGCCCGTGTGGTCGCGCCGTTCCTGCAATAGCTTGAAGCCATCGCTCAGTGTCTCGAGGGACGGCACGTCGTAATAGCCCTGGATCACCTTCGCCTCGAGCGGCTGGCGCTCCTTTTCGATCGTCGACACCACACGATCGATGAACGGCGTTGGCTTGCCGCAGTCATCGAGCCAGCCCTTCTCCCGATCGCCCGGCATCCCTTCGCACGGATACGGCTCGCCGCGATAATTCGGGTTGCGGTCCATCACGTAGCGGTTCGGCCCCTGCTCGACCAGCATGAACGGGCCAGTACCGACCGGCCACTGGTTCAGCGTCAGTGCGTGATCGGCCATGCCGCGCTGGGCGAAGAACTTGTCCGCTTCCCAGGGCATCGGTGCAAAGAATGGCATAGCGACCCAGAATTTGAACTGCGGGTACTTGCCGATCACGCGGATCTCGAGCGTATGTGCGTCGACCGCGCGCGCGCCGTCGAAGCGCACGGTACGCAGGTCGCGCCAGGGAACGTAGCGATCGAGCGGATTCTTGCCGGCCGTGACCTGCTTGTACTCAGCGCGCAGACGGTCGCCCAGCCCCTTCAGGTCGACTATGTACTGATTGAGCAGTCCGTACAGCGGTGACGGCGTCGGCACGTAGGGGCTTGCCAGTCTCTTGATCTGATAGACGTAATCGTCCGCGGTAAGCTCGCGTGTGGTGACGGCGGCGTCCTTGAGGGGGAAGTCGCTGACTGACCACTTGTCCTTGATGTCGGCCGGTGTCAGATCCTGATACAGATAGGTGCCATCGGCGCGGCGCGCAAAGGCCGGATGCGGCTGGAATTTGATGCCCGGCTTCAGATGGAACGTGTAGACGGAGATCGCGATCTCGCCGGCCGGCGAGTCCGCTGGTAGTGGCTTGCCAACCTTGTCCAGGTACCGGACTTCGGGCAGGCCGGTCGCCGTGTTCGCCTCAAGCGTGTACGGTCGCTTCAGGTAGTCATAGCGCAGCAGCGGCTCGTACGCGCCATACATCCACGGCGTTTCGTTGTTGCTGTAAGAGCTCACCGGATCGAGATACTTGGGTCGCTCCCCGAACGAGACGAAGAGGGTGTTAGTCTTCTCCGATCCGCGCGGGTTCGGGTTGTTGACGACCTCGGAGCAGCCGGCGATTCCGGCAAGCAGCGGCAGAAGCGCCGCCAGCGCGAGTGCGGTTCCGGACCATCGAATCGGGTTGAGCATCTTCGCGCTTCTCCCTGCCTCCGACCCTTTTGAGGTGGAGTTGTCTCGCGCTCTTGTTCGCACGAAGGCGCGGATTGTACGTTCTGGACCTGAGCCCGGGTCCGGCGCCGACGAATGCCGGCCCTGCCGCGATAGACTCGGCCACCGTGGTCGCCAATCCGACGCCTCAATTCCGCTGGCCGGTCCGCGTGTACTACGAGGACACCGACACCGGGGGCATCGTCTACTACGCCAAGTTCCTGATGTTCTTTGAGCGCTGCCGCACCGAATGGTTGCGTGCCCTGGGCATCGAGCAGCAGCGGCTGCGTGCTGCGGAAGGACTGCAATTCGTCGTCGCGAGCGCGGCGATCGACTACCGGCAGCCGGCGCGGCTGGACGATCTGCTGACGATCGCAGCCCGGATCGCCGAGCTGGCTCGTTCATATATCGTTTTCGAGCAGGAAGCATGGCGCGGCGATGAACTCCTGGCCACCGCCAGGGTCAAGGTGGCATGCCTGAATGCCGCCACGATGGCTCCCGCGCGCCTGCCGGCGCTGCTGGTCAACAAGATCAAGACTGCTGACGGTCCCTCGACATGAATGCTTCCGCCGATCTTTCAATCCTGACGCTGGTGACCAAGGCGACCCTGGTCGTGCAGCTGATCATGGCGCTGCTGCTCGCCGTGTCGCTCGCGTCGTGGACGGTGATCTTCGGCAAGGGCTTCTCGATCCGCCGTGCCCGCAAGGAGACCGATGCCTTCGAGCGCGAGTTCTGGGGCGGCGCCGACCTCCAACTGCTGTACCAGAAGGCGACGAACCGGCGCCACCGCACCTGCGCGCTCGAGCGCATCTTCGAGGCCGGCATGAGCGAGTTCCACAAGCTGCAGGGGCGCGGCGACGCCCAGGCCACGCTCGACGGCGCGCGCCGCGCGATGCGCGCCAGCTACCAGCGCGAAATGGATGCGCTCGAGGGGCGGCTGCAGTTCCTGGCGTCGGTGGGGTCGGTCAGCCCGTACATCGGCCTGTTCGGCACCGTGTGGGGCATCATGCATGCGTTCACGGGGTTGGCGACGCTGGAGCAGGCCACGCTCGCGAGCGTCGCACCGGGGATCGCGGAGTCGCTGGTCGCCACCGCGATCGGCCTGTTCGCCGCGATCCCGGCGGTCGTCGCGTACAACCGCTTCGCGCACGACATCGATCGACTCGCCAATCGGTTCGAGACCTTCATCGAGGAGTTCTCGAACATCCTGCAGCGACATCGCTGATGCTTGTGCAACCCTACTCTCAACTCGTTCGCCCGCTGTGGCGGGCTGGCGGGCCCTGAAATGGCACTGCTCCTGCGACGCAAGGATGGCGGCAGCCGACGGCTGCTGGCCGACATCAACGTCGTGCCTTACATCGACGTGATGCTGGTGCTGGTGGTGATCCTGATGGTGTCGGCGCCGTTCGTGAATCCGAGCCTGGTCAACCTGCCGAGCGTGGGCAAGTCATCCCGGACGCCGGATCGGCCGTTGGAGATCGTGATCAAGGTCGACGGCAAGCTGCTGCTGCGCGACACCGGCAAGGAACTCGCCCATGATCTGCCGGGGGCGGTGGCGATCATCAAGCAGCGGCAGAAGTCGAAGCCAAATGCGCCGACGCCGGTCGTGATCGCGGCCGACAAGGACGTTCGCTACGAGCAGGTGATGAAGGTCATGAGTGCGCTGCAGAAGGAGAACATCGCGCGGGTCGGGCTGGCCGTGCAGCCGGAGCCGCGATGAGCGCCGTTGTCCTCACGCCGCCGCGCGCGCCGCGGCCGACCGAGAACACGACCGGTTCGTTCCTGTTGGCGCTGGCGATGCACGCATTGCTGTTCGCCGCGCTGTGGATCAACGTGCAATGGCGCACCCAGCCCCAGGGGCCCGTCGTGGCCGAACTGTGGGGCGCGCTGCCGCCTCCAGCCGAGGTCGCGCCGCCACCCCCGCCGCCGCCTCCCGTCGTGCGCGCGCCGCAGCCTGAGCAGCCCAATGCCGACATCGTTCTGCAGCAGGAACGGCAGAAGAAGCTGGCAGAGGAAAAGCAGCGCGAGGCCGAGCAACGCAGGATCGAGGAAGCGAAGCGCAAAGCCGAAGAAGCGAAGAAGAAGGCCGAAGAGGAGAAGCGCAAGGTCGAAGAACAAAAGCGCGCGGCCGCGCAGCGCGAGGCGATCCGCAAGGCCGAAGAGCAGCGCATGCTGGCGCAGGCGGGCGCCGCCGCGCCCGGGGCCGCGGCTGCTGGTGGCGGCGGCCGCGGCGATGCAAGCTACAACGCGCTGCTGGTGAGCCTGATCAAGCCGCGCATCGTGTTCGCCGTGCCGGACGGAACTTCGCCGCAGATCTATGCGGACTTCCAGGTCGACCTGCTGCCGACCGGCGAGATTCTCTCGGTCAAGCTGCTGAAGCCAAGCGGCCTGCCCGGCTACGACGCGGCGGTCGAGCGCGCGATCCGCCGTACCGACCCGTTTCCGCGCAAGCGCGATGGCACGGTTGACCGGACCGTGATCATCCGGTTTCGTCCGGTTGACGCGCAATGACGTGAGTACCGCCGGATCGAATCCCTCTGGTGGCTTTCTATAATTTCCCACACATGATCAAGCCTCTCTTACGCACGGCGGCCGTCATTGCGTTCGCCTGGTGCTCGCTGGCCTATGCCCAGCTGCGCGTCGAGATCACCGGCGTCGGTTCAAACCAGTTTCCGATCGCGATCGCGAACTTCCAGCGCGACGGCGACGTGCCGCAGCCGGTCGATGAGATCGTGCGCGCCGACCTGCAGCGGTCGGGCCTGTTCCGGCTGATCGATGCCGGCAGCGCGGCGCTGTCCGAGACGGCGGCTGTGAGCTTCGACGTGTGGCGCGGCCGAGGCGCCGACGCGCTGGTCGTGGGCTCCGCGTTCCGGCTTGCCGACGGGCGCTTCGATCTGCGCTTCCGGCTGTATGACACCGTCAAGCAGGTGCAGCTCGACGGGGTGTCATTCGTCTCGACCGCAACCGAACTGCGACTGAACGCGCACCGTATCGCCGATCGCATCTACGAAAAGATCACAGGCGAGCGCGGCGTGTTCGCGACGCGCATCGCCTACGTGGAGCAACTGGCGAAGAACAGCTTCCAACTGGACATTGCCGATGCCGACGGCGCCAACGCGCAGCCGGCACTGCGCTCGCGCGAGCCGATCATGTCTCCGTCATGGTCGCCCGACGGCACCCGTATTGCCTACGTTTCGTTCGAAACGGGCAAGCCGGTCGTCTACGTGCACGCGATTGTCAGCGGCGAGCGGCGCGCGGTCGCCAATTTTCGCGGCAGCAACAGCGCACCGGCGTGGGCGCCCGACGGCAGGTCGCTGGCGGTGGTGTTGACCCGGGACGGCAACTCGCAGATCTTCTCGATCAACCTCGACGGCAGCGGGCTGCGCCGTCTGACGCGCTCGGACGCGATCGACACGGAACCCTCGTACTCGCCGGACGGCAAGTACATCTATTTCACTTCCGATCGCGGCGGCGGG
>JBLMYK010000073.1:0-7557 GCA_050258235.1 Gemmatimonadota bacterium | reverse complement strand
ACCGTCGGCCGCCCGTTCATGGATCGCTATGCGGTGTGGACCACGTCGGGCACGACCGGCAAGCCGGGCATCTTCCTGCACGATGCCGACGCGCTCGCGGTGTACGAGGCGCTGCAGATGTTCCGCTTCCGGCGCATCTCTTCGCCGGCGGAAATGGCGCTGCGCATCGCCGTGGGCGAACGTTGCGCGATGGTGGCCGCCACCGGGGGTCACTTCGCGGGCGTCTCCAGCGTCGAGCACCTGCGCCGCGCGTATCCGTGGCTGGCCGCGATGCTGCGGTCGTTCTCGCTGCTGCAGCCCTGGCCGGCGCTGGTCGCACAGCTGAATGCCTACCAACCGACGCAGTTGGCGACGTACCCGACCGCCGCCGATGTCCTCGCCGAGGAACAGGAGGCCGGCCGGCTGAAGCTGGAACTGCGCGAACTGTGGACCGGCGGCGAATGCCTGTGCCCGGCGACACAGCGGAGGCTAGAGCGCAGTTTCGGCTGCAAGGTGCGCAACGAGTACGGCGCGTCCGAGTTCATGTCGATCGCCTGGGACTGCGGCCACGGCAGCCTGCACGTGAATTCCGATTGGGTCCTGCTCGAGCCGGTCGACGCACAATACCGGCCCGTGGCACCCGGTGCCCCGTCGCACACGGTGCTGCTCACCAACCTCGCCAATCGGATCCAGCCGCTGATTCGCTACGACCTCGGCGATTCGATCACCGTGCGGCCCGATCCCTGCCCGTGCGGCAACCCGATGCCGGCGATCCAGGTCGAGGGGCGGCACGACGACACACTCGCGTTCGAGGACGCAACCGGTCAGCCGGTCAAGCTGCTGCCGCTGGTGCTCGAGACCGTGCTCGAGGAAAGCGGACAGGTCAACGATTTCCAGCTGGTCAAGGCGGCACCGCGGCAGCTGCTGCTGCGACTCGGCGCCGGCGAGCGCAAGCGTCGGGAGCAGGCGCGCCGTGCACTGCTGGCCTACCTGCACACGGTCGGATTGTCTTCGGTCGCGGTCCGCATCGACAGCACACCGCCGCAGCGAAATGCGGCGAGCGGCAAGCTGCGCCGCGTGACCTGCGCGGCGGAATGCCTCGGCGACCCCTGTGCGGAGGCGGCGCCGGGACGGCACCAGGCTGCGCGGGCCGCGAAAGCCGCGCCGCGGCCGGCGCGCGGCAAAATAGCCGCGTGACCCGACGGCAATCCCTGTTTCTTCCCGCCGCCCGCCTGCTGCGATGGATGGCCCTCGTCGCCGGGGTGACCGCGGTCGCGGCCGGTTGCTCGTCGATCAGCTACTACGCCCAGGCGGCCGGCGGCCAGCTGGCGGTGATGTCGGCTGCGCGCCCGATCGACGAACTGCTGGCCGACCCGGCCACCCCGGCGTCGCTGAAAGAGAAGCTGCGGCGTGCACAGGAGATCCGCAGTTTCGCGTCGCGCGAGCTCGGGCTGCCGAAGAATGCCAGCTATACGGAATACGCCGACCTGCACCGCTCCGCCGTCGTGTGGAACGTCTTTGCCACGCCGCCGCTGTCGCTGGAACTGAAGACCTGGTGCTACCCGCTGTTCGGCTGCGCGAGTTATCGGGGCTACTTCGACCACGCCGCGGCGGAACGATTCGGCGACGAGCTGCGCGCGCAGGGCTACGACGTGAACGTGGCCCCGGTGCCCGCGTATTCGACGCTCGGCTGGTTCAGCGACCCGCTGCTGAACACTTTCATCAATTCGCAGGAAGGTGAACTCGCCCGCCTGCTGTTTCACGAACTGGCCCACCAGGTCGTCTACGTGAAGGACGACACGGTCTTCAACGAGAGCTTTGCCACCGCGGTGGAGCGGGCGGGCGTGGCGCGCTGGCTGGCGCAGCAGCACGACGACGGGCTGGAGCGCGCATATGCTGAGATCGAGCGGCGCCGCACCGATTTCCTCGGGCTGCTGCTGCGCTACCGGGGGAAGCTGCAACAGATCTACGCCGAGGCGGCGCCGGCGTCCGTGCTGCTCGAGCGCAAGCGCGCCGTCTTCGACCAGTTGCAGACGGACTACCGACAGATGCGCGATGTGCGCTGGGGCGGATTCCGCGGCTACGACCGCTATTTCGACCAGAAGCTGAACAACGCCCACCTGGCGGCGATCGGCGCGTACTACGACCTTGTCCCGGCGTTCGACGCGATGCTGGCGCGCGACGGCTCATTCCCCGCGTTCTACGCGGAAGTCCGCCGCCTGGCGAAGCTGGACAAGCCTCAGCGGGACGCGGCGCTCGGGCTGATATCGGGGGAAACCTCAAGATAACTCCGCCGCCTGATCATTATCATCCTTGCGGGGGTGTGCCGCCGAGCGGCGCACGGCAATCACTGGAGAAAGAAGATGGGCGCGATCGACCGGTTCTGGCTGAAGAACTATCCGAAGGGTGTCCCGCAGGACATCGATTACCACCAGTACGAATCGCTGGTCACGCTTCTGGACGAGGCGTTCAAGAAGTACGCGGCGCGGCCCGCGTACACCTGCATGGGCGCGACGATGACGTACCGCCAGCTCGACGAGAATTCGGCGGCGATCGCGGCCTGGCTGCAGTCCAAGGGTTTCGGCAAGGGCACGCGCATCGCGATCATGATGCCGAACATCCTGCAGTATCCGGTCGCGCTGTGCGGGGTGCTGCGCGCGGGCTGCACCGTGGTCAACATCAATCCGCTCTATACGCCGCGCGAGCTCGAGCACCAGCTGAACGATTCGGGTGCGCAGGCGATCTTCATCCTCGAGAATTTCGCCACCACCCTGCAGCAGGTGGCCGACAAGGTGCCGACCAAGCAGATCGTCGTCTGCTCGATGGGCGACCTGCTCGGCTTCGTCAAGGGCCTGCTGGTCAACTTCGTGGTGCGCAACGTCAAGAAGATGGTGCCCGAGTACGCGTTGCCGAACGCGCAGCGGTTCCTCGATGTGCTCGCTACCGGCCTGAAGATGAACCTGAAGCCCGTCAGCCTGACGCACGAGGACGTGGCGTTTCTGCAGTACACGGGCGGCACGACCGGCGTGAGCAAGGGCGCCACGCTGCTGCACCGGAACATCGTCGCCAACATGCTCCAGTGCGATGCCTGGTACCAGCCGGCGCTCAGCAAGCTGCGGCCGGGCGAATATCCGGTCACGGTCACCGCGCTTCCCCTGTATCACATCTTCGCGCTGACGGTGTGCGCGATGCTGTCGATGCGCATGGGCGGCGAATGCCTGCTGATTCCCAACCCGCGCGACTTCGCCGGCTTCGTGAAGGAACTCTCGAAGCACAGGTTCCACGTGTTCCCGGGCGTGAACACGCTGTTCAACGCGCTGCTGCACACCGAGGGCTTCGACAAGCTCGACTTCTCGCGGCTGATCTCTTCGCCGGGCGGCGGCATGGCGGTCCAGGAGGCGGTCGCCAAGAAATGGCTCGCCGTCACCCGCTGTCCGATCGCGGAGGGCTACGGCCTGTCCGAGACCTCGCCGGTGGCCACCGCCAACCGGTCCGATACCGACCGATACACCGGAACCATCGGCCTGCCGGTGCCGTCGACCGAGATCGCGATCCTCGATGACGAGGGCAATCATCTGCGTCCGGGCAGCACCGGCGAGATCGGCATCCGCGGCCCGCAGGTGATGGCGGGCTACTGGAAACGGCCCGACGAAACGGCCAAGGTGATGACCGCCGACGGATTCTTCCGCACCGGCGACATCGGCGTGATGGACGAGAACGGCTACACGCGGATCGTCGACCGCAAGAAGGACATGATCCTGGTGTCCGGATTCAACGTGTATCCGAACGAAGTCGAAGGCGTGGTCGCGGGTCACCCCGGCGTGCTCGAGTGCGCGGCGATCGGCGTTGCGGACGACACTTCCGGCGAAGCGGTCAAGCTGTTCGTCGTGAAGAAAGACCCGGCGCTGACCGAAAAGCAGGTGGCGGAGTTCTGCAAGGAGCATCTGACCGGTTACAAGCGGCCGAAATACATCGAGTTCCGCACCGACCTGCCGAAGACCAACGTCGGCAAGATCCTGCGGCGCGAATTGCGCGATGCGAAGAAGGCGTGAGCCGCCCGCGCCTGGCCGAACGCCGCCTGCGGGCGGCGTTCTTCTTGGTGCGCGGCGCGCAACGCGGGTAACGTAGAGGGCGCGGCGCACGCCGTCACGGAGAAAACGATGAAGAAGGAACGCAAGCCCGGCCCGCGCGGCGGAAGTGCCTCGCGCGACTACGGCAAGCCGCGCGGGGCGCGGCCGCCGGCGCGGTTCAGCGGCGACGAACGCGCGCCGCGGCCCTCCCGGTTCCGCGGCGAGGAGCGGCCGCAGCGGCCAGCGCGCTTCCGAGGCGAGGAGGAAGGCGGAGCGCCGGGCTTTGGCGATCCCTATCAGCACGTAAAGCGTCCGGCGCGGGCGCGCGAAGAGGGCGGCCGCGGCTTTACCGTCACGCTCGATCCGGATGTCGCACGCGTGTTCCGCGGCGACGCGTCGGTCAACAAGGCGCTGCGGCTGGTGCTGCAGCTGATGCAGGTGGTGCAAGGGCCGCCGCGTCCGTACGGCGAACGGCCGCGTCCGCCGCGCAGCGGATATCAGGGCGGCAGCGAGGCGCGCGGATTCACGCGCAAGCCGCGCTTCGAGGAAGCCGGCGAGGGCGACGTCGAGGAGTAAATCCATGGACGGCCCGCTCGCACGCATCGGTCAGATCGCACTGCACGTGTCGGATGCCGACCGCGCCGAGCGCTTCTATCGCGACACGCTGGGGCTCGCGCCGCTGTTCCGCTTCGGCAACCTCGCGTTCTTCGACTGCGACGGCGTGCGCCTGATGATCGAGGGCGGGCACGAGCCGACCGGCCGGCGCGAGCAGTTCTGCATCTATTTCCGTGTCAGCGGCATCGAAGCCGTGGTCGCCTTGCTCAAGTCGCGCCAGGTGTATTTCGAGCGCGACGCGCACATGGTGGCGAAGCTGCCGGATCACGAGTTGTGGATGGCATTCCTGCACGACCCGGACGGCAACCTGCTGGCGCTGATGGAAGAGAAGCGCTGAGACGCGCGACGCGCCGCCTGCGTCGATCTCCGACTGTCGCGACCAATTGACCCCGCGCGACCGGATTTGTAACGTCGCACGATGCTGCGCCTTCGCATCGCCACCCTCAATTGCCTGAATCTCGCGCTGCCCGGGCGAATTTTCTATCCTGCGGTCGAACCCTACGGCGCCGACGAATACATCGCCAAGACACAATGGCTGGCGACGATGTTCGACCGGCTCGCGGCCGACCTGGTGCTGGTGCAGGAAGTCTTCCATGAGCAGGCGCTGTCGGACGTGGTCAGGCAGACCGCAAGCGGCGCGCGCGGCTGGTCGCTCGCGGTGCCGTTCGCGGATCAGGCCAACGCGTTGCCGCGGCTCGGTCTCGCCTGGCGCAGCACGCTGCGCCCGCGGCTGGATTCGATCGTCGATCTGTCGCCCGGCCACGCCGTCGTGGTGCCGGACAAGGCGGAGCACGCACGGTTCTCGCGGCCGCTGTTGCGCGCGGCGCTCGATCTGCCCGACGCGGCGGGCGGAACCACGCTGACGCTGCTGAACGTGCACCTCAAGTCGCGTCGGCCCGAGTACCTGGACAGCGAAGACCGCGACGATCCGCAGCTTGCGGCGCGCGCGCAGCTGCGGGCGCTCGTGATGCGCGCTGCCGAGGCGGCGGCGCTGCGCGCAATCGTGATCGAGGCGATGCGTGGGCCGCGCACGCCGCTGGTCGTGGCCGGCGATTTCAACGACGAGATCAACGCGGTGACCACGCAGATGGTGGCGGACACCTCATGGACGCCGGACGACCGGCCGCAGCGCGATCACATGCTGTTCGATGCCCTCGAGGTAGAACGACGGATCGCGCCGGTTCGCGGCCGTGACGTGGCCTACACGGTTCTGCATGGTGGCGAACCGCAGCGGATCGACCACGTGCTGGTGTCGGAGGAGTTCGCGCCGCAGTCGAAGCGGGCGATCGGCCAGGTGGCGTCGGTCGCCTTTCTGAACGACCACCTCGTCGAACGGCGGCAGCCGCGCGGCGCAACCGGACCCGATCTGACGCGGATCTATTCGGACCACGCGGCGGTCGCGGTCGATCTGGTCTTCGACTGACCGGACTCGATTTCGAAGGGGTCGTTGCGAAAAGTGGCGCGTCAGCGCGCCGGCGCGGACACGGGCGCGGGAGCCTCGAACAACGCGTGGCGCAGGCAGCGGTAGATTGCGGTCGCCTCGAAGCGAAATCCGTCGCCGTCCTTCAGGCAGATGCGCATGTCGTTGGCGCCGGAGCGCACCGATACATGCGCGCTCGCCTGCGCCGGCTGTCGATGACCCGCGGAGGCGACGCGCTGACATTCAGCCAGTGCCTGCAGCACGCGCTGCTGCCGGCCGGCTACGCCGGTCAGCTCGACATGGACTTCGTCACCGTGTTCGCTGACTCGCATCAGCATGATTCGCCTCCGTGTCGCTTCACAACGATGGACTGCGGGGTTTCGTTGACTTTACGTCGTGGCGCGCGACAGGTATCTGGCGAAAAACGTACGCGATTGCCCCGCTATTCACCATAGGGAAAACGGCTGCGCGCGCTCGGAGGCGGACCGGGTCCGATGCGCGGGGCGCCGGACGCGGCGAGTGCGCTGTGCCGCTGGCGGCTAGTCGACTGCCGCGCGCGAAAGGATGGCGGGGCGAACCTCGATCTGCTCCACGAGTTGCGCCATCCAGCGGTCGATTTCCGGCAGTCTGCGCGCGATATCTTCGGTGGACGCCGCCTGCGCGAACTGCGTGAGCGCTTGCTGCAGATCCGCGGGCAGGTCGTAGTGCAGGTAGCGCCAGCCGAAGACGAATCTCTCAGGGCGGTGGCGCATGCCGGCCAGTTCGATCAGGGCGCGCAGCAGGCCGTTGACGTAGAAGCCGTACACGTCGAGCGCATGACCGCGCAGGATTTCCTTCTCGACCAGCAGGCGGTAGATCGGCCATGCGGCGCGGATCTGCGCAAATCGGCGTGCGAGCCTCGCCGCCAGGGCGGGGCGGTCGAGCGGCAGCGACCGGATCCGGCCGGTGCGGTCGAAGTGAACGATCGGCTCGCCATGCCGTTCCCGTTCGAGAAACTTCTGCGCATGATCGGGCTGCAGCACGCAGCATTCGATGGCGAAGTAACGCGGTGCCGGGTCGAGAAGGTAATGGCGCTGTGCCAATCCGGCAAACGCCGGTGGCTCGACGCTCCAGGTGTGCGTGATCCGCGCCACGCTTGCGAGTGCGCCTTCGAACACCTCGAATGCCGCGTCCGTGCGCGCACCGTCGGCGACGACGTACAGATCGATGTCCGACAGGTGATCGAGCCGTCCTGTCGACGCCGAACCGCCTTCCCAGCAGGCGTCGATGAACTCCGCTGCGGCCAGCCGTTCGACCGCGGCCTTCAGTGCCGCGACGCGAAACGGGCCCGGTGCGAGTTCCGTGCTGGTGTCCGTTGGCATGGTTCGAGGAGGTGATGGTCAATTTCACGCAGCTTAGCGTCAGGTAGCGGAATGACGCGGAGGGCTGCAGCCGGCGGCCCGCGCCTGGCTGCGACCCATGCTCTCGTCCTAT
>JBLMYK010000072.1:0-32983 GCA_050258235.1 Gemmatimonadota bacterium | reverse complement strand
GCGCACCTGATGACGGGCAGCACGTACAAGAGCTTCGGCGGCCCGCCGAGCGGCATGGTGCTGACGACCGAGGCGCTGCTCTCCGAACGGCTCGACCGCATCGCGTATCCGGGGCTCACCGCGAATTTCGATGCCGCCAAGACCGCCGCGCTCGCGCTGGCGACGATGGACCTGATCGAGCACGGCCGCGCCTATGCGCGGCAGATGATCATCAACGCGCAGGCGCTGGCCGAGGCGATGGCCGCGCAGGGCGTGGCGGTGTTCAGGCCCGCGGCGCGCGGCGGCTTCACGGAGTCTCAGCACGTCGCGCTCGACGCGCGGCCTTACGGCGGCGGCAATCGTGCCTCCGCACACATCGAGGGATCGAACATCCTGTTCACCTCGATCGGGCTGCCGCTGCCGACGGTGGTAAGCGACGCCAACGGCATCCGCATCGGCACGCAGGAGGTCACGCGCTGGGGCATGCGCGAGGACGCGATGCGCGAGGTGGCGCGACTCGCCGCGCGCGTGCTCGTGCGAGGCGAGTCGCCGGGCGAGGTGCGGCCGGCGGTCGTCGCGCTGCGGTCGCGTTACCGGCAGCTGCAGTTCGTCCGCGCCTGAGCCCTTACCCTGCGCAGGGTCATCGGCAGCGGCGGGCATTGCAGGTAGCATGCAAATCCGCAGTCGACGCACCGATCGCCATGGATGACGTGACCCGCCCCAAACCGCCTGCCGCCGACGATCTCGGCGTGCCGGTGTCGCAGAAGATCCGCGAGCGGATCAACCGCGCGCGCGAGCGCTTCCACGCGAACGACAACATTTCCGAATACATCGAGCCGGGCGAACTCGACCAGCTGCTCGACGAGGTCGAGGGCAAGATGCGCGGCGTGCTGCAGAGTCTGGTGATCGACGTCGAAAGCGATCACAACACGCAGGACACCGCGCGGCGGGTGGCGAAGATGTACCTGACCGAGGTCTTCCGCGGCCGCTACCAGAAGGCGCCGCCGGTGACCGAGTTTCCGAACGTCGAGCACCTGAACGAGCTGATGATCGTCGGCCCGATCATGATCCGCAGCGCCTGCTCGCACCATCTGTGCCCGATCATCGGCAAGCTGTGGATCGGCGTGATGCCGAACGAGCATTCGAACCTGATCGGACTGTCCAAGTACGTGCGGCTGGCCGACTGGGTGATGAGCCGGCCGCAGATCCAGGAGGAGGCGGTCACGCGGCTGGCGGATCTGCTGCAGGAGCGCATGCAGCCGGACGGACTGGCGATCGTGATGGAGGCCGACCACTTCTGCATGCAGTGGCGCGGCGTGAAGGACACGGATTCGAAGATGATCAACAGCGTGATGCGCGGCAGCTTCCTGAAGGACGCCAGCCTGCGGCGCGAGTTCCTGGCCCTGCTGCAAAGAAAGGCCGCGTGAGGGAAGAACGATGCTGATAAGACTGCTGTATGCCAGCCGCTCGGCCGAGCCGGTCACGCCGGCGACGATCGAGTCGATCCTCGCGGCCGCGCGCCGGCGCAACCCGGAGCTTGGCGTCACCGGCATCCTGTGCCACACGGGCGACATCTTCATGCAGGTTCTCGAGGGCGGCCGTGCGCCGGTGAACCAGCTTTACAACAGCATCGTCGGCGATCCGCGCCACAAGGACGTGACGATCCTGCACTGCGAGGAGATCACCGAGCGGCGCTTCGCTAACTGGACCATGGGCCAGGTCAATCTCGCGCGCGTCAATGCGTCGACGCTGCTGAAGTATTCGGAGCTGCCGACGCTCGATCCGTACGCGGTGTCCGGCCGCGTCGCGATGGCGCTGCTCGAGGAGCTGATCGCCACCGCGCAGATCGTCGGCCGCGCGTGCTAGGAGGCAGCGATGCCGCATGACCATGACTGGCGCAATCACGGCGTACGCGTGATCAAGGGCAACCAGCTCGACCCGAATACCGCGCAGACGCCCGGCATGAACCGCGCGGCGGCGATCAACTACGCGCGCGTCGGCGCGCAGAAGATCTGGGCCGGCACCGTGACCATCTGCCCCAATGCAAAGACCGGCGCCCATCACCATGGCGCGCTCGAAAGCGTGATCTACGTGGTGCGCGGAAAGGCCCGCATGCGCTGGGGCGAACGGCTCGAGTTCGTGGCGGAAGCGGACGCTGGCGATTTCATCTACGTGCCGCCGTACGTGCCGCACCAGGAAATCAACGCCTCGACGGCGGAGCCGCTCGAGTGCGTGCTGGTGCGCAGCGACAACGAGGCGGTCGTGGTCAACCTCGACATCGCGGATGTCGAGCCCAACCCCGAAGCGGTGTACTGGGTCGATCCGATCCATCGCGATCCGCTCGGCTGAGGCCAGGGCGCCGCATATGGCAAACGGCGCTGGCCATATGCCGAGCGCGTCTGATCCGGAGCCGTTCGCGACCGCCCGCCGGGGGACAATGCGCTGCCTGGAGTGAAGCCATGAGAGCGAACAGCATCCTCGACACGATCGGCCGTACGCCGCACATCCGCATCAACCGCCTGTTCGGCGGCGCGCACGAAGTGTGGATCAAGTCGGAGCGCGCGAACCCGGGCGGGTCGATCAAGGACCGCATCGCGCTGTCGATGGTCGAGGACGCGGAGAAGAGCGGCAAGCTGGCGCCCGGCGGCACGATCATCGAGCCCACGTCGGGCAACACCGGGATCGGCCTGGCGATGGTGGCGGCGGTCAAGGGCTACAAGCTGGTGCTGGTGATGCCCGACAGCATGTCGGTCGAGCGGCGGCGCCTGATGCTGGCGTACGGTGCGACGTTCGTGCTGACGCCGCGCGAGAAGGGCATGCCGGGCGCGATCGCACGCGCCGGCGAACTGGTCGAGCAGACGCCCGGCGCGTGGATGCCGCAGCAGTTCGACAATCCCGCCAACATCTTCGTGCACGAGCGCACCACGGCGAAGGAGATCCTTGAGGATTTCGCGGATCGCCCGTTCGACGCGCTGATCACCGGCGTGGGCACCGGCGGGCACATCACCGGCTGCGCGCTGACACTGAAGCAGGTGTGGACGAACCTGAAGGTCTATGCGGTCGAGCCCACCGCGTCGCCGGTGATTTCCGGCGGCAAGCCGGCGCCGCATCCGATCCAGGGCATCGGCGCCGGATTCATTCCGAAGAACCTGCACACGAAGCTGCTCGACGGCGTGATCCAGGTCGATGCCGAGCCGGCGCGCGAGATGGCGCGCCGTGCCGCGCGCGAGGAAGGGATGCTGGTCGGCATCTCCTCCGGTGCGACGCTGGCCGCGATCGCGCAGAAGCTGCCCGAACTGCCGGCGGGCAGCCGCGTGCTCGGCTTCAACTACGACACCGGCGAGCGCTACCTGTCGATCGAAGGGTTCCTGCCGGTCGAATAGCGGCGCGCGCGCCGCATCGGTCGCTCCCGCCGCGTTAATCGCTCCTTAATGCGGGCTGCCTAACGTGCGGCCGTCGCAATTCGCATTCTGGAGCGTCCGAGTGAAATTTCCGATTCGATCCGCGGCAGGCCTGCTGCTGACGGCTGCCGTTCAGGCGGCCAGCGCGCAGACGCCGACCGAATACCTGAAGTCCCTGGAGGACGCCGCGCGCAACGCGGCGCCGGGGTTTGCCGGCTTCTCCGCCGCACGCGGCCAGGCGTTCTTCGACGCGCGGCACGGGACGGACTGGAGCTGTTCGACCTGTCACACGGCGAACCCGCTCGCGGTCGGCCGTCACGCGAAGACCGGCCGGCCGATCGAGCCGCTCGCGCCGGCGGCCGACGCGCGCCGGTTCACCGATGCCGGCAAGTCGGAGAAGTGGTTCAAGCGCAACTGCAACGACGTGCTCGGGCGCGCCTGCACTGCCCCCGAAAAGGGCGACGTCGTGGCCTATCTCGTCTCGCTGAAGCGATAGGTGCCGCGATGAACGCACGACGCAAGAGAATCTGGTTCGACGCCGCCATCTGGACGGCGTCGATCGTGGTCACCGCCCTGCTGCTGGCGGACGCGGCGAGCGCCGAGGGCCGCCGCTACACGATCGACAACGCGACCTACCGCAACGAATGCGGCAGCTGCCACGTCGCGTTTCCGCCCGCGCTGCTCGGCGCCGGCAGCTGGCGCGCAGTCATGCAGGGACTCGATCGCCACTTCGGCGTCGACGCGAGCGTGGAGGCGCCGGCGCGTGCGGAGATCGCCGCCTATCTGCAGCGCGCGGCCGGCCCGGCGCGCAAGGAGGCTGGCACGCTGCGCATCAGCGAGACCACGTGGTTCCGCCGCGAGCATGACGAAGTCTCGCCGCGCAGCTGGAAGGCAGCCGCGGTGAAGAGTGCCGCCAATTGCGGCGCCTGCCACACGCAGGCAGACCGCGGCGATTTCAGCGAACGCAACATCCGTATTCCGCGCTAGGAGACAAGCCATGAACGACACCAACCCTCGCACGCTGGTCTGGGACCTGCCGACCCGCGCGTTTCACTGGCTGCTGGCCGCTTCGTTCGCCGGCGCCTTCCTGACTGCCGAAAGCGAACGGCTGCGCGACCTGCACATCCTGCTCGGGTACACGGCGGCGGGGCTGATCGTCTTCCGGATCGTCTGGGGTCTGATCGGCACACGCTATGCGCGTTTCAGCTCGCTGGCGCTTTCGCCTCGTGCCGTAATCGATTACCTGAAATCGCTGCTGTCGCGGTCGCCGCGGCATTACTTCGGCCACAATCCGGCCGGAAGCTGGGCGATCATCGCGCTGCTGGGACTCATCGCTGCCACCGCGGCCACGGGCTGGGCCACGACGATGCAGATCGGACCGGAATGGCTGGAAGATGCTCATGAGGTCGTTGCCAATGCGACGCTCGCGCTCGTGATCGTGCACATCGTGGCGGTGATCGTCAGCAGCGTCCTGCACCGCGAGAACCTGGTGCGCGCGATGCTGACCGGCTACAAGCCCGGCCGCGCTCCGGCGGCGGCGGGGCGGCGCGCCGCGGTCGCACTGCTGCTGGTCGGAGCGGTCGGCGCCTTCTGGGCCGGCATCATTCCCGTGCCGGGCGTGGCACCGGGGCAATCGCTGGTCGATGCCGCGGCCAAGCAACCGGCGCCGGGCGCAGGACATCACGCGAACCGACACGACGACGACGACGATTGATGCGACTGCTGCTGGTCGAAGACGATGCGATGCTCGGCGCGGCGCTGAGGGCCGGCCTGCAGCAGGACGGCCATGCGGTCGACTGGGTGCGCAATGCGCGCGACGCCGACACCGCGTGGCTGGCGACGGGCGCAGCCGCCGCCTACGAGGCCATCGTTCTCGACCTCGGCCTGCCCGATGGCTCCGGGCTCGACCTGCTGAAACGTGCGCGGCGGCAGCGGATCGCCACCGCGGTGCTGATCGTCACCGCGCGTGACCGCATCGCCGAGCGCATCGCCGGCCTCGATGCGGGCGCCGACGACTACATGGTCAAGCCGGTCGATCTCGACGAGCTCGCTGCGCGCCTGCGCGCGATCGAGCGGCGCACGTCGGGCCGCGCGGAGCCGACGATCGAGATCGGCGACATCGTGATCGATCCGGCCGCGCGCAGCGTCACGCGCGCGGGCGCACCGATCGAACTCACCGCGCGCGAGCTGGCGGTTCTGCTCGCGCTGGCGCGGCGACCGGGCACGATGCTTTCGCGCGCGCAACTGGTCGAGGCGCTGTACGGCTGGAACGAATCGATCGAAAGCAACGCGATCGACGTCTACATCCACCATCTGCGGCGCAAGCTCGGCGCCGGCTTGATCGAGACACAGCGCGGCCTCGGCTGGCGGCTGGCGCGCGGCGCGGCCTCGGCATGAAGCCGTGGTCGCTGCGCAACCGGCTGATCGCGCTGCTCGCCGCGCTGGCATTCGTCGGCTGGGGCGCCACCAGCGTCTGGCTGTACCGCACTGCGTATATGCAGGCGGGAGAACTGTTCGACGCGGCGCTGATCGAGACCGCGCACGCGGTGTTCGCGGTGGTCGCCCACGAAGGGCTGGGCAGCAAGGACGAGTTCGAGTTCGGAGAACCCGACCACACGCACGTCGAACGCCTTTTCTATCAGCTGCGCGACAAGCACGGCAGGCTCGTCTACGCGTCGCCGGGCGCGCCGGCGGAGCCGCTCGCCACCGCGGACGCGCGCGGATTCGCCGAGCGCGTCGCGGACGGGACGCTCTATCGCGTGTACACGCTGCGCGCGCCGGGCAACGGCGGCGCGATCCACGTCGGCCAGCGGATGGCCGACCGCGAGGCGCTGGCGCGTACGACCGCGCTGCGCCTGCTGCTGCCAGGTGTGGCCCTCATCGCCCTGCTGGCGGCGGGCGTGTGGGTCATCGTGCGGCGGGTGATGACGCCGGTGGTCGCTTTTTCGCGCGCGATCGACGCCCGCGCGCCGTCGGATACCGGGCCGGTGCATCCGGAGCGGCTGCCGCGCGAACTGATGCCGGTCGGCGTGGCCGTCAACCGGCTGCTGCAACGGGTCGAAACCGCGCTGTTGCACGAGCGCACGCTGACCGCGGACGCGGCGCACGAGCTGCGCACCCCACTGGCGGCGTTGCGCGCGCAGGCGCAGGTCGCGCTGCGGGCGCGCCGCGACGATGAACGCGACGCCGCCCTGCGCGAACTGATCGGCGGCGTGGATCGCGCCACGCGCCTGGTCGAGAGCGTGCTGACGCTGGCGCGGCTCGATGCGCGCGCGCTCGACCGCGCCGCGCTGCCCACGGTGGCACTCGACCGGATCGCATCGGAGGTCGTGGCCGGACTGCAGCAGGTACCGGGCGCGCGTGCGCTGCGCATCGACGTCGATGTCCCGCCAATGACGCTGCGCGCCGATCCGGAATCGCTGCCGGTCGCGCTGCGCAATCTGTGCGAGAACGCGCTGCGACACGCCGCCGCGCGCGTGCGCGTCGAGGCGCGCGCCGAGGGCGACGCCGTCGTTCTCGCGGTGCGCGATGACGGTCCCGGGATGACGCCGGCGCAGAAGGAGCGCGCGTTCGACCGCTTCTATCGCGGCGCCGACGAAGGAACGGGCGCCGGCCTTGGCCTTGCGCTCGTCAAGCGCGTGGCCGACATGCACGCGGGCGCGGTGCGCATCGGCACCGGGCTCGACGGCCGCGGCGTCGGCATCGAGATCGTGCTGCCGCGCGGCGCCGTCGCGGCGCCGCGCGCCTGACCGCCCAACATTCAGCGGGCTGCGGCGGGATCGGCGGCACGCGCCGGCGCCGCGGGTGCCGCCGGCGTACCGGCGGGAGCGCTCTTTGCGGCCTGCGCCATCCGCAGCTTGCGGATCTGCGCCAGGCGCTGCACATCGATCGATGGCGTCGCGCCGAGGCGCTCATAGACGAAGACGCTCGCCGCCGGCTCGGTGGCCGGCCGTACCGGCGCCGGCAGTGCCTGGGCCTGCGCGCCGACCGCGAAGACGGCGATGGCAGCAGCGATGAGGTTCGGACGGATACGCATGGTGGACTCCTTTTCGTTCTGTCGTGCGGGTCGACCGACACCGCTTGCTCGACAGGTGTCACTGTGCGCGCCGCGTGTCAGAATGAATAGACATTCCAGGACAGAATTTATGTCGATTCGTTCAAGAACGGCGGCCGCGGCGCCACCTGCGTTCGACCTGCTGTCGGACGTGATGGAGCAGGTGCGCCTCGAGGGCACCGTGTACTTCAGCGCCGAACTGCACGCGCCGTACGGCATCGCGATCGATCGGCCGCATCGCAGCCCGTTCTACATCGGCCTCGAGGGCGAGTGCGAGATCCAGGTCGGCCGCGGCCGTCCGCACCTGATCGGCCCGCGCGACTTCCTCCTGCTGCCGAAGGCCACGCCGCACGTGATCCGCTCGGAGCGCAGCGCGCGGATCGTGCCGTTCGACGACTGGCTGGCGACGCATCCGATGGATGCGCACGGCTTCACCGTGCATCGAGGTCCCGGCGCGGTGCGGCGCGTGATCGGCGGTTTCTTCTCGACCGATTCGCTGAAGATCAATCCGCTGTTCGACGCGCTGCCGCAGCTGATCCTGCTGCGCGGGACCGACCCCGACGTGAAGCGCTGGCTGCAACCGACGCTCGATTTCATCCGCGCCGAGATCGACTCCGGCCTGCAGGGATCGCGCACCGTGCTGCGCCGGATGGCCGACGTGCTGTTCATCCAGGCGCTGCGCGCCTACGCGGCGCGCAACCGCGGCGCGGCCGGCTGGCTGCGCGGCCTCGGCGATCCGCGCGTCGCCAAGGCGCTCGTCCTGATCCATCAGCGCTATGCCGACCGATGGACGCTCGATGCGCTCGCGCACGAGGTCGGCGCGTCTCGCACTGCGCTCGCGGTGCGGTTCCGCGAACTGGTCGGCGAGGCGCCGATGGCGTACCTGACGCGCTGGCGCGTCACGCGCGCGGCCAACCGGCTGCGCAGTGAACGCACGTCGCTCGGCCGCGTGGCCGAAGGCGTCGGCTACCAGTCCGACGCGGTGTTCTCCAAGGCGTTCCGGCGCGTGACCGGCGTGTCGCCGGGCCGCTATCGGCGCGACGCGATCGGCGCCGCCGCGCCGCGCTGAGCCTCGGGTAAAGTGCGCTGCGAGCCTCGACCGCATCGATCGCGTCCATGACATTGCCCGCCCTGTTGCGCGACCGGCTGCGCCTGCCCGTGATCGGCGCGCCGCTGTTCATCGTCTCCAACCCGACCCTAGTGATCGAGCAGTGCAAGGCCGGCATCGTCGGCAGCTTTCCGGCGCTCAACGCGCGGCCGGAAAGCGTGCTGGAGGAGTGGCTGACCCGCATCACGACCGAACTGGACGCGTGGCAGCATGCGCACCCGGCGCAGAAAGTTGCGCCGTACGCGGTGAACCAGATCGTGCACGCGTCGAACTCGCGCCTGCAGCACGACGTCGACGTGTGCGTGAGGTTCAAGGTGCCGATCATGATCACGTCGCTGCGCGCGCCGGACCTCGTGGTCGAGGCCGCGCACGGCTACGGCGGGCTGGTGTTCCACGACGTGACCAACATCGCGCACGCGAAGCGCGCGCTCGCGGCCGGCGTGGACGGGCTGATCCTCGTCTGTACCGGCGCCGGCGGCCACGCGGGCCGGCTGTCGGCGTTCGCGCTGGTGCGCGAGGTGCGCGAGTTCTACGACGGCACGATCATCCTGGCGGGCGCGGTCGCCTCGGGCGATGCGATCCTCGCCGCGCAGGCGCTCGGCGCCGATCTGGCGTACGTCGGCACGCGCTTCATCGCTTCAAAGGAGGCCAACGCGACGGACGCCTATAAGCAGATGCTGGTCGACGCGAAGGCGGAGGACATCGTGTACACGAATCTCTTCACCGGCGTGCACGGCAACTACCTGCGCGGCAGCATCGTCGCGGCGGGGCTCGATCCCGACAATCTGCCGACCGCCGACAAGAGCGCAATGAACTTCGGCAGCGGCAGCAGCCGGCGCGAGAAGGCCTGGCGCGACATCTGGGGCGCGGGACAGGGCGCCGGACAGATCCACGACGTGCCGGCCACCGCCGAGATCGTCGCGCGGCTCGAGCGCGAGTACCGCGCCGCGCGCGAGCGGCTGTCAATCTAGGAATCTAGGAATCCGAGACGACCACCGGATTCGGCTGCCGCGCCTCGCGGTGGTACTTGGCGAGCGCGAGAGCACGGCAGACCCCGTGCGCGAATTTGCCGAACGGCAGGATCACGAACAGCGCCAGCACGCAGCCGAGGTGAAGCGCGAGCAGCAGCGGCATCGCGCTCGTCGCGCGCAGCGCAAGCAGTAGCAGTCCGGTCGCGCTGGTCGCGAGCAGCAGCCACAGCAGCCCTGCGTCGAGCGGCTGCATCGCCGGATCGCGCAGCCGCGAGTCCTGCCCGCGCTTCAGCCAGAGCAGTCCGGCGGGACCGATCAACAGACCGGAACCGCCCAGCGTTCCGAGCACGACCGGCGGACTCGTGAACGAATACGGCGCCTGCAGTCCGAGCGCGTAGTGATAGACCGTCGCCACGCATGTCGCAGCGAAGCACAGCAGGAAGCCATAGAACGTGAAGTGATGCAACCAGCGCCGCGCATGCGTGGGGCCGTCGTCGAAGCCTTCGCGGACGTAGCAACCGTCGCCGCCGCCGTCGAGGTTACGCAGCGTCAGCGCGTCGCGGATCGCCTGCGGCACGCCCGCAGGCGGTGCGGCGTCGCCGGCGATCGCGCGCCAGTAGCGCACGGCTCCCCCCGTGATCGCAAGCACCGCGAACGCGAAGGTCGCGCCGAAGATCGCCACCATCAGCCCGTGCGGAAGCACCGCGTAGAACGATGCGCCGCTGTACGCGGCGAACAGTCCCTGCGGCGCGAAGGCCAGCGCCAGCACCAGGAACAACGCCAGGCCCGCAGCCAGCGCGAGCGAGACGGCCGCGCCGTGCCGCCGATACAGCGCCGCGAATGCGCGCGGCCACGCGTAGGTCGTGTAGCTCTGCGTCCTCAGCTGCGCCAGCGTGCGCGGCACGTTGACCGCGAACGCGTGCGGCGGCGCGTACTGGCAGGCATAGAAACAGGCACCGCAGTGGTGGCACAGGTTGGCCAGATAGTCGAGTGAAGCGCGGTTGAAATCGAGGCGCCTCTCCATCGCCGGAAACACCGCGCAGTAGCCTTCGCAATAGCGGCACGCGTTGCAGATTCCCATCACGCGCGCTCCTTCGGTGACGAGCGGATCCTCGACGGATTTCGCGCCGCGGCCGATGAAGCGGATCGCCTGTGCGCTCATCGGTCGACCTCGCCGTCGCTCGTCGAGAGTTCGCGCCTGGGGCGGCCCGGTGCGCTCATACCTTCTCCTGCGCCGCGCGCGCAGCCTGCACGCCGGCGATGCGTCCGAACACCGTGCCGATCGTCATGCCGATGCCGGCGAGATAGCCCTGCCCGAGCACGTTTCCGGCCATCAGTTCGCCGGCGGCGAACAGGTTCGGCACCGGGCTGCCATCGGCGAGCGGGACGCGCGCCTGCTCGTCCACGCGCACGCCCAGATAGGTGAACGTGATGCCGGGCCGCAGCGCGTAGCCAAAGAAGGGCGGCGTATCGAGTGGCAGCGCCCAGTGCGTCTTCGGTGGCGTCAGTCCGAACGTCGCGCAGTCGTCCAGCACCGCGTGATCGAAACGGCCCGGACGCACCGCGGCGTTGAAGCGCGCCACCGTCTGCGCGAGCGCCGCCGGATCGAGCCGCAGCTTGCGCGCCAGGCCCTCGATCGTCGGCGCGCGCTCCCCCGGGAACACCGGCGGCATGAAGCGCCCGAGCGCCCTGGCATCGTGGATCGAGTAGGCGATCTGCTCCGGCTGCTGGGCGACCAGCCGGCCCCAGATCGCATAGCGCTTCGGCCAGAAATCCTCGCCTTCGTCGTAGAAGCGCTGCGCCTCGCGATTGACGACGATGCCGAGCGGCACGCAGTCGAGCCGGGTGACGATGCCTCCGTCGTACTTGGGGGCGCGCGCGTCGATCGCCACCGCGTGGCACTGCGTCGGGTCGCCGACCTGCTGCATGCCGCGCGCCAGCAGCGCCTTCAGCAGCGTGCCCTGGTTGAAGCGCGTGCCGCGGATCAGGAAGCTGTCCGCCGGCGGTCCCCACGCCTCGCGCAGCCAGTCGAGATTCGATTCGAACCCGCCGGCCGCCGCGATCATCGTGCCGGCGTCGACGCGATGCGTGGCGCCGCCATGGCGCACCAGCGCGGCCGCGAAACGTCCGCCCTCGACTTCGACGTCCTGCACCTCGGCGTCGTACACCACGCGCACGCCCAGCCGCAACGCCGACCGGTAGTACGCGTTGACCAGCGCCTTGCCACCGCCGAGAAAGAAGGCGTTGGTGCGACCCAGGTGCAGCGTTCCGCCCAGCGCAGGCTGGAAGCGCACGCCGTGCCTGCGCATCCAGGGCCGCAGGCGCGCCGATTCGCGGATCGTCAGGCGCGCCAGCGCCTCGTCGGTCCGTCCTGCCGTGACGCGCAGCAGATCCTCGAGGTACTCGTCTTCGCCGTACGACTCCGACAGCACGTCCTCCGCTGCGGCGTGCATGCAGCGCAGATTGCGCGTGTGCTGCGTGTTGCCGCCGCGCCAGTCGTGCGGCGCCGTCTCCAGCAGCAGCACGCGCGCGCCCGCCTCGCGCGCGCTGATCGCGGCGACGAGCGCAGCGTTGCCGCCGCCCGCCACCAGCACGTCGGGCCGGTCGCCGAAGGGCTCCATCGCGGACCTACTCGATGCGGATCTGCGCCCGCTCGACGACGGTCTTCCAGCGCGCCTGCTCCTTTGCGATGAAGGCGGCGTAGTCCTCCGGCGTGCCGACGCCGGCGGCCGCGTTGTCTGCCGCAAAGCGCTGCGTGACGCTGGCCGAACGCAGCGCCCGGTTGATCTCGCCGTTCAGCTTCAGCACGACCTCGCGCGGGGTGCCGGCCGGCACATGCACGCCATACCACTGTGACGTTTCGAAGTCCTTGTAGCCGAGTTCGGCCACCGTCGGCACGTCGGGCAGCGAGGCAATCCGATGCGGCGTGCCGACCGCGATCGCACGCAGCCGGCCGCTCTTGATGTGCGGCAGCAGCGCCGGCGTTCCCGCGGAGGCCGCCTCGGTGCGGCCGGCCAGCAGGTCCTGCAATTGCGGTCCGGTGCCGCGGTACGGGATGTGGACCACGAAGATGCCGGTGACGAGCTTCAGGTATTCGAACGCAAGGTGGCCTGCGCTGCCGTTGCCGGCCGAGCCGTAGTTGAGCTTGCCGGGATTCTTCTTCGCCAGCGCGACGAATTCCTGGAAATTCTTCGCCGGCACGTCGGCGTTGATCACGAAGATGTTCGGCACGCGCGCCATCAGCGCGACCGGCAGGAAATCCCGGTTCACGTCGTACGGCTGGCGCGCCAGCGCGAACGGATTCACCGCGAACGTGCCGACGTGGCTTTCGATCAGGGTGTAGCCGTCGGGCGGCGCCTTCGCCACCTCGCTCATCGCGATCGTGCCCGCGCCGCCGGACTTGTTCTCGACGTAGACGGTCTGGCCGAGCTGTGCGGTCAGCTCCTGCGCCACTGCGCGCGCAACGATCTCCGACGTGCCGCCGGGTGCGAACGGCACCACGAAGCGGATCGATTTGTTCGGATATGCGGTCTGTGCGACGGAGGCGCGCGCCACGGGCGCCAGCGTGGCGGCGACGAGCAGCTGTCTACGTTTCATCGTTGCTCCCGGATTCCGGTGCTGCAAGTGTGTCAGATGGCCGGCGCATCCAGCCGTTCCGGATCGAAGACGAGGCAAGAATGCTGCCGAATACCAACTTCGTGGTGAACGCGCGCTTCCGCGAGTTCGCGCTGCGCGACGGGCGGCTTATAACCGGCCTGCAGCAGTTTTCGGGCGCGGCCGCCGCGCGGCTCGTCGTCGAAGCACTTGGAAGATAGGAGGATCCCATGATCGGCATCATCGGCGCCGGCAATGTCGGCCTGGCATTGGGCGGCAGTCTCGCGGCACAGGGCGAACGCGTGTTCTTCGGCGTTCCCGATCCGGCCAAGTACCGCGCGGCGATCGCCCGGCTCGGCGCCGGCGCGCAGATCGGGACGGTCGCGGACGCGGTCGCCGCGTGCGACATCGTGATCCTCGCGGTGCCCTATGCCGCCGCGCAGCAGGTCGCCGAATCGGTCGGCGACTGGAAGGGCAGGATCCTTGTCGACGCCACCAACCCGCTCGCCCCGGGACTCGCCGGGCTCGCGCTGGGCACGACCACCTCGGGGGCGGAGCAGATCGCGCGCTGGGCGCACGGCGCGCGCGTGGTGAAGGCGTTCAACACCACCGGCGCGGAGAACATGAAGCAGCCGCGCTTTTCCGCCGGCGCCGTGTTCATGCCGGTGGCGGGAGACGATGCTGACGCGCGTGCGCGGGTGGTCGCGCTTGCAACCCGGCTCGGCTTCGACGCGGTCGACGTCGGACCGCTCGCGGCGGCGCGCTACCTCGAGCCGTTCGCGATGACCTGGATCCACATGGCGATAAAGCGCGGCCTCGGGCGCGATTTCGCCTTCGGACTGCTGCGGCGTACCTGATCAGGCGCGCCAGCGCTGCAGGCGCTCCGCGATCTCGCGCGCCGCCGCGGCGGCATCCGCTTCGAGGGCGGCAGCGCGCGCCTCTCCCCCGCGCAGCGCAGCGAGCGTGCGCTCGAACACGCCGATCTGCGGCGGCAATGCGCCGAAGAACAGCGGCGTCTCGCGCGCCAGCACCAGCAGCGTCGGGAACGTCTCGATGTCGAGCTCGCCCACCCAGTCCGCGTCGTCCTCGACATCGAGCCAGACGAAGCGCACGCCGCGCTCCTTCTCGGCGAGCGAGGCGAGATCGGGCCGGTACGCATCGCAGGTGCGGCACCACGCCGCGCACAGGCAGACGACGGCCCAGTCGGTGTCGATATCCGGCCGGCGCGAAAGCAGCGAAGGCATGCGGGGATTATCGCGCCTTCAATCCGCTAATCTGCGGGGCATGAGCTCACCGGCATTCTCCAGTCCGCGCGAAACCTGGGACGCGCGCTTCGCGGTCGACCGCTACATCTTCGGCACCGCGCCCAATGTCTTCCTCGCCAGCCAGCGTGCGCGGCTGGCACCCGGGATGCGCGCACTCGCTGTCGCCGACGGCGAGGGGCGCAACAGCGTCTGGCTCGCGCAGCAGGGGCTCGAAGTGACCGCATTCGACATCGCGCCGCGCGGCGTCGACAAGGCGCGCGCCCTGGCGCGCCGGCACGGGGTCGCGGTCGACTTCCGCGTCGCGAGCGTGGAGCAATGGGACTGGACGCCGGAGGCGTTCGACGTGGTCGCGGCGATCTTCGTGCAGTTCGCCGCGCCCGCCGTGCGCGCGCGCTTGTTCGACGGCATGCTGCGCACGCTGATGCCCGGCGGCTGGCTCCTGCTGCAGGGCTACACGCCGCGCCAGCTCGACTACCGCACCGGCGGGCCGCCTTACGCCGATCACCTGTACACGCCGGAGCTGCTGCGCGAGGCATTTTCCGCGCACGAAATCGTCGAACTCACCGAGCACGACGACGTGCTCGACGAGGGCACGCAGCACTCGGGCATGAGTGCGCTCGTCGACTGCGTGGTGCGCAAGCGCGCCTGAAGCTCCCCGGAGGCCAGCGAAGATGACCATGAACTACCGCCAACTCGGCCGCTGCGGCCTGAAAGTCAGCGAACTGTCCCTCGGCTCCTGGGTCACCTACGGCAACCAGGTCGACCGGCGCGCCGCGCGCGAACTGATGGCGGCCGCGTTCGACGCCGGCGTCAACTTCTTCGACAACGCCGAGGTGTACGCGAAGGGCGCATCCGAGGAGATCATGGGCGCGGTGCTGAAGGAGCTCGGCTGGCCGCGCATCAAGTACGTCGTTTCGACCAAGTTCTACTGGGGCCTTCGGACCGGGGCCAACGACAACAACACGCTGAACCGCAAGTACCTGCTGCATGCGATCGACGCGTCGCTCGCGCGCCTGCAGCTCGACTTCGTCGACCTCGTGTACTGCCATCGCGCCGACCCGAACACGCCGATCGAGGAGACGGTGTGGGCGATGCACGACATCGTCGCGTCGGGGCGCGCGCTGTACTGGGGCACCAGCGAGTGGAGCGCCGAGCAGATCCGCACCGCGTGGGACATCGCCGATCGGCGCAACCTGCACAAGCCGGTGGTCGAGCAGCCGCAATACAACCTGTTCCACCGCAAGCGCGTCGAGCACGAATACAAGCCCCTGATCGACGAGATCGGGCTGGGCCTGACGACCTGGAGTCCGCTCGCCTCGGGTCTTCTGACCGGCAAGTACCGGCACGGCGTTCCGGCCGGGTCGCGCGGCGCGCTGGAGACCTACGCGTTCCTGCGCGAAGGGCTGACCGACAAGGCGAAGAACGACATCGTCGCCCGGCTCGAAGGCGTCGCGCGCGATTTCGACTGCTCGCTGGCGCAACTGGCGCTCGCATGGTGCCTGAAGAACCGGAACGTCAGCAGCGTGATCACCGGCGCCACGCGCGTGGAGCAGGTGCGCGAGAACATGCGGGCGCTCGACGTCGCGGGCCGGCTCGACGCCGACGCGCTGGCGCGCATCGATGCCATCGTCGGCGCGCATTACGACTGATCCACGAAGGCCGCCGATCCGGGCCGGCGCATGCCGCCGTTGCACGACGTGATCATCATCGGTGCCGGTCCGGCCGGCACCGCCACCGCGGCACGGCTGCGCCAGCTCGGCGTGCGCGACGTGCTCGTGCTGGAGCGCGCCGAAATGCCGCGCGACAAGCCCTGCGGCGGCGGCCTGACCGGTCGCTGCGACGCCGCGCTCGCAGCGCTCGGCCTGCAATTGACCGTTCCGCGCGTTGCGGCGCGCCGCGCGCGCATCCGCTTCGGCGCGTTCGAGCGCAGCGTCGCGCTGCCGCGGCCGGTCAGCGTGGTCCGCCGCAGCGAGTTCGACGCCAGCCTGGTCGACCAGGTGCGTGCGCTCGGCGTGGATGTGGTCGGCGGTGCGCGTGTCGTGCAGCTCGCGGTCGCTGCCGATGCAGTGACGCTGCGTCTGGCCTCGGGCGAGACGCAGCGCGCGCGCGTGGTGGTCGGCGCCGACGGCGTCGCATCGGTGGTGCGCCGGCGCCTGCGCGCTGCGGCGAAAGCGGCGCCGCTGCGCCTGTTCGTGCAGGAGCTTCCGGCGCGCAACTGCGGCGAGGACCTGCTGTTCGATTTCACGCCGATGCTGGCCGGCACGCGCGGCTACGTGTGGGCATTTCCGGTCGCGGGCGGCCACGTCAACGTCGGCGTGCTGCACTTCCCGTCGACGCCGCGCACGCCGCGCGAGCTGCTGCATGCGCTGCGTGCCGGGCTCGCGCGCGACGGCATCGAACTGCCGCCGCGCGGAACGCAGGGCTGGCCCGTGTGGGGCTACGAGCCGCACGCAACGGTGGCCGCGGCACGCCTGCTGACGGTGGGCGATGCCGCCGGTGTCGATGCGCTGACCGGCGAAGGCATCGCGGTGGCGCTGGAGCAGGCCGCGATCGCCGGCGCGGCAGTCGCGCGCGCACTGGCGCGCCGCGATTTCGGCTTCGCCGGCTATGCAGCTGCGTTGCGGCGTTCGCCGGTCGGCCGCGAACTCGCGCTGGATCGCTGGCTCGCACAGCGCGCGTACCAGGCCGATCCCGGATGGCGACGCTGGATGCGACGCCTGCTGTTCGACGGGGATTTCGCCGAGCTGTACGCGGCGCGCATCGCCGGAACCGCCACGCTCGGCGCCTGCATGCGGGCGCTGTGGCGCGCCTGCGGCCGGGATGTCGTGCATGCGGGACCCCGCAGACGCGCATTCGCGCAGGCGTGCATCGGATACGAAGGCGGCGAGACCTGCGGCGTCGCCCGCCGATGAGACAGGCGAAGCAGCGTGCCGGCGCGCGGCGGTGAGCAACATCTGCGCGAGCGCAAAGTCTTGCATCGCCGCGATTGGCAACCGGACCCCCGACCCGTAACCTTCCGGACCTGCCACAAGAATCGACGCCAGCGCCGCCGGTCGGCGAGCGCTTGATGCGAAGAAACGTTGGGGAGAAACGCCATGTCAGAAAACCTGCGCGACGCAGCGCTCGAATATCACCGCCATCCGACGCCCGGCAAGATCTCGGTCGTGCCGACCAAGACGATGGTCACGCAGCGCGACCTGTCGCTCGCGTACTCGCCCGGCGTGGCCGAGGCCTGCACCGAGATCGTGCGTGACCCGTCGGAGGCCTACGCGCTGACCGCGCGCGGCAACCTGGTCGCGGTGGTGACCAACGGCACCGCGGTGCTGGGGCTGGGCAACATCGGCGCGCTGGCCGGCAAGCCGGTGATGGAGGGCAAGGGCTGCCTGTTCAAGAAGTTCGCCGGCATCGACGTGTTCGACATCGAGGTCAACGAGCACGACCCCGACAAGCTGGTCGACATCATCGCCGCGCTCGAGCCCACTTTCGGCGGCATCAACCTCGAAGACATCAAGGCGCCCGAGTGCTTCTACATCGAGCGCAAGCTGCGCGAGCGGATGAAGGTGCCGGTGTTCCACGACGATCAGCACGGCACCGCGATCGTCGCCGCGGCGGCAATCCTCAACGCGCTGCGCTGCGTGAAGAAGGACATCGGCAAGGCGAAGCTCGTCTGCTCCGGCGCAGGCGCGGCGGCAATCGCCTGCCTCGACCTGCTGGTGAGCCTGGGCATGAAGCGCGAGAACATCTTCGCGGTCGACAGCAAGGGCGTGCTGTACCACGGTCGCGCCGGCATGGACGAGAGCAAGCTCAAGTACGCACGCGAGACGTCCGCGCGCACGCTGGCCGACGCGGTACCCGGAGCCGACATCTTCATGGGGCTGTCGGGGCCCGGGGTGCTGAAGCCCGAGATGGTCAAGCAGATGGCGTCGCAGCCGATCATCCTGGCGATGGCCAACCCGACGCCGGAGATCATGCCGGAGGAGGCCCTCGCGGTGCGGCCCGACGCGATCATAGGCACCGGCCGCTCCGACTATCCGAACCAGGTCAACAACGTCTTGTGTTTCCCGTTCATCTTCCGCGGCGCGCTCGATGTCGGCGCCACGACGATCAACGAGGAGATGAAGCTGGCGACGGTGCGCGCGATCGCCGATCTCACGCACGCGGAGATTCCGGACGAGGTCGCACGTGCCTACGGCGCCGAGGGCCTGCGGTTCGGCCCCGAGTACCTGATTCCCAAGCCGTTCGATCCGCGCCTGATCGAGCGCATCGCCCCTGCGGTGGCCAAGGCAGCGATGGACAGCGGCGTGGCGGCACGGCCGCTGGTGGACATCGACGCGTACCGCGCGCGGCTGCGCCGCTTCGTCTACCACTCGGGCAGCACGATGGAGCCGGTGTTCGACCGCGCTAAGAAAGCCGCGGCCAAGCGCCTGATCTTTTGCGAGGGCGAGGAGGAGCGCGTGCTGCGCGCGGCACAGGTTGTCGCCGACGAGGGCATCGCGCGGCCGATCCTGATCGGGCGACCCGACGTGATCAACATGCGCATCGAGCGCTACGGGCTGAGGCTTGCGACCGGGCGCGATTTCGACACCGTCAATCCGCTCGACGATCCTCGCTATCGCGAGACCTGGAGCGGCTACTACGAGCTGACCAAACGCAAGGGCGTGACGCGCACGCTGGCGCAGACGGAGGTGCGCACGCGATCGACACTGATTGGCGCGATGCTGGTGCACATGGGCGAGGCCGATGCGATGCTGTGCGGCACCGTCGGCGCCTATCCCGATCACCTGAAGTACGTGCGCAACGTGATCGGCCTGAAGCCGGGCGTGAACACGTTCGCGGCGATGCAGCTGCTGATCCTGCCGAACCGGCAGCTGTTCATCTGCGACACGCACGTGAATCCGGACCCGACCGCCGAGCAGATTGCCGAGATGACGATGCTCGCCGCCGACGAGGTGCGCAGCTTCGGCCTGGTGCCGAGCGTGGCGCTGGTGTCGCACTCGAATTTCGGCTCGTCCGACCTGCCCTGCGCGCGCAAGATGCACGATGCGCTCGGGCTGATCCAGGCGCGCAAGCCCGACTTCATCGTCGACGGCGAGATGCAGGCCGATTGCGCGCTGTCGCGCGAGGTGCTCGAAGGCATCATGCCGGATTCGGCGCTGAGTCGCGAGGCGAACCTTCTGATCATGCCCAACATCGACGCCGCCAACATCACCTACAACGCGCTGCGGGTCACTGCGGGCGGCGGCATCACGATCGGCGCGATCCTGCTCGGCGCCGCCAAGCCGGTGCACATCATGACGCCGGCGGCGACGGTGCGCCGGATCGTCAACATGGCAGCGGTCGCGGTGGTCGATGCCGAGTCGCGCGCGGCGTGAGGGGCTGGTTCGCCGCCGCGCTCGCGCTGCTTCTCGCGCCCGCGCTCGCGGCGGCGGGCGCGGTCACGCAGGTCGACGTGGTGAAGCAGGGCAGCGTCTATGTCATCGACGCGGCGATGGCGGTGCCGGTGCCGGCGGCGGACGCATGGGCGGTGCTGATCGACTTCGACGACATGGCGCGCTTCCTTCCCAACCTCACCGAGAGCCGGACGACCGCGCGCAGCGGCAATCGGATCACCGTGCAGCAGAAGGGCGTGGCCCGCTTCGGCATCCTCCGGATTCCGTTCGACTCGGTGCGCGAGATCGACCTCAAGCCGCATGAGCGCGTGCGCGCCCGCCAGATCGCCGGCAGGGCGCGCAGCGCCCTGTCCGAGATGCGTTTCATCGACGACGGCGGCACCACGCGCATCGTCTACCGCGCCGAGATCGAGCCCGGGTTCTGGCTGCCGGCCTTCGTGTCGCGGCCCTTCATCGAGCACGAGGTGCGCGAGCAGTTCGAGGCCATCGCCCGCGAGATCCTGCGGCGCAGGGGGCATGCCGTGACCGGACGCCCGGTCGAGGCCAGACAGTAGGAAGCGCCATGGCACGTCCAATCACGCGGGAAGAACTGCAGGCAGCGGTCGGCACCGAGGTCGCGCACAGTGCCTGGTATCCGATCACGCAGGCATCGATCGACGAATTCGCCGACGCCACGCACGACCCGCAGTGGATCCACGTCGATCCGGAGCGCGCTGCGCGGGAGTCGCCGTTCCGCGACGAAGCCGGCGGCCGTCGCACCGTCGCGCACGGTTTCCTGACGCTCGCGCTGCTGTCGCACTTCCTGCAGAGCGCGCTGGAGTTCACCGGCCGCAGTGCCGGCGTCAATGTCGGCTTCAACCGCGTGCGCTGGGTGGCGCCGGTACTCTCCGGCATGCGCGTGCGGGCGCGCTTCACCCTGGCCGCGTGCCAGGAAATCGCCGGCGGGCTGCAGTTGACCTGGGACGTGACCGTCGAGCGCGAGGGCCAGGACAAGCCTGCGCTGACCGCGCAGTGGCTGACGCGCGTGCTGTACTGACCGGACGCCGGCCCGGGGTCCGCCAGGGCTTCCGCAACCGGTTCTGTCGCAGCGTGCATTGCGGCGCGCGCGGCGCAGGCGTATAGATGCGCGCGCCGACGCGTTGCGGCGTCACCAATACACATTCGGGGGGTTGGCATGAAGCTGGCGTCGCAACTCGCGGTCGCGCTTGCAGTCTCGTTTGCTGCGGCGGCCGTTTCCGCGCACGATGTTCCGGCGGCGGGCGTCGATCCCGCGCGCGCCATCGACCCGGGCCTGGGCCGGCTGCACCATGCGGTTTCCACGCGCAACCGGCAGGCGCAGGCGTTCTTCGACCAGGGCATGCGGCTGCTGTTCGCGTTCAATCACGAAGGCGCGGCCGCCTCCTTCGCGCGCGCGGCCGAGCTCGATCCGAACCTCGCGATGGCGCACTGGGGCATCGCCTACGTGCTCGGCCCGAACTACAACTTTCCGATGTCGCCCGAGGCGCACAAGGCCGCGTACGCCGAATTGCAGAAGGCGATCGCGCTGAAGGACCGGGCCACCCCGGCGGAACGCGACTACATCGACGCGCTCGCCAGGCGCTATTCGTCGAACCCGGACGCCGACGTCAACCCGTTGAACGTCGCCTACAAGGACGCGATGGCCGCGCTCGCGCGCCGCCACCCGAACGACGTGGACGCCCAGGTGCTGTACGCGGAAAGCGTGATGGACCTGCGGCCGTGGAAGCTATGGGAGCCCGACGGCGCCCCGGCAGACGGGACGTTCGAGATCATCGCGGTGCTCGAGCGCGCATTGCGGCTGGATCCGAATCATCCCGGCGCGAACCACTACTACGTCCATGCGCTCGAGATGTCGCCGACGCCGGGCAGGGCGCTGCCGTCCGCGCGTCGCCTGGAAACGCTGGCGCCTTCGGCGGGACACCTGGTGCACATGCCGGCGCACACCTACATCCGCACCGGCAACTACGTCGAGGCGGCACGCGCGAACGAGGTCGCGGCGCGCGCCGACGAGCGACTGCGCGCCGCCGGCGTGCATTCTCTGTACACGGTCGGCTATTACGGGCACAACCTGCATTTCCTGGCGGTGAGCTACGGGCTGGCAGGCAACTCGAAGAAGTCGGTCGCCGCCGCGCGCAAGCTCGCCGACCTCGTGAAGCCGCAACTGAAGGATGTCCCGTTCGTCGACGGGTTCTACGCGACGCCGGCGCAGATCCTCGTGCTGTTCGATCGCTGGGACGACGTGCTGGCGCTGGAAGAGCCGCCGTTCGAGGCGCCGTTCAGCGGCGCGATGTATCACTTCGCCCGCGCGCTGGCATTTGCCGCCAAGGGCCGCGGCGCCGAGTCGAAGGCGGCGCGCACGAAATTCGACGAGATGGTCGCCGCCACCGGCCAGGCCGCCGAGCTGGGAAACAACAGCATGCGCGGCGTGCTTGCGGTCACGGCACCCTACCTGGATGGCCGCCTGGCGCTGCTGGCGAACGACCTGCCCCGCGCGATCGGGTCGCTGCGCGACGCGGCGGCGGCCGAAGACAGGCTCGTCTACGACGAGCCGCCCGGCTGGTATCTCGGCTCGTACTGGATGCTCGGGACCGCGCTGCTGAAGTCCGGCGATGCGGCTGGCGCCGAGCAGGCATTCCGCGCGGACCTGAAGCACAACGTCGCCAGCGGCCGTTCGCTGTTCGGCCTGAAAGCCGCGCTTGCGGCGCAGGGCAGGACCAGCGAGGCCGCGGCGGCGACCGAGCAATTCGAGCGCGCCTGGCGCGCGGCTGACGTGAAGCTCGCCGTCCGATGAGTCTTCCGGATACAGGCGGCGCGCTCGAGTCGCGCTGCAGCCGCTGCGGCGCGCCGTTTCACTGCGGCATCGACGATCGCGACGGCTGCTGGTGCGCGCGGATGCCGCCGCTGCCGCTCGACGCGCTCGAGGCCGGGCACGGATGCCTGTGTCCGGCCTGCATGGACGCCGTCACGACGGCGCTGCGGCGCGCGCCCGGTTAGCATCGCTCCTCCCGACCGAGGAGGAATGCGGATTGGCATCGACGAAGCGGCGTTTCGCGGCTGTGGCCGCGGCTTCCTGCCTGCTCGGCCTCGCCGCATCGGCTGCGCAGGGCCAGCCGGCGGACGGCCTGCGGCAGATCGAGCACATCGTCGTCATCTACGCGGAGAACCGCAGCTTCGATCACCTGTACGGCCTGTTCCCGGGCGCCGACGGCATCGCGCAGGCCAGCGCGGAGCAGAAGACCCAGCTCGACCACGATGGCACGCCGTTGCCGCACCTGCCGCCGGTCTACGTCGACGGCAGGCCGAGCGAGGCGTTTCCGAAAGATCTGCCGAACGGTCCGTTCCGCATCGATGCGCCGCCGCTGAACCGGCGCCTCGACGAACTGCTGCCCAGCCCGATCCACAGCTTCTACAACAACCGCGAGCAGATCAACGGCGGCCGCAACAACATGTTCGTCGCGATGTCCGATGCCGGCGCCTGGACGATGGGCTACTTCGACGGCTCATCGATGAAGCTGTGGCGATGGGCGCGCGAATTCACGCTGGCCGACCACTTCTTCCAGGGCGCATACGGCGGCTCGCTGCTGAATCATCTGTGGCTCGCGTGCGCGTGCACGCCGCGGCTGTCTCACGCGCCGGTTGCCGCACGCGCCCAGCTCGACGCGCAGGGTCGCCTGAAGAAGCGCCCCGGCTCACCCGCGTCGGTGCTCGGCGGGCCGCCGCGCGTATTCAACGGCAGCGTGTCGCCCGACGGTTATCTGGTCAACAACGCACAGCCGGCGTATCAGCCGAGCGGCATCGGGCCGGCCGCCGGCGGCGACCCCGATCTCGCCGATGCCGCGCGCGCGCCGGTGCCGCCGCTGCACGAGCGAACCATCGGCGATGCGCTGAGCGCCCGGGGCGTGAGCTGGGCCTGGTACGCCGAAGGCTGGAATGCCGCGCTCGCGGATGGCCGGCGTCCGCCGCGCGAGAAGCGCAGGACGATCTATTCCGACGCGAAGGGCAGCCCGAATTTCCAGCCGCATCACCAGCCGTTCAACTACTTCGCGCGCTACGCGCCGGGCACGCCCGAGCGCGAGCAGCATCTGAAGGACTATGCGGACTTCGTCGAGGCGATCGACGGCGGCAAACTGCCGCAGGTGAGCTTCTACAAGCCGGCCGGGCGCTACAACCAGCACCCCGGATACGCCGATGTCGCTTCGGGCGACGAGCACATCGACGCACTGCTGCAGCGACTGCGCGCCAGCCCGCAGTGGAAGAGCATGGCGGTGATCGTCACCTATGACGAAAACGGCGGCTTCTGGGACCACGTGCCGCCGCCAGGCGGGCCGGGGTGGAGCGACCGCTGGGGGCCGGGCACGCGCATTCCCGCCATCATCGTGTCGCCTTTCGCAAAGCGCGGCTACGTCGACAAGACGCCGTACGACACGACGTCGATCATCAAGTTCATCACCGAACGCTTCGGCCTCGAGCCGCTGCCCGGCGTGCGCGCGAACGCGGGCGACCTGACGAACGCGTTTGCGTTCTGACCGGCCGCGCGGCTGCTCAGCCGAGCGGCCGCACGCCGATCAGCCAGCCGTGCAGCCAGAACGCGAACACCGCCCACGCGACCACGCCGACGATCACCGCGCTCACGTCGCGCGACACCGGGCCGGTCACGTACACGGTGCCGGCCGCACGGTCGCGCCGGCGGCATGAGATGTAGTCGACCACCGCCCACGCGAGAAACGCGCCGAACAGCACCACGTCGTTCAGCGTGCCGTTTGCCAGCAGGTGCGCGATCGCCCACGTCTTCACGCCGACCAGCATCGGATGGCCCACTGCCTTCTTGATCCGCGTGCCGGGCACGTACGCGGCCACCAGCAGCACGAACGACGGAATCATCAGCAGTGCAGCCAGGTGCCGGGTCCACACCGGGGGCGTCCACAGCACGACCGGCGCCTGGCGCGCGATGCCGTAGCCGTATACCAGCAGCACGAAACCGATCAGCGATGCCAGCGAATACAGGCCTTTCCAGCGCTGTTCGCCCAGGTGCAGGATCTTCTCCGCGCGCCAGCCGGCGGCGACGATGCGCGTCGAGTGGATGCCGAGGAACAGCAAGAGGCCGAGTACGAGAACGGTCATGTCGATGTCTCCGTCGCGGTGGTTGTCCCTGCAATGCGCGGCGCAATCGTAGCCGCTTCGCGCCCGCATCCGGCGGTGCGGCACGGGCGTCGTATGCTGGCCGCCCCATGCAGCTGATCCTGACGCTGATCGAGCAGTACGGGCTGTGGCTCGTGTTCGCCAACGTGCTCGCGCTGCAGCTCGGCCTGCCGGTGCCCGCGTATCCGACGCTGATCGTGATCGGCGCAGTGTCGGCCCGCGGCGATTTCACCGCGCCGCAGGTGATCGCGGTCGCCGTGGGTGCCAGCCTGATCGCCGATCTCGCCTGGTACGGCGCCGGCCAGCGCTTCGGCCGGCGCGTGCTGCGCCTGATGTGCCGGCTGTCGCTGTCGCCCGATTCGTGCGTGCGGCAGACCGAGGACATCTACACGCGCTGGGGCACGCCCTCGCTGGCGGTCGCCAAGTTCATACCGGGCTTCGCCGCCGTCGCCACCAGCATGGCGGGCGTCATGCACGCGCGGCTGGCGGCGTTCGTCGCGTTCGACGCGATCGGCGCACTGCTGTGGTCAGGGGTCGCGGTGGCGCTCGGCTGGATGTTCCGCGACGCGGTACAGGACGTGCTCGACATCCTCGCGCAGGCCGGCCGCTGGGGCGTGGTGCTGCTGGCGGCGGCGCTGGCGCTGTACATCGCCGGCCGCGCGCTGCAGCGCTACCGCCTGATCCGCACGCTGCGCATGGCGCGCATCTCGGTCGATGAATTGAACACGATGCTGGGCAACGGCGCGCGCCCGCTGATCATCGACGTCCGTTCACCCGCGAGCCGCAAGGAGGGACACATTCCGGGCGCGGTCTGGATCGACAGCCACGCGTTCGACGAAAGCCTGCGCGCGCAGCGCCTGCACGAACGCGCGGCCGACGAGGTGATCGTCTACTGCGCGTGCCCGAACGAGGCCAGTGCGGCGATCGTCGCGCGCAAGCTGATGCGCGCGGGCTTCAGGCGCGTGCGCCCGCTTGCCGGCGGAATCGAAGCGTGGACCGCGCGCGGCTACGCGGTCGAGCGGCCGGAGCCGGGCGCGACTTGATGTCATGACGTCAAAGTGTTAAAGCGCATTGACATCAAAGTCCTACCCTGCAAATGGATTCGACGACCCGCGCCACCATCTATCTCGACGCCGACCTGCATCAGGCTCTGCGCCTGAAGTCCGCGAGCACGCGCCGGTCGATTTCCGAACTCGTCTCCGATGCCGTGCGCGAATCGCTGCGCGAAGATCAGGAAGACCTCGCCGCGGTCGCCGCGCGCGTCGCCGAGCCCAGCGTCACCTACGAGGCCTTCCTCAGGAAACTGAAGGCCGATGGCAGGCTTTGAACTGCGGTTCAAGGCGTCGGCTGCCAAGGATCTGCGCGGTATCCCGCGCCAGCACGTCAGGCGCATCCTGGCGCGCATCGAGAGTCTGCGGGAAGATCCTCGACCGCCGGGCTGCGAAAAGCTCTCGGGCGCCGAGCTGTATCGCGTCCGGCAACGGGTGTACCGCATCTTCTACTCGATCGGCGAAGCGCCCATCGTGGTCGAGGTGATCAGGGTCGGACACCGCAGTTCCGTGTACCGCTAATCGAACAGTTCCGCCTCGTGCGGCGCCGGCGCCGTGTGCGCGTCGAGGTCGCCAGCGCGCGACAGCGCACCGACGCGCACGCCGAGCAGGCGGATGCGTGCAGTCAGGTCCACGCGCTTCAGGCATTCGCCGGCGGCGCGCCGGATCACCTTCGGATCGTCGGTCGGCGCCGGCAGGGTCTTGGCACGCGTCACGGTGCGGAAATCCTCGAAGCGCAGCTTGATCGCGATGTTCCGCCCCGCGTAGTGCTTGCGGCGCAGGTCGTCGCTGACCTCGACGCACAACTCGGTGAAGATGCGCGACAGCGCGGCGCGGTCGCGCACCGCGTGCAGGTCGCGCTCGAACGTGGTCTCGCGGCTCATCGACACCGGTTCGCTGTGGGTGATGACCGGCCGTTCGTCGCGGCCGTTGGCGGCGTCGTGCAGCCAGGTGCCGTAGCTCGCGCCGAAGTGTCCGATCAGCCAGTCCGCGTCGGCTGCGGCGAGTTCGCCGACCGTCGCGATGCCGAGCCGCGCGAGCTTGGCGGCGGACTTCGGACCGACGCCGTTGATCTTGCGCACCGGCAGCGACCAGATGCGCGTGGCGATGTCGTGCTCGGTGACGACGGTCAGCCCGTTGGGCTTGTCGAGCTCGGAGGCGATCTTCGCGAGGAGTTTGTTCGGCGCCAGCCCCACCGAGCACGTGAGCCCGGTCGCGTCGCGTACCGCCTGCTTCAGTTCGCGCGCCACCTCGCGCGCGCACCACCAGGCATCGCCATCCGTCTCGGTGGACTCGGAGTCGGCCAGGCGCGCGTCGACCACGTCGGTCAGGTCGATGTAGATCTCGTCGATGCCGCGATCCTCGACCACCGGCGTGATCTTCGCTACCTGCGCCTTGAACATCCGCGAGAACCTGCGGTACTCGTCGAAATCCACCGGCAGCAGGACCGCGTCCGGCGCGCGCTGCGCGGCCTTCATCATGCCCATCGCCGAGTTCACTCCGAACGCGCGCGCCTCGTAAGTGGCGGTGGTGATCACCCCGCGCCCCTTGTAGTCGCGCAGCCGTGCGAAGCGGCGCCGCTTCTCGCCTGTGGCCGGATCCGTCTCCCAGACCGGCTGGTGGCGCGATCCGCCGCCGATCACCACCGGCAGCCCGCGCAGTTCGGGATAGCGCAGCAGCTCGACCGACGCATAGAACGCGTCCATGTCGAGGTGCGCGATCACGCGGGTGATATCTCGCATGCGAATGCGGCGCGGATGCGATCGTTGCGGTGCCGGAATGACTGGCCAGTGTACGGTGGCGAGCGAATCTCACCCGGACGACTTGGCGACGCATCGCGCCCCTCGCCGCCGACTTGATCGCCCGCAAGATGCCCGGGTCGGGCCGTTGCAGCATGCAGAAGTCGAGTGGAGCAATCGCGCGAGAGGTATTCGATGTGGCATGGCATTCGCCTTGCTGGCGTGCTCGCCGCCGGCACATTGCTCGCAGCGAGCGCGCAATTTCTCGCGGCAGGCTGCAGCGTCAGCGTGGTGGAGAACGACACGTCGGGGTATTCGCTGCGCATCGATGCGCCGGCCGCGGTGTCCACGACCCAGGAGTTCATCATCCTCACCGGCTACGGATTCCTGCCGGCCGGATCGACGTGCCCCGGCGGCTGCGTGGGGCCGCTGCCGCCGCCCGTCTTCGGGACGCTGGGTCCGTACACGTTCACCTGGTCCAACGAGGCGACGGGCCGGGGCGGGTCGATCGTGCTGACCTGGGTCTGCAACTGCGGCGGCAACGAGCCGACGTGGATGACCAACGTGCCGGTCGCGCAGGGTGTCAACCGCATAACAGTCACGCTGAGCGACCGCGACCGCACGCAGCAGGCCGTGGTCGCGGTTTCGCGCGAATGACGCGCGCCGCGTCTACCAGGTGCGGAAGCGCCCGGTGTCGACGTGCACGAAGTCCGAGCCCGCGTAGTAGCCGACGCCGCCGCGCGCGAGCGCAATCGCCGCGTCGCGCAGCTTGCGCGTATCGCGTCCCGCCAGACGGATGTCGATCGCACGTCCCTGCATGTGCAGGCTGTGCGTGGCGACGCCGTTGCTGCGCGCGTGCAGCATCGCGTTGGTGTGCGGTGAGCGGAAGCCCGAGATGATCTCGTAGGTGCCGTCGCCGCACGCGAGGTTCAGCGCGTGCAGCGTGTCGAACAGACCGGCATCGATCTCGTGCACATCGCCGGTGCGAAAGTCGCGCAGCAGCGTGTTCAGCGACACGAGCGCGCCGGGCACGTAGCTGCCCGCCTCGAAATAGACCACGCTCAAGCGTTCGCCGGTGTGCGTGTGATAGAAGGAGATCGAACGCGGCGCCGCCGCCCACGCACGCGGCGAGAACGGCAGCGCGAGCGCCAGCGACGCAAGCGCGCGCAGGGTCCGGCGGCGGGGCGGCACGGTGTTGCGCGGATTGGCGGGTGGCTGCACGTGAACGAGGCGGAACGGAAGTCGGTGCGACGGTCGCGCATGGTACATCGGCCCGGCGCCGGGCCGGCCTCACGCGTTCGGTGGATCAGGGCGGTAGCCGGCGGCGCGCTGCTTGCGCTCGCATGTTTGCTCGCGCTGATGCCGCCGCAAGCTTCGGCGGTCGAGCCCTCGGTCGAAGCGCTGCGCGAGCGCGTCGAGGCCTTGCGCGCTGGCGGCGATACGCAGATCGGCGCCGGCTCGATCGCCGCGCGCAACCTGGTCGCGTCGCTGTACGAGCGGCGCGGGTTCGTGCCGCTGTGGTCCGCGCCCGAGCGCGCGGGCAGACTGCTCGCGGCACTCGAGGCCACCCGCACGCACGGGCTCGATCCGCGCGACTACCACCTCGATGCGTTCGGCGCGCTGCGCGTGCCTGCGGCGGGCGTCGAGCGCGACCGCGCGCTGGCGCAGCGCGAACTGCTGCTGACCGACGCATTCGTGCGGCTCGCGTATCACCTGTACTTCGGCAAGGCCGATCCGCGCACACTGAACGGCGGCTGGAACTTTTCGCGCTCGCTCGAAGGCGTCGATCCGGTCGCGTCGCTGGCGGCGCTGATCGAGGCGCCCGATCCCGCGGCGGCGCTCGAAGGTGTGGCGCCGCGGCTGCCGATGTACCGCGACCTGCGCCGCGCGCTGCAGCGCCTGCGCGATATCGAAAGCGCGGGCGGCTGGCGTCCGGTTAAGCCGGGACCCAAGCTCGAACTCGGTGCGGTTGGCAGCCGCGTCGTGCAGCTGCGCGAACGCCTGCGCGCCGGCGGCGATCTCGACACCGATGCAGCGAACGACGATCCGGCGCGCTTCGATGCCGCACTCGACGCGGCGGTGCGCCGCTTCCAGTCGAGCCACGGCCTCGAGCCCGACGGCGTGGTCGGCAACAAGACGCTCGCTGAACTGAACGTCGGCATCGCTGCGCGGATCGCGCAGGTGCGCGTCAACCTCGAGCGGCTGCGCTGGGTCGCGCGCGAACTGAAGGGCGACTACCTGCTGGTCGACATCGCCGGTTTCGGCGCGCAGCTCTGGCTCGGCGACCGGCTCGCGTGGTCGTCGCGCGTGGTGGTCGGCCGGCCGTATCGCACCACGCCGGAATTCCGCGCGCGCATGAAATACCTGGTTCTGAATCCCGAATGGAACGTGCCGCCGACGATCCTGCGCGAGGACGTGCTGCCGAAGGTGATCAAGGATCCGGGCTACCTCGCGCGGCACGAAATGCGCGTGCTGACCGGAGCGGGCCGCGTGATCGATCCTGCCGCGATCGACTGGGCGCAGTATCGGGGGTGGCCGCGCAGCTTTCCGTACCAGATCGTGCAGGCGCCCGGCCGCGAGAATCCGCTCGGCAGCATCAAATTCATGTTCCCGAACGAGCACACGGTGTACCTGCACGACACGCCGTCGCGTGCGCTGTTCGAGCGCACGGTGCGCGCGTTCAGCTCGGGCTGCATCCGCATCGAACGGCCGCTCGAGCTTGCACTGCTGCTGCTCGACGATCCGGATCGCTGGTCCGAGCCGCAGTTGCGCGAGGCGATCGACACCGGCCGCACGCAGACCCTCGCGGTGCGACGTACCGTCCCGGTGCTGCTGCTCTACTTCACCGCCCGCGTCGCGCCCGACGGCACGCTGCAGTTCCGGCCCGATCTTTATGCGCGCGACGCAGCGATCGTCGATGCGCTCGCAGCGCCGTTCCGCTTTGCGCCGGTGGACCGGGGCCGGCGCTCCGCCGCGGTCACCTGACCTGCAACCGGTTCAGATAATCGATCAGCAGCAGGATCCGGGCCCGAACGAACGGCTCCACAATCTCCGGAGCGTAGGCTGGGTCGTTCTTGAACTGCTCCTTCGCCATCGAGCCGTAATCCCGGCCCCAGATCGGCATCGCCATCGAGCTGTAATCCCGGCCCCAGATCGGCATTTCTGCGGTGCCGTGCGCCCGTGGCGTGTTGCGGCCGTCGATCGTCATCATCACGCGGTCGACCGGCAGCACGCCGCCGTTCCTCTTCGCCAGCGTCGTCAGGTCGGGCATGCCGAGTTTCAGGACCTCGCCGAACGATCCTTCGCCCTTGCCGCTCAAGCCATGGCAGACGGCGCAGTGGGCGTCGTACTCGGCTCTGCCGTAGTCGGCCAGGGTCTGGCCGGTGGCAGCGCCGCAGAGCATTACCGCCGCCGTTCCGGCGAGGACTGCACCACTCATCGCGCGTTTCATTTCGCCTCCTTCGGCGTCGCGCGCGGAAGCCTCAGCCAACGCCGCTCGACACCTCTCGCGACACCTTGAAGAACCTCTACTCTGGTCGCGCAGGCGTGTGATGCGAAACCGCAATGCGGTGTCGACGCGAATCCGCGCCGGCCACCCGATGTCGTCAGCCGCGCGAGCGCCCGGCAGGAGCGCCGATGGTGGCTGCGGCGTCAGAGCGTCCTGCGACCCAGCGCGCCGCCGATACGCCGCACCAGCCACTTCGGTGCCATCCGTGCCGCGGTAATCGCGGCGCGATTCACGGCGCCGGGCACCGCGATCGGCTCGCCGTTCATGCAGGCGCGAAAACCTTCCGCAGCCACCGCGTCGACGTCGCCGACCACGAATCCCGGCAGCTCCTTCAGCCGCGCATGGTCCTTTGTCGCCGCGTCCAGCATGCCGGTCGCCGTGATGCCCGGGCAGAGCGCGGTCACGGTCACGCCGGTGTCGCGCAGTTCCTCGGCGAGCGATTCCGACAGCGACAGCACGTACGCCTTGGTGGCCGCGTACACGGCCAGCGTCGGCACCGGCTGGAACGCCGCGATCGACGCGACGTTGAGGATCCGTCCGTGACCGCGCTCGATCATCGGCGGCACGAACTGCGCCAGCATCGCGGTCAGGGCCGCCACGTTGAGGTCGATCAGCTGCCGGTGCCGCTGCGCCGGCACCTGCGCGAAGAGCCCCTGCTCGAGCACGCCTGCGTTGTTCACCAGCACGTCGATCTGCATGCGGCGGCGCTTCAACCGAGCGGCAATCCTCGTTGCGGCGCCCGACTGTGCGAGGTCGACCGCGAGCGGCAGCGCCGGCACGCCGAAATCCGCACTCAATGCGTTCGCCAGTGCGTGCAGCTTGTCCGCGCTGCGCGCGACCAGCACCACGCGATAGCCGGCGCGCGCAAAGCAACGGGCGAGTGCGGCGCCGATCCCCGCCGATGCGCCGGTGATGAGCGCGGTCGGTGGATCGCCCGCGGTGGCGCGAGACTTGGCGTGTCCCTTGTGCGCCATCGAAGGATCAGGAGGCGTGATGCTGCGCGAGCTGGCTGCGCAGTTCGTCGAGCGTGCGCGCCGGCAGGCGGCAGCTACCGTGGCGGCACAGGTACGCCCAGCCGGGCGTGCGCCCCGCGAGCAGCGGTAGCGCATCGGGCGGCGCACTGACGACGGTGACCAGCGGCGCGAACTCGGCGCGCGCCCGCACGAGCGCGTTCGCCTTTCCCTCCTCGACCGGCAGCACGAGCTCGCCGCCGCGCTCGTTCAGCAGATGCGCGTGCAGCAGCGCCGGCACCGCCGACGGCGCCTGCTCGAGCAGCGCACCGTGGCGCGCGATCGTCCGCTGCACGATGTCGGCCCAGTCGCCGCGCTCGTAGGCACCGGCCAGGCGCAGCAGCAGTTCGCATGCCGCCGCAGTCGCCGACGGCAGCGCGCCGTCGAACAGATCGCGTGCGCGCACCGGCAGCTCGCCCGGTTCGCTGTCGAAGAATCCCGCGTCCGGATCGTGAAAGCGCGCGACCATCTGTTCGCACAGCGCGTGCGCGGACTGCAGCCATTCGAGCTCGCCGTTGGCGGCGTGCAGCTCGGCCAGCCCCAGCCCGACCTGCGCGTGGTCGGACAGATAGCTCTCATTGCGCAGCGTGCCGGCACGCCACGCGTGGCACAGGTGGCCGTCGCGCTGCATCGTGTCGAGCAGGAAGCGCGCCAGCGATCGCGCCGACTGCAGCAGGTCATCGCGCTCGAGCAGGCGTCCCGCTTCCGCCAGTGCGCGCAGCATCTTGCCGTTCCAGTCCGCCAGCACCTTGTCGTCG
>JBLMYK010000071.1:0-14301 GCA_050258235.1 Gemmatimonadota bacterium | reverse complement strand
GACCGTCGTGGATCACGTCGTCGTCAACTGGGAATCCGTGGGCCATCCGCCGCCGAAGGTCTACGACGTTCCGCACTTCGACTTCCACTTCTACACGGTCAGTCGCGCGGCGCAGATGAAGGTTGCATACAAGGACGAAAACGAATCGGGCACTCCGGGCCAGCAGCCGCCGGCGGAGCTGTTGCCGGCCGGCTATATCGTGCCGCCGGGCACCGCCGTTCCCCAGATGGGCGTTCACGCGGTCGATCCGTCATCGCCCGAATTCCAGGGCAAGCCGTTTACCGCGACCTTCATCTACGGCTTCAACAACAAGCAGCAGACCTTCATCGAACCGATGGTGACGCTCGCGTACCTGGAGTCGAAGCCGTCGTTTTCGGCTCCGGTGAAAAGACCCGCCACCTACACCAGGCAAGGTGCCTATCCTTCGACCTACAGCGTCAAGTACGACGCTGCCCGCAACGTCTACGAGGTGTCGCTGGAGGAGCTGAAGTAGCGCTGATTTCATCGCGGGGGCGCCGCGGCCGACCCGAGGAAACACCATCCGAGCCACGCGCGCGCATCGTGGTTGCGCGCGCAACAGGCACGGTCACGATTTGCGCCGACTCTGGCTGCGGGCCGCGCATGGCGATCTTGCGCTCTTCATGCGGCGTGCGATCGAGCCGGGTCCGAGTTGCTGGACAGCTCCGCGGTTTCCCAGTAACGCACTGGTAACAGGCTCCGAACTAACGTTGTGCCCGACGCTCCAAACGAGCCAGGGCCACGTTGGGAGGAAGCATGAAGACCATCAAAGCGTTGGCCGTCGCAATGCTGATCGGCGTATCGGCATCTGCGTACGCGCAGTCAATCGTTTTCGACGCCGGCAGCGGCGTCCTGACGGTTCCATCCGTGCAGGTCGGCAGCAGCGTGTACACGAACGTCACGTTCGCCCTGATCGATCCGAGCACCTACACCTTTCGGCTCACCGGTGCCACTCAGCAGCTGCCACCAGGCAGCGCCGTGGCTTCGTATGACGTCAGCAGCGGCATTCTGTCGTTGCCCGCAGTGCAGGTCGGCAGCAGCACCTACGTGAACGTCACGCTGCGGAATACGGGCAACTACGTGATGGCCCTGAAGACGGCGACCTTGCAGCAGCCGCCGAGCGGGGGTTCGGCCTCCGCCTGCTTCAGCACACTCTATCTCACTACCGGCTCAACCAGCGACCTGAACTACCAACAGTCGCTGAACGGCGCGGTGGTTTCGACCTACGAATCGAAGAGCCTGGTGGCCGGCCCGACGACCTTCAACGGCCAGACGGCGATCGAACTGCAGCAGACCAATACTTACCTGACGGGCGCACAGGCAGGAACGGTCGGGAAGGTTTCGACTTACATGCAGAACCAGAATCTGGACATCTTCACCCTTGGGGACCAGGGCAGCACGGTATCGCACGGCATCACGACCAATTACATGGCGACGTTCAATCCGCCGCTGCGATGGAGCTATGCGCTGAATGCCGGTCAGTCGGTATCGACTACGTCGACCGAAACCGACAACGGCACATCCACCCAGCAGATCACCGAAACGTACCAGTTCGCCGGCTTCGAGGACGTAACCGTTCCCGCCGGCAGCTTTTCTCAGGTCTGCAAGTGGCAGACCACGGTCGTGGTCAACGGCAACGCGTATGGCACGACGTTGTGGTTCACCCGCCAGGGAGCCTTGTTGCAGCAGCAGGGCAGTGGCGTGCTGATGCAGTTGACCAGCGGCACCGTCAACGGGGTCGCCATCGGGCCATAAGTCCGCGGCAAGTTCAACGGTTCTGATCGCCAGCGTTGCGCGCAAAAAGGGGACGACATGAATCCCGCCAAAGCTTGGATCTGGGTGGCAGGCTGCCTGCTGTCGACCGCCGTGTCAGCGCAGCAGATTTCGTATGACGCCGCCTCGGGCGTTCTCACGATTCCGTCGGTCGCCGTCGGTACCGACATGTACGTGAACGTCACGCTGCAGAACGTCGGGCCGGGATACACGTTCGCGCTGCGCGGCGCCACACCGCAGGCACCGCTGGGGCCCACGGTTGCCATGTACGACGTTGCCAGCGGCGTGCTGACGATGACCTCGGTCGCGGTCGGCAATGCCTCCTACGACGTGACGATGCGCAACATCGGCAACTACACGTTCGTGCTGGCCACGGCCTCCGTCGCCCGCACGTGGACCTGGAAGAGCGGCGCCAAGACGATCGAACAGCCCGGCGTTTACGGAACGCTCGGTGTCGCTGCCCCGGGCAATGTGCCGGGAGCGCGGGATTTCTCGAATACTTGGAGCGACTCCGCGGGCAACTTCTGGCTGTTCGGCGGCGAAGGGCGCGATGTCAATGGGAGCCTCGTCTACCTGAATGACCTTTGGAAGTACGGCGCCTCGACCGGGCTCTGGACCTGGGTCAATGGCCCGAACAAGGGCTTCAGCGGCGGAGGCGTCTACGGAACACAGGGAGTTGCCGCCGCCGGCAACGTTCCGGGTCAGAGGAAGTACTCGGTGTCATGGTCCAGTGGCGCCGGCAACCTCTGGCTTTTTGGGGGTCTGGGCTATGACTCCCGCAATGTGATCGGCAATCTCAACGACCTCTGGATGTTTGCGCCGGCCTTGGGCGAATGGACCTGGATCGGCGGATCAAAATTTACTGAACAGTCCGGCGTCTATGGAACGCAGGGCGTTGCTGCAATGGGCAATGGACCCGGCGCATTGCAGGAACCCATGTCCTGGACCGACTCGTCCGGCAATTTCTGGCTCTTCGGCGGCCAAGGCATCAACTCGTCCGGCATTCCCGGCATCCTCAACGACCTGTGGGAATACAGCCCGTCTACCGGGCTCTGGACATGGGTGCGCGGGAGCAGCGGAATGAATGGCTCGAGTTCCGGCCTGGCGCACTATGGGACGCAAGGCGTCGCGGCCGCTGCCAACACTCCAGGCGGCCGGCAGGATGCGATGACGTGGGCCGACGCGTCCGGCAATCTCTGGCTGTTCGGCGGTCGTGGCCTCGACGTCAATGGCGCGGCAGGACCGCTGAACGACCTGTGGAAGTTCAGTCCAGCGTCGGGCATGTGGACCTGGGTCAGCGGAGCCAATACGAAAGTAACTTCAGGGACCTACGGCACCCGCAGTGTCGCTGCGCCTGGCAATGCGCCGGGGGCGCGGGTCTGGTCGGCGACCTGGATCGACGCCGACGGCAACCTCTGGCTGTTCGGCGGCCAAGGCTACAGCGCAACGGGCGCCTCTGGTTATCTCGCGGATCTCTGGAAGTTCACGCCGGCGACGGGGATGTGGACGTGGGTGAGCGGACCCAGCACGATCACCGGGAAGGGGATCTACGGAACCCAGGGAGCCGCCTCGGCGAGCAATTTGCCCGGAGGCCGATCCGGATCACGCGCCTGGGTCGACAGCGCAGGAAAGCTCTGGCTGTTCGGCGGCATGGGCATCGATTCGGTCGGCAACGGCGGTCACCTGAACGATCTCTGGACGTACTGAGTCGTCGACAGCACGTTCGCTCGGCGAACGCTGCCCGTGCGTCACTCGTAGCGCTTTCCCTGCCGCAGCAACTCGGGCGTCCCGATCAGTTCGTTCAATCCGTCGAAGTCGAGCATCGCGTCGCGATACGGCGCGGTGCTGCCGTGCGCGCGCAGGCTGGCGTAATAGCGCTGCAGCGTGTACGCCACTGCGCGCAGTGTGCCGCCGGGGAAGATGACGATGCGAAAGCCGCGCGCGGCGAGCTCATCCACGCCCTGCAGCGGCGTCCTGCCGCCTTCGACCATGTTGGCGAGCAGCGGCACGCGCGACGCGAAGCGCGCGCAGGCGGCGTCCATCTGTTCGGGCGTGCGCAGCGCCTCGATGAAGAGCGCGTCGACGCCGCAGTCGAGATAGCGCTCGGCGCGGTCGAGCGCGGCGTCGAGTCCTTCGACCGCGAGCGCGTCAGTGCGCGCGAGGATCAGCGTGTCCGGACTGCGGCGGGCGTCGAGCGCGGCGCGCAGCTTGCCGCACATCTCTACGGCGGGGATCACCGCCTTGCCGTCGAGGTGGCCGCAGCGCTTGGGAAAGCTCTGGTCCTCGATCTGGATCATCGCTGCGCCGGCGCGCTCGAAGCCGCGCACCGTGCGCTGTGCATTCAGCGCGTTGCCGAAGCCGGTGTCCGCGTCGACGATCACCGGCAGCCGCACGCGCTCTGCAATGCGCGCGAGCGCATCCTCGACCTCGGTGAAGGTGGTCAGCCCGACGTCGCTGCGGCCGAGCCGCGAGTACGCGATCGACGCGCCCGACAGGTACAGCGCCTCGAAGCCGGCCTGCTCGGCGACGAGCGCCGACAGCGCGTCGTAGATGCCGGGTGCGAGCAGCGCGCGCGGCTGCGCCAGCGTTTGCTTCAGTGTCATGTGGACCTCACCTGGCTTGCCGCGGTGCGCGCGGCGATCGAGCCGCCGGCCACCGCGCTGAGCAATCCGTTGCCCGACAGATAGCCCCACACCGCGTTGCCCGAAACCCCGCGCGCTGCGCCGCCGGCGGCAAGCAGGTTCGAAAACGGCGTGCCGTCGGTCTTCAGCACGCGGCATTGCGCATCGATGTCGAGGCCGCCCTGCGTGTGGAACAACGCGCCGGTGACCCTGATCGCGTAGTACGGTGGCGCGAGCGCGTTGCCTGCGAGCGTGGCCGCCAGAACGTCCGGCGCGCAGCCGATAAGCGCGGCGAGCGCCGGCGCGTCGGCGGCGGGACGCACCGCGCCCGCGGCTTCCGCCGCGACGAAGTCCGGAAACGTGCGCGCCAGGCGCAGCAGGCGCGCGTCGATCACGTCCCAGGCGACGGCGCCCGGCTGCATCAGCACGTCGACCGCCGCCTCTGAATATCCCTGCGTCTCGTCGTGAAAGCGGCGTCCCGCCGCATTGACCTGGATCCCGCCCTCGACCATCAGCGCCCAGGTGATCAGCGCGCCCTGCGGCACGGCCCATGATCCGTGTCCCTGATATCCGCCGAGGTCCGCCAGCCGCGCGCCGAGCTGCCGGCCCCACGCGATCGCCGCGCCGTCGTTGCCGACGTGGCCGGCGAAAACGGCATCGCGCATCGCGGGCAGCCATTCGCGCACCATGTCCGGATTGCCGCCGAAGCCGTTGCACGCGAGCAGCAGCACGCGGCAGGCGAGATGTTCGCGCGCGCCATCGGGCCGCTCGTAGCCGACGCCGAGCAGGCGACCCGAAGCGTCGCACCACAGTTCGCGCACCAGCGCGTTCGTGGCGAGCATCGCGCCGGCCCGCGCCGCCGCGGCGTCGAGCGCCGCAATCAGCGCCGCCCCGGTGTGTTCCCGCAGCGTGTGCATGCGTGGCACCGAATGGCCCGGGTACAGAAAACCTTCGAGCAGCTCGAACTGCAGACCGTGCCGTTCGGCGAGCGCGTCGAGCGCGGGCGCGGCGGCCTCCGTGTAGGCGGTCACGAGGTGGCGCGCCGCCGTACCCTTCGCCTTTGCCTGGATGTCGGCGGCGAATCGTTCAGCGCTGTCGTCCACGCCGGCCGCGCGCTGTACCCGTGTGCCGGCGGCGGGAACGAAACCCGACGACAGCGCGGTCGAACCCTGCGCGCGGGCGTCGCGCTCGAGCAGCGCGCAATCGATGCCGGTGTCGCGCAGGAAGATCGCCGCCGTCAGTCCGCACGCGCCCGCGCCGACGATCGCCACCGGCACGTCTGGCGTGCCGGCCGGCATCGCGGCGGCGCGGATGACCGTGGGTTTCACGCGGTCGGTCGATGCAGGTACTGTCCGCGCGGCTTGCCGATGATCCTGCCGCCCTCGAAGATCTTCGTGCCGCGCAGATAGGTGGCCTCGACGCGCGCCGACAGTTCGATCCCCTCGAACGGCGTATAGCCCTGGGTCGACGGCGATTCCTGCGCGCGCACGGTCCCGGTCTTCGCCGGATCGACCAGCGCGATATCGGCGTCGAAACCCTCCGCGATGTCGCCCTTGCGGTTCAGTCCGTAACGCTGCGCAGCGTTGAAGCTCGTCACGCGCGCGATGTGGTTGTAGCTCATGCCGCGGCGGCTGCCTTCGCTGACCAGTGCCGGCAGCAGGTACTCGGTGCCGCCAAATCCGCTCTTGGCCATCCAGATGTTGCCGAAGTACTGCTTCGGGATCTTCATCTCGTGCCGGCAGCACGCGTGGTCGCTCACCACCCAGTCGAGCTTGCCTTCGAGCAGCTGCTGCCACAGGTACTCGACGTCCTCGCGCGGGCGGATCGGCGGGTTGACCTTGGCCAGTTCCGCCGCGCGCGAACTCACGTCGAGCATCAGGTGGCCGACCGTGACCTCGCGCCGGAAGTCGATGTGCGGGAACACCTCGGCCATCATCAGCGCGGCCTGCACCGCTTTCTTCGACGACAGGTGCAGCAGGTTGATGTTCGGCAGCGCGGTTTCGTGCGCAAGGTAGGCGGCGATGAAGACCGCGAGCCCTTCCGAATGCGGCGGACGCGCCGCGTGATACGCGGCCAGCCCCTTCATCGACCGGTCCTTCTCGACCATCTTCGTGTATGCGGTCATGATCTCGGCGGTCTCGCAATGCAGGGAAAGCGAGATCTGCCGCGCCCGCTCGCGGTAGCGCTCGCGCGCAGCCTGCACGCCGCGCATCACGAACTCGAAGTGCGCGTAGTCGTAGCGCTCGTCCTCGCCGATCATCAGGAACTGGCGCTGCGAGTCGCTCGCGCCGTGCAGCCCGTGCGAGCCGTAGAACATGAAGATCTTGAAGCTCGCCACGCCGTGCTTGTCGATCAGCCACGGGATTTCGTCGATGTGCCGCCGCTCCATCGGTGCGAGGTGGAAGCCGTAATCGACGTGGAAGCGCCCGTCGGCGATCTGGAGCACTTCCGGAAAGAACTTCCTGTACGAGCCGCCCTTGTTCAGGTAGTACTGGCCGGTGCGGAAGTAATTGAGCGAGGAGGTGACGCCGCCCGTCGCGGCGGCCTTGCTCTCGCTCACCGCATCCTCTTCCAGCGGCGAGTAGATGCCGGCGTGCATGTGTGCATCGACGACACCGGGGAATGCGAGCCGCCCCTTGCCATCGTGGACCTCCTTGGCGCGCGCGACGTCGATCGCGGGTGCGACCTTCGCCACGCGGCCGTCGCGCACGGCGATGTCGGCCTCGTGCACCGCGTTGCCGTGCGGTCGCACGACGCGCACGTTCCGGATCAGCAGATCGTATTCGGGGGCTGTCTTCTTGCTCATTTCGATCGCTCCAGTCGTCGTTTCAGTCGCGTGCGCGGACCTCCGGCCTCGATGGTCGCCGAGGAGATCCGCAATGGCTTCGGCAGGGAATCCCGCATCCTTCAAAGTCCGAGATAGGCGCGTTTCAGGTCGTCGCTCGCCAGCAGGTCGCGCGGCGTACCGTGGAAGCGCACCGCGCCGTTCTCCAGCACGTAGGCCCGGTCGGCGATCTCGAGCGACTGCGCCACGTTCTGTTCGACCAGAAGCAGCGCAATGCCCTCGCCGTGCAGGCGGCGGATCAGCGCGAACATCTCCTCGACCAGCAGCGGGGCCAGCCCGAGCGACGGCTCGTCGAGGATCAGCAGGCGCGGCTCCGCCATCAGCCCGCGCCCGATTGCCAGCATCTGCTGCTCGCCGCCGCTCATCGTTCCCGCCTTCTGCGCGAGACGCTCCTGCAGCCGCGGAAAGGTCGCGAACACGCGCTCGAGGTTGCGGGCGCGTCGTTCCCGCGCGCGCGCATACGCGCCGAGCTCGAGGTTCTCGCGCACGGTCAGGTTGGGGAAGATCCGGCGTCCTTCGGGAACCTGGATCAGTCCCGCTTCGACGACCTGGCGGTAGTGCGCGCGCGTCAGCTCGCGCCCGTCGAACATCACGCTGCCCGACCAGGCCGGGTAGATGCCGCACACGGTGTTGTTCAGCGTGGTCTTGCCGGCGCCGTTGGCGCCGAGCAGCGCGACCACCTCGCGCTCATCGACATTCAGATCCACGCCGCGCAGCACCTCGACGCGCCCGTAACCGCCGCGCAGCCCGGTGACCGAAAGCAGTCCGCTCACGCCGCCGTCCGGCGCAATCGCGCGGCCGTGCCATGGCCGAGGTAAGCCTCGATCACGCGCTCGTTGGAGGTGACGTCGGCCGGCGAGCCGGCCGCGATCATCTGGCCCTGCGACAGCACCCACACGTGCTGCGCCAGGTTCATCACCGCCTGCATCACGTGCTCGATCATCAGCACGGTGACGCCGCTCGCCGCGATACCGCGCACGACCGGGATCATCTCGGCCAGTTCCTGCGGATTCAGGCCGGCGAGGACCTCGTCGAGCAGAAGCAGTTTCGGCCGGGTCGCCAGCGCACGCGCCAGCTCGAGCCGCTTGCGCGCGGCGACCGTCAGGTCGCCGGCCGGCTTGTCCAGCTGCGCCGCCAGGCCGACCCGCCGCGCGACCTCTTCGGCCGTAGCCAGCGCCGCGGCGCGTCTCGCTTCGTGCAGGTGCGCGCCGGCGGCGATGTTCTCGCGCACGGTCTGCGCGGCAAACGGCTGCACCACCTGGAACGTGCGGGTCATTCCGGCGCGCGCGTTGTCGTGCGGCGCGGCGCCGGTGATGTCGCGACCGTCGAAGCTGATCGTTCCGGAGTCCGGCTTCAGAAAGCCCGACATCAGCGCGAACAGTGTCGTCTTGCCGGCGCCGTTGGGCCCGATCAGCGCGGTCAGCGTGTTCGGCGCCACCTCGAGGCTGACATCCTGCACTGCGCGCAGACCGCCGAATGCGATCGACACGCGATCAAGCTGCAGCAGCGCGTCAGCCACCGCGGCGCCCTCGCCACAGATCGCGCACGTTGCGTCCCGCGCCGGCCAGCCCGCGCGGCAGGAACATCACGATCAGCACCAGCACGCAGCCGTAGATCACCATGTTCAGTCCCGGCAGCTGACCGAACAGGTTGCGCGTGCCCTCGGACAGCAGGTGCAGGACCGCCGCGCCGAGGACCGGCCCCCACAGAGTGCCGATGCCGCCGACGATCGCGCCCAGCAGCGCCTCGACCGACACCTGCGGGCCGAACGCGATCGACGGATCGATGTACTGGAATACCTGCAGATAGAAAGCGCCGCCGGCACCCATCAGCGCGGCGGAAAGCGCGATCGCACCGAGCTTGGCGCGGAACGGATCGACGCCGATTGCACGCGCCGCGTCCTCGTTGTCGCGCACCGCCTGCAGCCAGGCCCCGAAGCGGGAGTGGCGCAGCCACGCGGTCGCGAGCATCGCCGCGACGACGAATCCCAATGCCAGCCCGATGAAGCCCTTGCGCGACGAGAACTGCAGGTTCGCGAACGATTCGGAGAGCGGCAGCATCATGCCGACGCCGGCGCCGGTGAAGCCGACCGACAGCGCGAGGATGCGGAACACCTCCGCGAACGCGAGCGTGACGAGCGCGAAGTACGACCCCTTCAGCCCGTAGCGGAACGACAGCGCACCGACGAAGACGCCGACCAGCGCGGCAAGCGCTATCGCGCACGGCAGTGCCAGCCACGGATTGAAGCCGTACGTGACCTGCGCGATCGCCTGCGCGTAGGCGCCGGTGCCGAAGAACAGCGCGTGACCGAACGAGAACTGGCCGCCGTAGCCGCCGAGGATGTTCCAGGACTGCGCCAGCAGCGCCGCGTACAGCGCCATCATGATCGTGGTCAGCCACACGCCGGAATCGATCGACAGCGTGAGCAGGATCAGCGCCACCGCAAAGACTCCGATCGCGCCCAGGTCCTTCATGCCGATCACGCGCGCGACCCGAACAGCCCCTGCGGGCGGAACAGCAGCACCGCGATGAAGATCGCGAAGATGCCGATCTGTCCGAGCGATTCGCCCAGGAACAGTCCGCCGAGCGATTCGACCACGCCGATCAGCAGTCCTCCGAGCAGCGCGCCCGCGAAGCTGCCCATGCCGCCGAGCACGACGATCGTGAACGCCACCAGCACGAAGCCGTTGCCGACCTGCGGGTTGACGTAGTACGCCGGCAGCAGGAAGCAGGCTGCGGCGCCGAGGCACGCCAGGCCGATGCCGAAGCTCATCGCGTAGATGTGGTCGACGTCGATCCCCATCAGTTTCGCGCCGTGCTTCTCCCTGGCCACCGCTCGGATCGCGCGGCCCAGGTCGGTGCGCGTGACGATCGCAAGCAGCAGCGCGGAGGCGACCAGCGCTCCGCCGAAGGCGATGAGCTTCGGCAACGCGATCATCGCCGGGCCGATCGGAACCGTGGTGAGCGTGTAGGCGGTCTCGATCGAGCGCGTGTCGCTCTTGAACGCCAGCAGCGCCAGGTTCTCCAGCACGATCGCGATGCCGAGCGTGGCGAGCAGGATGTTCTCGTCCTTGCCGTGGCTGGCGCGGTTGATGACGATCCGCTGCAGCGCATAGCCGAACGCGAACATGCCCGGTACGACGATCGGCAGCGAAAGATAGGGATCGATGCCGAGCCGCGCGTGCAGCAGGTACACCGCGTACAGCGCCACCATCAACGCCGCGCCGTGCGCGAAGTTGATGATGTGCAGCACGCCGTAGATCAGCGTCAGCCCGAGCGCGACCAGCGCGTACACCGCGCCCGTGGTCAGCCCGTTCAGCACCGACGGGAACAGGATGCCGAACTCGAGCACGGCGGCGCGGGCGCGTCAGGCCCGGAGCGGGAAGATCGGCTCCGCTTCGCGGTATTCGCGCGGAACGATCACGCGGATGTCGTTCTTGATCACCTGGGTCATCAGCGGCTGCGCGCCCGTGTTCTGGCCGTTGACGAACCTGGTCGGCCCGTACGGCATGAAGTGATCGGAAAAGGTGCTCTTCTCCAGCGCATCGATGATCGCCGCGCGGTCGGCGCTCTTCGCGCGCTCCAGCGCGTCGGCGAGCAGGCGCACCGCGGTGTAGGTGTTGAAGATCTCGTAGGTGAAGTACAGGCCCTTCGCCTCGACCCGCCGGCGCAGCTCGCCCGAACGCTTGTCCTTCGGGTTGAACCAGTGGTTGCAGTCGATGATGCCGTTGGCCGCGTCGGGGTACTCCTTGACGAACTTGTAGCTCGACGCCGCGCCGCCGAGCACCGAATAGATCGCCTTCGGCACCACCTTCTGCTGCTGCATCGTGCGCACCAGCAGCGCGTATTCGTTGTAGTAGTTGGCAGGAATCACGATGTCGGGGTTCACCGCCTTGATCCGCAGAACGATGTTGTTGAAGTCGCGCGTCGGGTTGGCGTGCTTGATGATCTCCTTCACCTCGTACCCGTAGCCTGGCAGTTCGCGCGCCAGCAGGTTGGCGGTGCCGGTGCCGAACAGCGACTCCTCATGGATGATCATCACCGTCTTGGCCGGCTTGCCGGCGGCGACGTTCATCACGTGCAGGTTGTTCACCGCGATCTGCGCGCACACTCGGTAGCCGGGGCCGAAGCGGAAGGTGTTCTTCAGGCCGCGCTCGACGATCTGGTCGGCCACACCGACGTCGACCACGTGCGGCAGGTTGTACTTGGCCGCCGCCTGCGTGGTGGCGAGGCAGATCGCCGACGCATAGGCGCCGACCACCGCTGCGCAGCCGGCCTCGTTCATCTTCTCGATTTCCGCGGTACCCGCCTGCGGCGTGCTCTGCGCGTCGCCCAGCATCACGTCGATCTTGGCGCCGCCGAGCGACTTGATGCCGGCCTTGTTGATGTCGTCCACCGCGAGCAGCGCGCCTGCCCGGCACTGCTGCCCGGAAAAAGCCAGCGCGCCGGTCACCGGGTGCAGGATGCCGACCTTCACCGCCTTGGGCTGCGCGCCGCCGATCAGGGGAACGGCGAGTGCGGCGGCGCCTGCAGCGGCGTGCTGGATGAACTGACGACGATTGCTCATGGCGTGTCTCCCGTTACTCGATGGCGATCTCAGTCCGACCTCATTCGGTCCGGGCGTTACTGTACCGCTTCGTCGCGCCGGATCAGAACACCATGACCCCGGCCCGCCAGCCGAACCAGGCCGCGGTGATCGCGAGCGTGGCCAGCGTCACCGGCAGTCCGGTGCGCAGGTGGCGCCGCCAGTCGATCGCGATTCCCTGCCGGCGGGCGGCGTCGACGACGATGATGTTGGCGATCGAGCCGACGATCAGCAGGTTGCCCGCCAGCGTGCTGACCAGCGCCAGCATCGGGCCGGAGAACGGCTTGGTCGCCGCGGGCAGCAGCAGCATCACCGCGGGAACGTTCGACACCACGTTCGACAATGCCAGCGTCGCCGCGAACAGCGGACCTGGCTCGCTCAGCGCGAATCCCTGCGCGGCGAGCCAGCGCACCACCTCTGCGGTCACCCCGGTGCGTTCGAGCGCATGGTTGACGACGAACAGGCCGATGAAAAGGATCAGCAGCTCCCAGTCCACCAGGCCGAGCGTGTTCGCCGAGTGCAGCCTGCGGCTCATCAGCAGCAGGCCGGCGCCGGTGAGCGCGGCGACGTCGCGCGGCAGGCCGGAGAAGAGGAACGCGGCAATCAGCGCCACCGCGACCGTCAGGCCCTTTGCCGTCTGCCAGCGGTCCAGAGGGGTGTCGCCCGCGCGTCCCGATGCCGTCGGCGGCAGTGGTGCGCGCCATCTTCCGCGCGACTGCCAGGCCAGTATCACCCACAGCGTCGCCAGGCCGAGCAGCACGGGCACGATCGCCTCGAGAAAGTAGGCGCCGAAGGGCAGCCTGAGCACCTGCCCGAGCAGCATGTTCTGCGGGTTGCCGATCAAGGTCGCCGCGGAGCCGATGTTGGCGGCGCAAGCCAGCGCGAGCAGGAACGGTACCGGATCGAGTCCGCGTCGCAGGCAAGCCTCGGCCAGCACGGGTGCAACCGCGAGGCACACGATGTCGTTGCTGAACACCGCCGACAGCGCGGCCGTCACGGAGATCACCATCGCGAGCAGCGCCGCCGGCGGCAGCCGAAGCGCCGCGATGTGCTGCGTGACCCAGCCGTAGAAGCCGCCGAGACGCATCTGCGCCGAGATCACCATGAAGGAGAACAGCAGCAGCAGGGTGGGCAGGTGAATCGACTGTGCCGCCTGCTCCGGCGTCAGTTCGCCGATGGCGACGAGCGCGATTGCGCCGAGCAGCGCCACTCCGGTACGGTCGAGCTGCAGGAACGGCAGCCCGCCGAGGATCATGCCGACGTAGACGATGGCGAAGATGGCGACGACGGTGACGGTCATCCGGTTTTTCGAGACGGGCCCGCGGTGTTGGAATCGCCCCTGGGCGTCGGCGCGCGAACTTCGCCCGCGGCGCGCAGTCTACGGGGGCGGCATCGACGGCAGCCGACAATTTCGCCGCAGCGAAGAACCAATGAAGTGCGCGATCATCGCGCACGAGGTGAATCCATGACACTTGGCAAAGCATCAGCGGGCCGCGACGGCGGGGCGCGACGGATTGCCGGCGCGCTCGCCTGGATCGGACTGTGTCTCGCCGCTGCCTGTTCGCTTGCCGCACTGGGCGCTGGCCCCGGCTACCGGCTCGGCACGTGGGGCCTGGGCGCCGGATTCCGGATCCTGTCCTGGTCCACGGGACTGGCGCTGCTCGCCGCGCTGGTGTCCCTGGTAGCGATGACGCTGTCGATTCGCGCCGGCGCGCGCCGCTTCGTGGCGATCGGGGTGGCGGGCCTGGCCATCGGCATCGCGACCGCGGGCCCTCCGCTGTACTTGTATCGCGAGGCAACCCGGCTGCCCAAGATCCACGACATCAGCACCGACACCGAGAACCCGCCGCAGTTCGTCGCGGTGCTTCCGCTGCGCAAGGGTGCGCCCAATTCCGTCGACTACAGCGCAACAGTCGCCGAGCAGCAGAAGCGCGCCTATCCGGACATCGCGCCGCTGCTGCTCGACGTGCCGCCCGCGCAGGCCTTTGCGCAGGCCGAGCGCGTCGCGCGCGAGATGGGCTGGGACATTGTGGCCGCGGCGCCGCAGGATCTGCGCATCGAGGCGACCGCGACCACGCTGATGTTCGGTTTCAAGGACGACGTCGTGATCCGGATCGCTCCGCACGGCGCCGGCAGCCGGTTGGACATCCGCTCGGTGTCGCGCCTCGGCAGCAGCGATATCGGCACGAACGCGAAGCGCATCCGCACCTTCGTCGCGAAGATGAAGGTGCTGCAGTCGCCGGCCTGATCGGGGCAACGATGGCCGCCTGCTTCAGTTATCAGCTGCTGATCGAAATTGCGCGGCCGCTGCGCTGCGCGATCGGCCGACTCGGTGTCTTCGACTTTCCGGCCGGGCGCTACCTGTACACGGGTTCGGCGCGGCGCAATCTCGACGCCCGGATCGCGCGCCATCTGCGAGGGATTAAGCGCCTGCACTGGCACATCGACTACCTGCTCGC
>JBLMYK010000070.1:0-11578 GCA_050258235.1 Gemmatimonadota bacterium | reverse complement strand
TGGCACCACGTGATCGATCACGTAGCCGGGACAGGCGCCGCGCTTCCTCCCGGTCGAAGGACAGGGATGCGATCGCTGGAAATCGGCGCGCGCCTTGCTCGACCGTGCGATCCGGCCGTGCAGATCGCGCCTGGCGCCGCTCGCATAGCGGCGGGTGGGCTGACTTCGGTTTGCCGCCTGCGACCTGCCGGATGCCTGACCGCGGTAGGAATGGCTTCCGGATGGCCTCGCTGTCCGCGCAGCCGCAACCGGTAACGAGAGTGTCACGAGCAGCAATCCGACCAGGACCGTTGATCCGACGCCATTCATGTCCGGGAACCGTCTTCATGTCAGGGCCTATCGCATAGCCTAGATGCGTCGGTGGCGGCTGTACACAGGACGCACGGTTGAGTCGATGTCATCACGTATTTCTTCGTACGTGAGCGGAACCGTCGGGGATGACGTGTAGCCTCGCCCGTGCCACGCTGTCGTTTCGCTCGATCAAGGGAGGAAGCAATGAACGCGACTGTGTTCCGGGGCGGCCAGCTGATCGGACTGCTCGGGATCCTGCTGATGCTCGTTTCCGTTGCCGCCAGGCTGGGCGGCAGGTTCAATCTCGGCGGCTACCAGACCGGAACGCTGCTGATTGCAGGCATCGGCGCAGTGGTCGTCGGCTGCTTTCTTCTGCTGTGGACGCTCGTCGAACGGGCGCAGCGCTGAATTCGCAGGCGGGGCGGATCACTCGAGCCGCTAACCCCGCTTGCGCGCAAGGATCTCGATCGGCACGACGCGCCCCTCCGCCAGCGCACGCGTCATGTTGGCCATGATGCGGCGCGCGCTTTCGCCGTAGATCAGCATCACCGCGCGGTGCGGCGGTTTCTCGCCGCGCTCGACCATCGCGCGCGAGCGGGCGCCGAACGCCCGCGCTTCCTCCGCGCTGCTGCGCAGTTCAATCACGTCGAACCCAGCCTCCAGCAGGCCGCGTTGCGCCTGCTCGGGGGTCGACAGGAAGCTCGCCTGTGCGCTGTCCGCCCACGGCGCCGGGTAGATCATCTCGCCGCCTTCGCCCTGCGCAACCTCCGACAGCACCAGCCAGGCGCCGGGCTTCAGCACCCGGCGAATCTCGCGGTAAAAGGCGCTCTTGTCGGCGATGTTCATCGAGACGTTCATCGAGTACGCCCCGTCGAAGCTCGCAGCGACAAACGGCATCGTCAGCGCGTTGCCGAGCTCGAACGACACGCGTTCCTCGAGGCCGAGCCGGCGGGTGAGGTGGCGCGCCACCTCGCAGAACTCGGGCGTCAGGTCGATCCCGGTGACCCGGCAGCCGAAACGGTCCGCGAGGTAGCGCGCCGGTCCGCCGATACCGCTGCCGATGTCGAGCAGATGGTCGGCGGGGCCGGCGCGCATCAGTCTGGCGATATCGACCGTCGCCTCGATGCCGCGACCGTGGAAGTGATCGTACGGTGCGAGCCCCGCGATGCTCGGGTGGTCCGGGTCGACGCCATCGGCGACGAGCGCCGCGTCCAGGCGCGCAAGAAGGTCGCCGCGCGTGTAGTGCGTGGTGATGTCGCCGTCGGTGCCCATCGGATTCACCTCTCGTCTGCGGTCGGTCGCGCATCATGACACCGGCAGCGTCCAGCGGCGCACCCGCCTCTGCGACGCTCATGACGCCTGATGCGAAACGTCGCTGGAAGCCCCGAACGGCGCGGGCCATTCAGTTGCAGCGCGCCCGACCGTGCTTCACATTTGCGCGCCAAGCATGATGATCGCCATGCCGGAGATGGCGACGAGCGATCCCGCGATATCCCACATGGTCGGGCGCACGCCCTCGGCGAGCCACAGCCACGCCACCGCGGTCGTCACATAGACGCCCCCGTAGGCGGCGTAGACGCGGCCCGCCGCGGTCGGATGCAGCGAGAGCAGCCAGACAAACAGGGCGAGGGACAGGGCGGCAGGCACCAGGACCCAGAAGGGGGCGCGGTCGTGGAGCCACAGATACGGCAGATAACAACCGACGATCTCCGCAACCGCCGTGGCGACAAACAAAGCAGCAGTCGCGACGAGGTTCACGGCAAGGCCGGCCGGCGAACGTCAGTCCATCGGCCGGATGTTCTGGTTCAGGTGAAAGAAATTGCCGGGATCGTACTTCGACTTCACCTGGCGCAGTCGCGCGTAGTTGGGTCCGTACGCGGCGGCGACTGCGTCGTCGCCCTCTTCGTCGCCAAGGTAGTTGACGTAGCGCGCCGCGCGCGCGAATGGCTGCATCCTCGCGTACGTATCGCGCGCCCAGGCCATGCAGCGATCGTTGTGCGCGGGGTCCATCCATTCCGCGAGCACGAGGAAGTTGTAGCCATCGGCACGGTGGGGAAACGCCGTGTCGGCGACACCGATGCCCGTCGCCGCGCCGTGGAAGTGCTCGATCAGGAGCTGGCCCATCGGCGTCGGGCAGCCGGCGAAGCAATCGATCATCGTGCCGATTGCATCGTCGCTCAGTTCGGCCAGGAAGGTCGACTTCCAGTAATTCAGCGCCCCTTTGGGATATGCCGCATCGAGCATCGAGTTCAGTTCGCAATACGGCATCGGGCCGATCGCATCCAGCGCCGGCTTGCCGAAGGTCTTCAGTGGGCGCGTCGCCTTCTCGCCCGCCGCCAGCGAGCCGCAGTGACAGGTCACCATCGCGGCCAGTTTCGTTCCCGATCCGTCGGGCGCGTGGATCAGGCCACCGAACAGGGTCATCTCATTGCGCAGGGAGGCGGTGCGATCGCGGAACAGAGTCAGCACATCGCGCGCTTGCGAGAACGGGTGCGCAACGACGCCGCCGGTGATCGTCGGTCCGACACGGTGCAGGCGGAATTCGAACGATGTTGCCACGCCGAAATTTCCACCGCCGCCGCGAACCGCCCAGAACAGGTCGGGATTCTCCTTGGCGCTCGCGCGCACGACCGCTCCGTCCGCGGTGACGAGGTCGACGGAGCGCAGGTTGTCCAGCGCCAGTCCGTACTTGCCCATCAGCCAGCCGAGCCCACCGCCGAGCGTGAGTCCGGCAACCCCGGTGGTCGACACCACGCCGCCGGTCACGGCCAGTCCATGCAGCTGCGTCTCGCGGTTCAGTTCGGCCCAGTTGACGCCGCCTTCGACGCGGGCGATCCGGGCACGCGCATCGACATGGACGCCTTTCATCTCGGCAAGGTCGATCATCAGCCCGCCGTTCGTGGTGGCGCGCCCGGCGACGTTGTGACCGCCGCCTCGGACCGCGACCTCGAGGCCCAGTTCGCGTGCCAGCCTGACGGCGTCGACGATATCGGCCGCACCGCGGCAGCGTGCGATCAGTGCGGGACGGCGATCGATCAGTCCATTGTGGACCCGACGCGCCTCCTCATAGCCTGCGTCGTTTGGACGCAGGATGCGGCCCGAGAACTTTCCGGCCGTGCGAGCTACCGCATCTGCAGCCGAATCCGCTGGCTTTTCCATGATTGATGTCTCCTTCGCTGCACGCAAAAGGCGCACGTCCTCTGATGTGCGGTTTCTGGCCGCCAGGAGTCCCGCGCGCGATCGATGGCGCCCCTCGCGGCCCGGCGCAGCACGATCGGCACAGGCCACGGTTGCAGGGGCGTGCGCCAATTGTGCGACGGTGCGCCCGGATCGGTAACACGCGCTTTGGCTACGAACTGTTCCCTAGCCGCCTCGTCACGCGGCAGCGAGCACGCGCACTTCCTCGCCGTCGTATCCGCTCGCGCCATCCGGCCAGGAGTCCCGTCGCAGCGCGGTCTGCGTCTGGCCCGAGCCGTCGGTGGCGCGCACCCGCAGCACGTGCCGTCCGCTGGCGGGTGCGGTCCACTCGTAGCGCCATAGCGACCACACGCCCGGCCGGCGCGGCGTCAGCAGTTCGCAGGCCACCCAGCTTGCACCGTCGTCGAGCGACACTTCAACGCGCGCAATGCCGCGCCGTCCCGCGAAGGCGATGCCGGTGATCTCCGCCTTCGTCCCTGCGGCAAGCCGTCCGCGCGGATCAAGCCGCGACATCGTCTTGACCGGCACTTCGCCCGCCCAGCCGCGCTTCTCCCAGTACGAGGTCGTCTGCGGCGTGCGTTGCAGCGCGATGCGGCGCAGCCAGCGCGGCTGCTTCATCCCGTACAGGTCAGGCAGGATCACCCGTGCCGGAAAGCCGTGCGCCGGGGGCAGCGCCTCGCCGTTCATGCGCAATGCGAGAAACGCGTAATCGTCCAGCGCTCGCTCGGCCGAGACGCTGGAGTAGAAATCGTCCAACCCCGTGAACATGACGGAGCGGACCTCGCCGGTTCCCCCGGGCGCGTCGGCAAGGACTTCGCGCAGCGGAATCACGTGCCACTCGGCATTGCCGATCAACTGTCCGCCGACGCCGTTGCCGATGCACTCGAACGTGTGGTCGATCCTGCGCGTGGCGCGATTGATCAGCTCGTGGTAACGCAGCGCGCGCGAGTCGCCGTCACTGCCGGCCAGTTCGAGCGACCAGTCCGTAACCACGGTCCTGTCGTCGAGCGCCGGATGAAACGAAGGATCGACCGCGACCAGATAGAAATCGTCGTTCGGCGTGATGTACGGCGTCACCGACTTCGGCGCCGGTCGCAGGCCAAGCGCCCGCCATTCCTCGTACCAGCGCCTGAATGGCCACGTGGTGGCCGCACCCGTCATCACCTGCAGAAAGCCCCGACGGGTCAGGTATCCGCTTCCGGTGTCGTTCATCGCAGAGTGCAGTTCTCGCACGAGGCTCCCGAACGGCGACGCGGAGGGGGAGCCGCTCCTGTCAAAGTTCGACGCGACGTCCCGTCGATCGTTCAGGCGCAATAGCGTATCGATGCCCGAGGGCGCGGCTCGCGACGAACCGGCGCATTCAGGCTCACGCCTCGCCGAGGTACGCGCTCCTGACCTTTGCGTTCTCGCGCAGTTCGGCCGACTCACCGGCCAGCGCGATCGATCCGGTCTCGAGCACGTATCCGCGGTGGGCGACGGCCAGCGCCATCGCCGCGTTCTGCTCGACGAGAAGTATCGTGACCCCGCGCGCGTTGATCGCTTGGATCGTGTCGAAGATGCCGTCGACCAGCACCGGTGCCAGGCCCATCGACGGTTCGTCGAGCAGCAGCACGCGCGGTTCGCTCATCAGCGCGCGGCCCATGGCGAGCATCTGTTGCTCGCCCCCGGACAGCGTGCCGGCGACCTGCGTGCGTCGCTCGGCCAGCCGCGGGAACATTGCGAACATCCGCTCGATGTCCCGGGGATCGGCGCGGCCGCGCGAATAGGCGCCCATCGCCAGGTTCTCGAGCACGGTGAGGCTCTGGAAGATGCGCCGCCCCTCCGGCACCTGCACGATGCCGCGCGCGACGATCTTGTGCGCGGCGATGCGGGTGAGTTCCTCGCCGTCGCAGCGCACGCTGCCCGTGCGCGGGCGCAGCAAGCCGCTGATGGTCTTCAGCGTCGTCGTCTTGCCCGCCCCGTTGGCGCCGATCAGCGTGACGATCTCGCCGCGCTCGACTGCAACCGAAACGCCCTTCAGCGCATGGATCTGCCCGTAGTAGACGTGCAGGTCGTCGACTTCTAGCAGCGCCATCGCATCAAGCTGCCTGCGCGGCGGCGCGCCGCGTGCCGAGGTATGCCTCGACCACGCGCGGATCGTCGTGCACCTGGCGCGGCGTGCCCTCGGCGATCTTCACGCCGTGGTCGAGCGCGCTGACGCGGTCGCAGATGCCGAGCACCACTCGCATCTGGTGCTCGATCAGCAGGATGGTGATGCCGCGCTCGGTGCGCAGGCTGCCGATCAGTTCCATCATCTCGGCTGTCTCGCGCGGGTTCATGCCGGCGGTCGGCTCGTCGAGCAGCAGCAGCGACGGACGCCCGGCAAGCGCGCGCGCGATCTCGAGCCGGCGCTGATCGCCGTACGGGAGGTTCTTCGCCAGCAGGTCGCCGCGCCCCGCCAGTCCGATCCAGCGCAGCAGTTCGCGCGCAGCGTCGAGCGCCTCGCGCTCGTCGCGCTTCGTCGCCGCGGTGCGCACCAGCGCGCCGAACCACGTCGATGTCAGGTGCGGGTGCATGCCGACCAGCACGTTTTCGATTGCGGTCATGTTCGCGAACAGGCGGATGTTCTGGTAGGTGCGGCTGATCCCGCGCCGGGTGATCAGATCCGGCGCGAGCCCGTCGACCGGTTCGCTGCCGAACACGATGGTCCCGCCCTCGGCGTGATAGAAGCCCGTCACGCAATTGAAGAAGGTCGTCTTGCCCGAGCCGTTGGGGCCGATCACGCCGTGGATCGAGCGCTCTTCGACTTCGAGCGTCAGGCGGTCGAGCGCGACCAGGCCGCCGAAGCGCTTGGTCAGTTCGCGCGCCGCGAGCAGCGTGGCCATCACGCCTGCTCCGCGTGCAGTTCGCGCTTGACCGCAGCCGCCGGCCAAAGGCCCTCGGGCCGCTTGCGCATCATGTAGACCAGCGCGGCGCCGTAGACGAGATAGCGGAAGTCGGAGAACTCCCGCAGCAGTTCGGGCAGGCCGACCAGCACCAGCGCGCCGACGATCACGCCCGGCATGCTGCCCATGCCGCCGACGATGATCAGCGAGAGGACGTTGATCGAAATGATCAGCTGGAAGCTCTGCGGAAACACCGAGCCGACAAACGAGGCGAAGATCGCGCCCGCCAGCCCACCGAAGGTCGCACCGAACCCGAACGCGGCGAGCTTGGTGGCCACGAGGTTGATCCCCATTGCCTGCGCGACGTCCTCGTCCTCGCGCATCGCCATCCACGCGCGCCCGAGGCGCGAGTCGCGCAGCCGCGCGGCGACGAATACCAGGACCGCGCAGGCGACGAGCGTCACGTAGAAGATGTCGCCCGGGCTGGCAAGTTCGATGCCGTCGAGGCGCGGCTTCGGCACCGCGAGCACGCCCTGCGAACCGCCAAGCCATGGCCGCAGGAAGTCGGACAGCACAAGCAGGCGGATGATCTCGCCGAAGCCTAGCGTGGCGATCGCCAGATAGTCGCCGCGGATGCCGAGAACCGGAATGCCGAGCAGCACGCCGGCCAGCAGAGCCATCGCCATCGAGACCGGCGCGGCGATCCAGAACGACAGATGCGCGAGCCCGTGTGCATCGGTCGACGTGAGCAGCGCCGTCGTGTAGGCGCCGATCGCGAAGAACGCAACGTAGCCGAGGTCCAGCAGGCCGGCGAAGCCGACCACGACGTTCAGTCCCAGCCCCATCAGCGCGTACAGGCCCGCGAACACGAGCACGGTCGAGACGAACGGGCCGGCCAGCGGCGGCAGCGCAATCACGAGCGCCACTGCGACCAGCAACGCGAACGCGGCCAGTCCGCGGCGCGGCACGATCGGCAGCGCGGCATACCAGCGGCGCGCGGTCCGGCCCCGCTGCATCCACAGCGCCGATGCCGCGGCGGTGATCACCAGCGCGATCACGGCGCCGGCGATGGACAGCCCGCTCGCGCCGTACAGCGAGTCGCGCAGCATCGCGAGCGGCTCGGCAACGGACAGCAGTGGATTGAGCAGGTCCTGGAACAGCGCGAGCAGCAGGACGACGACGAGCCCACGCCCGACCGGGCCTTGCACCGCTGGCGGCAATAACGCGCCGACGCCGCCGGCTGTCCCGGCGGCCGCACCGGCGACGATCGGCCAGTACGCGCCCCGCACACCCTGCCCGAACGACAGATCGTTGAACAACACCGGCGAGGCATTGACGAACACGCGCCGCAGATCGACCCAGTGTCCGAGCAGGATCAGCGCCGCCAGCAGCGCGCCCACCACCGCACCGGCCGCGACCGCGCCGAGCATGCGCTGCTTCCATCCGATGACGCGATCGAAGCGAGCGGCCTGGAATCCTGCCGCCGCGCCGATGAAGAGGAGCAGCGCATCGGCCAGCGACAGCACGCCGTCGACGATGCCACGGCCGGCGAAGGTCTCGACCATGCCGATCAGCGACACGAACACCGCGACCGCGCCCCACACTGGCGCCAGCCGCAGGCGGTGCACGAACGTCAGGACTCTGGCCACCGTCACGCCTTCTTCGTCTGCAGCCGCTCGCCGAGCAGGCCGGACGGCCGGAAGATCAGCACCAGCACCAGCATCGTGAACGCGATCACGTCCTTCAGCTGGTACGGCGCGGGGATGCCCAGCCCGTCAAGGATCAGGATCGGGCCAACCGATTCGAGCAGCCCCAGCACCACGCCGCCCAGCATCGCTCCCGGGATGTTGCCGATGCCGCCCAGCACCGCAGCGGTGAACGCCTTGATGCCCGGCGTGAACCCCATGAAGAAGTGCACCTGCTTGAACACCAGCGCAAACAGGAAGCCGGCCGCTCCGGCGAGCGCGCCGCCGACGGCGAACGTGGTCGCGATCACGCGGTCGACGTCGATGCCCATCAGCGCCGCCGCTTCCATGTCCTCCGACACCGCACGCATCGCGGTGCCGGTGCGGCTCTTCATCACGTACCAGTACAGCCCGATCATCATCGCGGTGGCGGCTGCGAGCACCACGACCTGCGTCTTCAGGATCGTGATGCCGAACACCTGCCAATCTCCGCGCAGGATCGTGACGTCGGGATAGGCGTTGACGCCCGAACCGTACAGTCCGCGGAATGCGTACTGCAGGAAGAACGATGCGCCGATCGCGGTGATCAGCGGCACCAGCCGCGGCGCGTTGCGCAGCGGCCGGTACGCGATGCGTTCCAGCAGCACCGCGACCACGGTCGAGGTCACCATCGCCACCGCGAGCACCAGCGCGAGGCTCGGGATCGGATGGCGGTCGAGTTGGCCCGAGCGGGCCAGCGCGTCGGCGAAGAAGTACGCCGTGTATGCGCCGCTCATGAACACCTCGCCGTGGGCAAAGTTGATCATGCGCAGGATCCCGTAGACCATCGTGTAGCCGAGCGCGATCAGCGCGTAAACGGCACCCTGCGACAGCCCGAACACGACGAGGTCGATCCAGGTGCGACTGCCGTAATGGCCTGCGCGCAGCGTGCCGTACGCGCCCGCCGCGCTCAGAGCCAGGATGCCGATGCGCAGCGCCCACAGCAGCGCGTCGAGCAGCGTCAGCCGCGTGCGCCGCTCGATGCTCACGGCAGGCCTTGCCGATACGAGGAAACAATGGCGATGGAGCGCACGTGAACACGAAGCCGACGGCGCGGCACGCCGCCGGCTTCGGTTCGCAACGCGCAGCGGTCGCCGCCCGCCGCGCCGGTCATGTGATCAACCGGGGTGGACCGGATAGATCTTCTTCGGATCGTGGCCCGGGTCCCACTTGGCCGGGTCCGCCGAATCGAACTGGTAGACCGCAATGTGCGGGTCGGCGCAGTCGCCGTGCGCGTTGCAGGTCAGCGTGCCCGTCAGTCCGCTGAAGTCCTTGGTCGCGAACAGCGCGTCACGCAAAGCCTTGCGGCCGATGTACGTCGTGCCGTCCTTCTCGGTCTTCGCCACCTTCTGGATCGCGGCGTAGATCATCATCGCCGCGTCGTACGCGTGCGCGTGGTAGGCCGACAGCGGTTTCTCGCCGTATTTCTTCGTGTACTTGTCGAGGAAGGCCTTGTACTTCGGCCCCAGCGTCTCGGCTGTCAGGTCGGGGCTCGAGTCGTACATGCCCTTGGCGGACGGTCCCGCCGCGCGCAGGAAGTCGGGCGAGAACACGCCGTCGGCCGCCATCAGCTTCGTCTTCTCGAGGCCGGCGACCTCCTTGGCCTGCCGTGTGACGTAGCCGCCGGCGGCAACGAAGATCGGGTAGTAGATCAGCTCCGGCTTGCCGGCCGCGATCTTGGTCAGCACCGGGCGCATGTCGGTGTCGTTCGGGCCGATCGCCTCCTGAGACGTGATCGTGCCGCCAAGCTTCCTGAAGTTGTCCGCGAACACGTTGGCGAGGCCTTCCGCGTACGGGCTGCCGTCGTGGATCGTCGCGGCGCGCTGCGCGTGCAGCACGTTGCGCGCGAACTCTGCCGCGACGCGGCCCTGCACCGCATCGTTGTGCGCGGTACGCAGGAAACCGTCATAGCCCGCTCCGCGGTTCGCCGCCGTCAGCGTCGGCGCGGTGGCCGACGGCGATATGTCGACGATGCCGGCCTTCCACAGGATCGGCGCTCCGGGAACCGCCGCGCTGGAACAGCTCGAGCCGATCGCCGCGACGATGGCCGGATTGGCTGACAGCTTGGTTGCCGCGGTCACGCCGCCCTCCGCGTTGCACCCGGAGTCTTCCCCGACAAGCCGGAGCGGATGGCCGAGCAGCGTGTGCTTGTCGGCGATCGCCAGCTCGATTCCGCGGCGGCTGTCGATGCCGAGGCTGGCGTCCGGCCCCGCGACGACGAGCCAGTAGCCGATCGTGATCGGCTGTCCCTTGGCGATCTTCACCACGCCGAGCGGGTCCTTGACGGGCTGCGCGATCGCCGGCGCGGTACCCAGGAATACCGCCGTTGCCGCGGCGGCGCATAACCTCAGGGTCAGGAATGGATTCTGTTTCATCTGGTGGCACCTCCTTGCCGCCTTTGAGCGCGCAATTTGCGCAGAGGTTCGCTCCGCCGCGCATGAGAGGGATGCCCGCGCGGTGCCCGACACGCCGGGTTCCGTAGGTTTACGGAGCCGCCGCGATTGCGTGCCCGGCGGACGGCGCGCACACTGCGCGCCGATCCCGGACCGGAGGCCACGCCATGACGCAGTTGCTGTTCCGCAATGCGCGCATCTTCGACGGCGTATCCGCGGACTGTCCGGAAGGCATGAGCGTGCTGGTGGAGGACGACCGCATCCGCGAGGTGTCGGAGCGGCCGATCGCGGCGCCGAACGCGCGCGTGATCGATGTGCGCGGCAGGACGCTGATGCCGGGAATGATCGACGCGCACATACACGCGACGATCGGCGATGTGAACGTGCTGCGCAACGAGGCGCTCGGCGAGTCGTACCGCGCCGCGCACGCGGTGCGCATGCTCGGCCACGCGCTCGACTGCGGCTTCACCACGGTGCGCGACGTCGGCGGCGGCGATTACTCCCTTTCCCGGGCGATCGCCGACCGCGTGATCCGCGCGCCGCGCTTCTTCTACGCCGGCAAGATCCTGTCCATGACCGGCGGCCATGGAGACTTCCGCCCCGTCGACGAGCGTCCGCGCTACCACTCGATGTGCTCCTGCGGCGTCTTCAATTCGGCATGCAAGATCGCCGATGGCGTCGACGAGTGCATCCGTGCCGCGCGTGAGGAGCTTCGGCAGGGCGCGCACTGCATCAAGCTGATGGGCTCGGGGGGCGTGCTGTCGCCGACCGACCCGATCTGGATGAACCAGTATCGTCCCGACGAGATCAGCGCGATCGTCACCGAATGCACCGAGCGCCGCACCTACGCGGCCGCGCACTGCCACCCCGCGAGCGCGATCCGGCGCTGCGTCGAATGCGGCGTGCGCAGCATCGAGCACGGCACGCTGATCGACGCCGAAACGGCCGGCTTCGTCGCGGAGCGCGGCGCCTACATCGTGCCGACGATGGCGATCATCTTCGCCCTCAGGGAGGCGAGCGTGGCGATGGGCGTGGCGCCGCAGAGCCGGGAAAAACTCGAGCAGGCGTACGCGCAGGCGCTGAGCGGCATGGACCTGATGCGACGCGC
>JBLMYK010000069.1:0-2781 GCA_050258235.1 Gemmatimonadota bacterium | reverse complement strand
TGCCCGGCGATCGCCTTCATGTGCGACTGATATGCGAACTCGTCCTGCATCTCGCGCGTGACTTTCCATTGCGCGGCGACCTTCTCCGCCGTCAATCCCATGCCGTAGGCGATGCCGATGTTCTCGTCGCGCTCGAAGACGTGCGAGTTGAACGACGGCTTGTTGCCGGTCATCGGCACCATGCTCATCGATTCGGTGCCGCCGGCGATCATCACGTCCGCCTCGCCGACGCGGATCCGGTCGGCCGCGATCGCCACCGCATTCAGACCCGACGAACAGAACCGGTTGATCGTCATGCCGCCGACCGAGTTAGGCAGCCCCGCCAGCAGAACGGCGATGCGCGCGACGTTCAGTCCCTGCTCGGCTTCCGGCATTGCGCAGCCGACGATCGCGTCTTCGACCGCTTTCGGGTCGAGCGACGGCACCTGCGCCAGCGCGCCGCGGATTGCCGAGACCAGCAGGTCGTCCGGCCGGAAATTTCTGAAGCTCCCCTTCGGCGCCTTGCCAATCGGCGTGCGCGTGGCAGCGACGATGTATGCATCCTGTACTTGGCGAGTCATTCGATGTTCCTTTCGTGATCCGTGATCCGTGATCTGTGATCCGTGAAAACCGTCCCTTGGGGAACGGATCACTAGTTCCTGACCGGCTTCCCGGTTTGCATCATTCCCATCATCCGTTCCTGCGACTTCGGGTGGTTGACGAGCGAGACGAAATGCGCGCGTTCCAGATCGAGCAGCCACTGCTCGTCGACCAGCGATCCGGGCTCCACGTCGCCGCCGCACATCACGTCGGCGATCAGGCTCGCGATGTGGAAGTCGTGCTGGCTGATGAAGCCGCCATCGCGCATGTTGACGAGCTGGCCCTTGATCGTCGCCACGCCGCTGCGGCCGGCCACCGGGAACCCCTTGCTCATCAATGGCGGCCGATAGCCGGTCGCGTGCAGCGCAAAAGCCTCGCCGATCGCGGTCCACAGCAGCTCGTGGCTGTTGAACACGACGATGTCGCTGGGCAGCAGATACCCCATTGCGCGCGCTTCGAGCGCAGAAGTGGCGACCTTGGCCATCGCCGCGTTGGTGAACCAGTTGCGGATGAACGGGAACACGTCCGTCATGCCCGCCGCCTGCGCGGCCTGCGCCGCGCGCAACGCGCCTTCCTTCAGTCCGCCGCCGCCAGGAATCAGTCCCACGCCGACTTCCACCAAGCCGATGTAGCTCTCGAGATTCGCCACGCGCTTCGCGGAGTGCAGCAGCAGCTCGCAGCCGCCGCCGAGCGCCATGCCGCTCGCCGCGGCGACCACCGGCACCTGCGCGTACTTCACGCGCATCATCGCGGCCTGGAACTTCGCGACCTCGGGGCCGATCGCCTTGGCGCCGCCGGACATGAACACCGGCAGCATCGCGTTCAGGTCCGCGCCAACCGAGAACGGCTCGTCCGGTGACCAGATCACGAGCCCGCGATAGGACTGCTCGGCGAGATCAATGGCCTTCGTCAGTCCGGCCAGCACGCCCGGGCCGATCGCGTGCATCTTCGACTTGATCGAGAACACCAGCACTTCGCTGGCCATCCCGGCGTCGAGCTTCCAGATCCGAGCCGATTCGTCTTCGTGCAGCGTGGTGCCTGCCGTGTGGCCGGTGGGAGCGCCTTCTCCCTGCAGTTGGGCGCGGAAGAGCTGCCGCGCGTACACCGGCAACTCGGAGCGGCCGACGAATTTCTTCTGCGCGGCCGACCACGAGCCTTCCTTCGTGTGCACTCCGCCTGCGTTCGCGACCGGACCTTCGAACGCCCACTTCGGCAGCGGCGTCCTCGCGAGCGCCTCGCCCTTGTCGATGTCGGACTGCACCCACTCGGCAATCTGCTTCCAGCCGGCCGCCTGCCAGGTTTCGAACGGTCCCGTACTCCAGCCGAAGCCCCAGCGCAGCGCGAAGTCGACATCGCGCGCAGTGTCGGCGATCGACTCCAGGTGCACCGCGATGTAGTGGAACGCGTCGCGGAAGATCGCCCACAGGAACTTCGCCTGCGGGTGATCCGATTCGCGCAGCAGCTTCAGCCGCTCGGCAGGGTCCTTCTTCTTCAGGATCCGCGCGACCAGTTCATCGGCCTTGCCGGTCGACTCCACATAGTCCTGCTTCTTCGGATCGAGGACCTTGATGACCTTGCCGTCCTTACGGTAGAAGCCGGCCTTGGTCTTCTGCCCCAGCGCCCCCTTCTCCACCAGCGCCTTCAACACCGGAGGCGTGGCGAAGTTGGACGCAAACGGGTCGACCGAGGCGGGCAGCGTGTCCTGCATGGTCCTGATCACGTGAGCCATCGTGTCCAGGCCCACCACGTCGGCGGTGCGGAAGGTCGCGCTCTTCGCGCGGCCGAGCTTGGACCCGGTCAGGTCGTCGACCACGTCGTACGGGATCCCGTACTTTTCGGCCTCCTTGATGGTCGCCAGCATGCCGAAGATGCCGACGCGGTTGGCGATGAAGTTCGGCGTGTCCTTCGCGCGCACCACGCCCTTGCCGAGCGTCGTGGTGAGGAAGGTCTCAAGATCGTCGAGGATCTGCGGCTTCGTGGCCGGCGTCGGGATCAGCTCGACCAGGTGCATGTAGCGCGGTGGGTTGAAGAAGTGCACGCCGCAGAAACGCGACTTCAGACTCTCGTCCATCGCCTCGGCGAGCTTGGCGATCGGCAGGCCCGAGGTGTTCGACGCGAAGATCGCGTCGGCGCGGATGTATGGCGCGACCTTCTTGTACAGGTCGTGCTTCCAGTCCATGCGCTCGGCGATCGCCTCGATCA
>JBLMYK010000068.1:0-2783 GCA_050258235.1 Gemmatimonadota bacterium | reverse complement strand
AACGGGCGATTGATGATCACCGCGATGCCGCGTTCGGCCGCCAGGTTCATCAGCGGCTCGGCGGAGGTGTCGGCGAAGTTGTAGGTGATCTGCATGAAGTCCCACGGCTCGGCCGTCAGCGCGGTGCGCATCTCGTCGTGCTTGTTGCCGTGCGAAGTCGTCACGCCGATGTAGCGCCAGCGGCCCTGCTCCTTGCCGGCGCGCACGGCCTTCAGGTGGCCGCGCCAGGCGAGCAGGTTGTGGATCTGCATCAGGTCGAAGCGCGGCAGCCCCCACAGCCGCAGCGACTCGGCCATCTGCGCCGGGCCGATGCGCTCGAACGCGGTCCACACCTTGGTGGCGGAAAAGAGCCGGCCTCGAGAATCGACCTGCGCCAGCAACTCGCCCAGCAGGCGCTCGGCGCGACCGTACATCGGCGACGAATCGATCATGCCACCGCCGGCCGCGAAGAACCGCTGCAGCACCGCGCGCCGCTGCGCGCGTTCGACGGCGTTGTCGCCGACGTCGAACGTGAGCCAGGTGCCCATGCCGATCACCGGAATGCGCTCGCCGGACTTCGGGATCGCGCGCGTCACGGCGGCGCGATCCTGCGCCACCGGTGCGAGCGGCAGCAGTACGCCCGCAGGCAACAGGGAAAGGAAGGCCCGGCGCCGCATCCAAAGTCTCCGGTCGAGAGCATCGCGCGATTTCCGGCCGGTCCAGATCCCGAGAATTGACGACGCGCAGGCAAGGAACGAGTATCCGGCTCGACCGCCGCATCGAGTGCCCGCGCCTCGTCTGATCGGGGCGCGGCACGACTCATCGAGGAAGATTCCATGACGCGCCGTACCTACGAATCCCTGCGCAGCGCGCGCTGGTTCGCGCCGGACGACCTGCGCTCCTCCGCGCATCGCTCGCGCTTCATGCAGATGGGCTACGCGCCGGCCGACTGGAAAGGCCGGCCGGTGATCGCGATCGTCAACACCTGGTCCGACGTGAACCAGTGCCATGCGCATTTCAGGCAGCGCGTCGATGACGTGAAGCGCGGCGTGCTGCAGGCGGGCGGCTTTCCGCTCGAGCTTCCGGCGATCTCTCTGTCGGAGCCGATCGTCAAGCCCACGACGATGCTGTACCGGAACTTCCTCGCGATGGAGGCCGAGGAGCTGCTGCGCAGTCACCCGATCGACGGCGCGGTGCTGATGGGCGGCTGCGACAAGACCACGCCGGGCCTGCTGATGGGCGCGTTCAGCATGGGAATTCCCTGCATCTACCTGCCCGCGGGCCCGATGCTGCGTGGCAACTGGAAGGGCAGGATCCTCGGCTCCGGCTCGGACGGCTGGAAGTACTGGGACGAGCGCCGCGCCGGCACGATCACCGAGCAGGAATGGCTCGAGGTGGAAGCCGGCATTGCGCGCAGCCACGGCACCTGCATGACGATGGGAACCGCGGCAACGATGATGGGCATCGCCGAGGCGATCGGCATGACGCTGCCCGGCGCCTCGTCGATCCCGGCGGCTGACGCCAATCACCCGCGCATGTCGGCGGACTGCGGACGGCGCGTCGTACAGATGGTGTGGGACGACCTGATCCCGGCGAAGATCCTGACGCGCCGGAATTTCGAGAATGGCATCGCGTGCGCGATGGCAATGGGCTGCTCGACCAACGCGATCATCCATCTGATCGCGATGTCGCGCCGCGCGGGCTGCGCGGTCGGGCTCGATGACTTCGACGCCGCCAGCCGCAAGGTGCCGGTGATCGCCAACATCCGGCCGAGCGGCGACACCTACCTGATGGAGGACTTCTATTACGCGGGCGGGCTGCCGGCGATGCTGAACCGCATCCGCAAGCATCTGCATCTGGATGCGATGACCGTCAACGGCGAGAGCCTCGGCGCGAACATCGCGCGGGCGGAGGTCTACAACGATGACGTGATCCGCCCGCTCGACCGCCCGATCTACGCGGAAGGCGCGCTCGCGGTGCTGCGCGGAAACATCGCGCCCGATGGCTGCGTGATCAAGCCGTCGGCCTGCGCGCCGAGGTTTCTGAAGCACACCGGGCCGGCGCTGGTGTTCGACGACTACCCATCGATGAAGAAGGCCAGCGAGGATCCGGATCTCGACGTCACCGCCGATCACATCCTGGTGTTCCGCAACGCCGGCCCGCAGGGCGGCCCGGGCATGCCGGAGTGGGGCATGCTGCCGATCCCGACCAAGCTGCTGAAGCAGGGCGTGCGCGACATGCTGCGGCTGTCGGATGCGCGCATGAGCGGCACCGCGTACGGCGCGTGCATGCTGCACGCGGCGCCGGAGGCGTACATCGGCGGGCCGCTGGCGCTGGTCAAGGCCGGCGACCTGATCACGGTCGACGTGCCGGCGCGCAGGATTCATCTCGAAGTCAGCGACGCCGAACTGGCGCGCCGCAAGGCGGCCTGGACGCCGCCGCCGCTGCGCTACGAGCGCGGCTACGGATGGATGTTCAGCCGCCACATCCTGCAGGCGGACCAGGGCTGCGATTTCGATTTTCTCGAGACCACGTTCGGCGCGCCGGTCGCCGAGCCGGCGATCTTCTAGCGCGGCGCTCAGCCGTGCAGATCGGGGTCGGCCATTACGGTGGTCGGCGCCGCATCGCCCATGACGACCGTGTTGTGCTCGCTCCAGGGCGCGTCGTGGTAATCGAACGCCCTGGCGATGCGCGGCTTGACGACCTCGAAGAACGGCGAGATGTCGAAGTCGCGCGGCACGTACAGGCTGTGGTGGCGGATCCGCCATAGCTCGCGCACCTCGTCGGCACGGTCCGGGTTGCCG
>JBLMYK010000067.1:0-7146 GCA_050258235.1 Gemmatimonadota bacterium | reverse complement strand
GGGAAACGCAGCAGACCGACTATCCGCGCACGCGCCCTGACATGCCGAACCACGAGCCACGCGGCTGTTCGCGTGGCGCGAGTTACTCCTGGTACCTGTACTCGGCCAACCGCGTGAAGTATCCGATGGTCCGCGGACGCCTGATCCGCCTGTGGCGCGAAGCACGCAAGAGCGGGAAAGATCCGGTCGCCGCGTGGACCTCGATCGTCGAGGACGCAGCCAAGCGGCTCGAGTACCAGAGCAAGCGCGGGCTGGGCGGCTTCATCCGCAGTTCGTGGGACGAGGTCAACGAGATCATCGCCGCCGCCAACGCGTATACGGTCAAGACGTACGGACCGGATCGCGTGATCGGTTTTTCGCCGATTCCGGCGATGTCGATGGTCAGCTACGCGGCCGGCAGTCGCTATCTGTCGCTGATCGGCGGCGTGTGCATGAGCTTCTACGACTGGTACTGCGATCTGCCGCCGTCGTCGCCGCAGATCTGGGGCGAGCAGACCGACGTGCCCGAGTCGGCCGACTGGTACAACTCGACCTACATCATCGCGTGGGGGTCGAACGTTCCGCAGACGCGCACGCCGGACGCCCACTTCTTCACGGAGGTCCGCTACAAGGGCGCGAAGACGGTGGCGGTAACGCCCGACTACTCCGAAGTCGCGAAGCTGTCGGACGAGTGGCTGCACCCGAAACAGGGCACCGACGCGGCGCTCGGCATGGCGATGGGACACGTGATCCTGAAGGAGTTTCACGTCGACAAGCAGGTGCCGTACTTCGACACCTACGCGCGCCAGTACACCGACCTGCCGCTGCTGGTGCTGCTGCAGAAGCGCGGCGACACGTACGTCGCCGACCGGTACGTGCGCGCCTCCGACTTCGCCGACAAGCTCGCGCAGTCGAATAACCCCGAGTGGAAGACGGTCGGCGTCAACGAGGCCGACAACCAGATCGTGCTGCCGAACGGCTCGATCGGCTTCCGCTGGGGCGAACAGGGCGGCAACGCCGGCAAGTGGAACCTCGAGGAGCGCGACGCGCGCAGCGGCGGACAGGTGAAGCTCGCGCTGTCGCTGCTCGGCAAACACGACCAGGTGGCGCCGGTCGCATTCCCGTACTTCGGCGGGGTGCAGAACGAGCATTTCACCGCCAACGCGTTCAAGGACGTGCTGGTGCGCAACGTGCCGGCGCGCAAGCTCACGCTCGGCGGCGAGGAAACGCTGGTCGCCACGGTCTATGACCTGATGGTCGCCAACTACGGGATCGATCGCGGCCTCGGCGGCGACAACCTCGCGCGCAACTACGACGACAACGCGCCGTACACGCCGGCCTGGCAGGAGAAGATCACCGGCGTGGATCGCCACCGGGTGGCCAAGATCGCGCGCGAGTTCGCCGAGAACGCCGCCAAGACCAACGGCAAATCGATGGTGATCATCGGCGCGGCGATGAACCACTGGTACCACTCCGACATGAACTACCGGTCGGTGATCAACATGCTGATGCTGTGCGGCTGCATCGGCCAGAGCGGCGGCGGCTGGGCGCACTACGTCGGCCAGGAGAAGCTGCGGCCGCAGACCGGCTGGACGCCGCTCGCATTCGCGCTCGACTGGAGCCGGCCGCCGCGCCAGCAGAATTCGACCAGCTTCTTCTATGCGCACACCGACCAGTGGCGCTACGAGAGGCTTGCGATCGACGAGATCCTGTCGCCGCTGGCGGACAAGGACAGGTACCGCGGCACGTTCATCGACTTCAACGCGCGCTCCGAGCGCATGGGCTGGCTGCCGTCGGCGCCGCAACTCGAGACCAATCCGCTGCAGCTGGCCAGGCAGGCCGCAGCGGCGGGCATGGAACCGAAGGACTTCGCGGTCAAGTCACTGAAGGACGGCACGCTGAAACTGTCGTGTCTCGATCCGGACAACCCCGTGAACTGGCCGCGCAACCTGTTCGTCTGGCGCTCCAACCTGCTGGGCTCGTCGGGCAAGGGACACGAGTACTTCCTGAAGCACCTGCTCGGCACCAGCCACGGCGTGATGGGCAAGGACCTCGGCGTCGAAGGCGCCGCCAAGCCGGTGGACGTCAAGTGGCATAACGACGGCCCGCAGGGCAAGCTCGACCTGCTGGTGACGATCGACTTCCGCATGAGCACGACCTGCCTGTATTCGGACATCGTTCTGCCGACCGCGACCTGGTACGAGAAGAACGACCTGAACACCTCCGACATGCACCCGTTCATCCACCCGCTGTCGACCGCGGTGGATCCGGCGTGGCAGGCCAGATCCGACTGGGAGATCTTCAAGGGCATCGCGAAGAAGTTCTCCGAGGTCTGCGTTGGCCACCTCGGCGTCGAGAAGGATCTGGTGCTGACGCCGACGATGCACGACACGCCGACCGAACTCGCGCAGCCGATCGACGTGAAAGACTGGATGAAGGGCGAGGTCGACCTCGTGCCCGGCAAGACCGGGCCGCAGATGGTGGTGGTGGAGCGCGACTACCCGAACACCTACAAGCGCTACACCGCGCTCGGGCCGTTGATGACCAAGGTCGGCAACGGCGGCAAGGGCATCGCGTGGAATACGCAGGACGAGGTGCAGGCGCTGAAGGACCTGAACGGCGCAGTCAGCGAAGAAGGGCCGACGAAGGGATTGCCGAAGATCGAGACCGACATCGACGCCGCCGAGGTGATCCTGATGCTCGCGCCGGAGACCAACGGCCACGTCGCAGTCAAGGCGTGGGATGCACTCGGCAAGATCACCGGGGTCGATCACAAGCACCTGGCGCTGCACCGCGAGGACGAGAAGATCCGCTTCCGCGACATCCAGGCGCAGCCGCGCAAGATCATCTCGTCGCCGACCTGGTCGGGCCTGGAGAGCGAGAAGGTCTCGTACAACTCCGGCTACACCAACGTGCACGAACTGATACCGTGGCGCACGCTGTCGGGGCGGCAGCAGTTCTACCAGGACCACGCGTGGATGCTCGCTTTCGGCGAAGGCTTCTGCGTGTACCGCCCGCCGGTGGACCTGAAGACGCTCGGCATCAAGGGGACGCGGCCGAACGGGAATCCCGAGGTGGTGCTGAACTTCATCACGCCGCACCAGAAGTGGGGCATTCACTCCACCTACACCGACAACCTGATCATGCTGACGCTCAACCGCGGCGGCCCGGTGGTGTGGGTCTCGGAGACCGATGCCAAGGCGGCCGGCATCGCCGACAACGACTGGATCGAGCTGTACAACGTCAACGGCGCGATCGCCGCGCGCGCGGTCGTCAGCCAGCGCGTCAACCCCGGCATGTGCCTGATGTACCACGCGCAGGAGAAGATCGTGAACACGCCGGGCTCGGAAATCACCGGGCAGCGCGGCGGCATCCACAACTCGGTCACGCGCGCGGTGCTGAAGCCCACGCACATGATCGGCGGCTATGCGCAGCTCGCGTACGGGTTCAACTACTACGGCACGATCGGCACCAACCGCGACGAGTTCGTGATCGTGCGCAAGATGAAGAACGTCGACTGGCTCGACACCCCGGCGCCGGATGCGATGGCGCAGGCGGCCGCCGCTGCCAATGCGTGAGGGTGAGTTGAACCACAGAGAACACAGAGAGCACAGAGAAGATCCAATGTCTTCCGTGCATTTCTCTGTGTCCTCTGTGCTCTCTGTGGTAAAGAAAATTCTTGGAGCAAGGACATGAAAGTACGCGCCCAAATCGGCATGGTCCTGAATCTGGACAAATGCATCGGCTGCCACACCTGCTCGGTCACCTGCAAGAACGTGTGGACCAGCCGCTCCGGCATGGAATACGCGTGGTTCAACAACGTCGAGACCAAGCCGGGCGTCGGCTACCCGAAGGAGTGGGAGAACCAGAAGAAGTGGAAAGGCGGCTGGGTGCGCAAGGGCAACGGCAAGATCGAGCCGCGCCAGGGCGGCCGCGCGCGCATCCTGATGAACATCTTCGCCAATCCGAACCTGCCCGAGATCGACGACTACTACGAGCCGTTCGATTTCGACTACGAGCACCTGCACAACGCGCCCGAGATGACGGCGGCGCCGACTGCGCGCCCGCGCTCGCTGGTGACCGGCCAGCGGATGGAGAAGATCGAGTGGGGCCCGAACTGGGAGGAGATCCTCGGCGGTGAATTCGCCAAGCGCTCGCGCGACGCCAACTTCGAGGCGATGGAGAAGCAGGTCTACGGCGAGTTCGAGAAGACCTTCATGATGTACCTGCCGCGCCTGTGCGAGCACTGCCTGAATCCGACCTGCGTGGCGTCGTGCCCTTCGGGCTCGATCTACAAGCGCGAGGAAGACGGCATCGTGCTGATCGACCAGGACAAGTGCCGCGGCTGGCGCATGTGCGTGTCGGGCTGCCCGTACAAGAAGATCTATTACAACTGGCAGACCGGCAAGGCCGAGAAATGCATCTTCTGCTACCCGCGAATCGAGGCGGGCCAGCCGACCGTGTGCTCGGAGACCTGCGTGGGCCGCATCCGCTATCTGGGCGTGCTGTTGTATGACGCCGACCGCATCGAGCAGGCGGCATCGGTCGAAAGCGAGAAGAACCTGTACGACGCGCAGCTGTCGATCTTCCTCGATCCGAATGACCCCGAGGTCATCGCACAGGCGCTGCGCGACGGCGTGCCGCAGGCGTGGCTCGACGCCGCGAAACGGTCGCCCGTCTACAAGATGGCGGTCGACTGGCGCGTGGCGCTGCCGCTGCACCCCGAGTACCGCACGCTGCCGATGGTCTGGTACATCCCGCCGCTGTCGCCGGTGCAGGCGCGCGTCGAAGCCGGCGCGATCGAGTGGACAGGAGAAATTCCCAACGTGAAGAGCCTGCGCATCCCGTTGAAGTACCTCGCCAACCTGCTGACCGCGGGCGACGAGGCGCCGGTGGCGCGCGCGCTGGAGCGGATGCTGGCGATGCGCATCTTCATGCGCGGCCGCCATGTCGACGGCACGGATCGTCCCGAGGTGCTGCAGCAGGCAGGCCTGAACATCGCGCTGGTCGAGGACATGTACCGCATCATGGCGATCGCCAACTACGGGGATCGCTTCGTGATTCCGACCACGCACCGCGAGTACGCGGAGAATGCGTTCGACCTGAAGGGATCGTGCGGCTTCTCGTTCGGCAACGACGCCAAGCCGAGCCTGTTCGGATCGAAGCGCAAGGTCATCCGGATCAAGGAGGCGGCATGAACAGCGGTTTTCGCGCGCTCGCCGCGCTGCTCGACTATCCGTCGGCGGAGCTGCTGGCGCACCTGGGCGAAATCGAGTCGGCCGCCACGGCGCTGGACGAGTCGAGCAGCGGCGCGGTCATGCCACTGCTGGCGCATCTACGCGGCAGCGACCTCCTCGACCTGCAGGAGGCCTACATCGAGACCTTCGATCGCGGCCGCCGCACATCGCTGAACCTGTTCGAGCACGTGCACGGCGACTCGCGCGACCGCGGGCAGGCGATGGTCGACCTGCTTGCGATGTACCGGTCGGCCGGACTCGAGCTCGACACCGAGCAGTTGCCCGATTACCTGCCCGCCTTCCTGGAATACCTGTCGCTGCTCGAAAGCGCGGCCGCGCGCGACCAGCTCGCGGAGATCGCACATATCCTGCAGGTGATCCGCGCCGCGCTCGTTCGCCGCGGCAGCACCTACGTCGACATCTTCGACGTCCTGCTCGCGCTGGCGGGCGAGGCCACGGACAGCGCCGAGCTGGACGAAGAGGACGACACCACGCCCGCCGCAATCGACGCCGCGTGGGTCGACGCACCGGTCAACTTCCTCGACGCGCCGGCACCTTGCGGATCGTCCCGCACGCAGCCGCAGGAACAAGCGATCCACATCCATCGGAGAGCCGCATGAATACGCTCAACACCCTCCTGTTCGGTGTCTATCCCTACGTCTGCCTTGCGATCTTCCTGATCGGCAGCCTGATCCGCTTCGACCGCGAGCCGTACACCTGGCGCTCGGAGTCGAGCCAGATGCTGCGCACCGGCCAGCTGCGGCTTGGTTCCAACCTGTTCCACATCGGCATCCTCGGTATCTTCCTCGGCCACCTGTTCGGCCTGCTGACGCCGTTGCCGGTCTGGCACGCGATCGGCGTGGAAGCGTCTTCCAAGCAGATGCTGGCGATCGTTGCCGGCGGACTGTTCGGGTTCACGATGCTGCTGGGCGTGATCATCCTGATGCACCGGCGCTACACCGAGCCGCGCATCCGCGCTAATACCACGTCGATGGACTGGGTCGTTCTGTGGCTGCTCGCGATCCAGCTCGCGCTCGGCCTGTTCTCGCTCACCGTGTCGTGGCAGCACCGCGACGGCAGCGAAATGGTCAAGCTGATGCTTTGGGCCCAGCACATCGTCACGCTGCGCACCGACGCGTCCGCCTTCGTGGCCGACGTCGCGCCCGTGTTCAAACTGCACCTCTTGCTCGGCATGACGATCTTCCTGGTGTTCCCGTTCTCGCGCCTGGTGCACATCTGGAGCGGATTCGGCGCGCTGGCATACCTCGGCCGCGCCTATCAGGTCGTGCGCACGCGCCGCTGACGAACACGAGCCGCTGATGCACGCCCACACCCCGGCCCTGCTGCGCGAGGTACGCGCCGCGCTGCTGGCCCGCGCCCGGATGCTCGGCATCGAGGGCGACCGCGAGGAGGCCGTGATCGACGAGTTGCTCGATCGCGAAGTCCACGTCGACGCGCCGTCCGAGGCGGACTGCCGCGCCTTCTACGCGGCCAACGAAGCGCTGTTTCGCGCCGGCACTCTGGCCGAGGTCGATCACATCCTCTTTGCACCGCAGGACGAAGCGCACCGCCCGGCGCTGCGCGAATTCGCGCAGCAGCAGCTCGAGGCACTTCGGCAGGACGAAGCGGGATTTGCGGACGCAGCACACCGCTGGTCCAACTGCCCGTCGGGAAAGGTCGGTGGCAACCTTGGCCAGCTCGCACGCGACGATGCGGTGCCGGAGTTCTGGCAGGCAATCGAGGACTTCGCCCGCCCGGGCCTCCTGCCTGAGCTGGTCGAGACGCGCTATGGCATCCACATCGTGCGCATCAACCGCTTCGCACCCGGTCCGCTGCTACCGTTCGAGGCCGTGCGCGAGCGGATCGAGGAACGGCTCGCACAGCACCGGCTGGTCGAGGCGCTGCGCGCGTATGCGCACGCGATGGTGCA
>JBLMYK010000066.1:0-20304 GCA_050258235.1 Gemmatimonadota bacterium | reverse complement strand
CATCGCGCTGCTGGCGTTGCTGTTCGTCTTCATCGTCAGCGGCCTGTTCGGCCGCGATCCCTGGTATCAGGAGGATGCCGCAGGCTTCGGCGTGATGTGGACGATGGCGCATGGCGCCCCGAGCGATTGGTGGCTGCCGAACGTCGCGGGCGAATTCGTCGCAGAGGGCGGTCCGCTCGCGTACTGGGTCGGCGCGCTTTTCATCCGCCTGTTCGGCCCCTGGCTCGGCGACGCGACGGCGGCGCGCCTGACGACCGTCTTCTGGTTCCTCATTTCCACATCGGCGGTCTGGTACGCGACCTATCGTCTGGCGCGACGCGACGAAGCGCAGCCGGTCGCCTTCGTTTTCGGCGGCGAGGCCACGCCGCGCGACTATGGCCGCATGCTCGCAGACATTGCGGTGCTGCTGCTCATCGGCACCCTCGGACTGGTGATTCGCGTTCACGAAACGACGGATCTCGCCGCATCCGTCTCGTTGATGAGCATCCTGCTGTACGGCCTCGTGCTCGGCCTGGATCGGGCGTGGACCGGCCCCTTGATCGCCGGCGCCGCGACGGGTTTGCTGGGGCTGGCGCAGGGACCGCATGCCGCGCTGTTTGCCGCGCTCGGCATGACCGCGGCGCTGTGGGTGACCCTGCCAAAGACAAAGCGCCCCGGCTCGATCATCGCCGCCGCTGCGGCGGCCATCCTGATCTTCTCGAGCTGGCCGCTCGCGACACTGTTGGCGCCGGATGCGGCCCGCCACGAGTTCTTCGCGGCATGGCAGTCCTGGACACTCGACACGTTCAACGCGCCGACGTGGCCGGACCTTGCATGGCTGGTGCGGACGCTCGCGTGGTACGTATGGCCGTTATGGCCGTTCGCGCTTTGGGCGCTGTATGCGTGGAGGCACGGACCGGGGCGTGCCCACATCGCGATTCCCGCGCTGATGTGCGGCGTGCAGATCGCCTCCGCGCTTGCCGCGCCGCAGTCCGAGCCGCCGCTGATGCTTCTGGCACCGCCGCTGGCGCTGCTTGCGGCATTCGGCGCAATCAGCGTGCGCCGCGCGGCGGAGAACGCGATCGACTGGTTCGCGATCGTCACCTTCTCGTTCTTCATCCTGGTCGGCTCGACCTACTACTTCGCGATGCTGGAAGGCGTGCCCCCCAAGATGGCCGCATCGATCGCGCGCCTGGTGCCCGGCTTCGTGCCCCAAGTCAATGTCGTTTCGATCGTGCTCGCGCTGATCGCCGGTGCGGTCTGGGTCGCATTGATCGTCTGGCGGGTGTCGCACCAACCGGAACCGCTGTGGCGCGGTCCTTTGCTGGCGGCCGCCGGATCGACGACGTTCTGGTTCCTGCTCAACGTGCTCTTTCTGCCGGCGATCAATTACAAACGGTCGTACGAGCCGCTAGCGCTCGAGATCCGGCAGCAGATCGATCGCGCGGCCGGGCCTCGGGCCTGCGTTCTCGCATATCAGCTGCGACCGGCGCACCGTGCAATGCTCGCTTATCACGGCGGCATCCACTTCGGTTCGGCGCAGGACGATTGCCCGCTCGCACTGCAACGGGATTTGCGTCGCACCCATCTGGACGACGCTGGGCCCGCGGGCGACTGGCGCGCGATCTGGGAGGGTCGCTGGGCAGCGCGGCCCGACGAGACGTTTCGCCTTTATCGGCGCGGGCCGATGTAATCGCCTGCGCGCGCCGCGGTGATCGCGGTCGACCTGCACTCCGATGTCAAGCACAACTTCTGCCCCCTCGCTGCGCACGATCGTCGATCAGGCATGGCCGATGTTCATCGCCCAATTGGCGGTCGTCGCCAGTTCCGGCATCGACACGGCGATGGCGGGGCGGCTTTCAGCGATCGACCTTGCCGGCGTCGCGCTGGGCACGAATGTGTACGTATCCGTCTACATCGCCTTCATCGGCGTGGTCACCGCCGTCGGGCCGATTGCGGGCCACCATTTCGGCGCCGGGCGCCTGCACGCGATCGGCCACGATGTCGGGCAGGCATTGTGGCTGGCGGTCCTGTTCTCGGTCATTGGTATCGCGCTGCTGGCCTGGACCGACCCGTGGTTCGCGCTCGCAAAGGCGCCTGCCGAAGTCACGCGCGTCACCAGCGCTTACCTGCTCGGGATCGCCGCCGGGTTGCCCGCCGCGCTGGGGGCGCGCGTATTCGTCGCGCTGAACTCGGCAGTGTCGCGGCCGCGGATCACGATGTCGATCAATCTGGTTGCGCTGGCGCTGAAGATTCCGCTGAACGCGCTTTTCATCCATGGCGCCGGCCCGTTACCCGCGCTGGGCGGCGCAGGTTGCGGCGTGGCGACGGCAGCGCTTTCCTGGCTGACCCTGGCACTGAGCTTCGCGGTGTGGCGGATCGATCCGTACTTCGCCCGCTTTCGCGCGCACCGCAATCTGCGCTGGCACGGCCCGCAGTGGACCAGCCAGCGCGAACTGCTGAAGCTGGGCGTTCCGATGGGCATGGCCATCCTGTTCGAAGTCAGTTCGTTCACCTTCATGGGCATCCTGGTGGCGCGCCTGGGCACGCAGACGCTCGGCGCGCATCAGATCGTCGCCAACGTCGTGTCGATCCTGTTCATGGTGCCGCTGTCGATCGGATTCGCGGCCGCCGCCCTAGCGTCGCAAGCCCTCGGCGCCGGCCGCCCTCGCGATGCCCGTCGACTGACGCTGCGGGCAGTGCAGCTGACGCTGGCACTTGCGCTGGCGTTAGCGGCATCCGTCTGGCTCGGCCGCACCCACATCGTCGGCTTCTACACGCGCGACCCCGAGGTCGCGCGCATTGCGCTCGCGTTGCTCGCCTTCGGCACCGCATTTCACGTCTTCGATGCGCTGCAGGGCGTGGCCTTCCAGACTCTGCGCGGGTACAAGGTCGCCACTGCGCCGATGCTGATTTACGGCGTGTGCCTGTGGGGAATCGGCATCGGAGGCGGCTTCTGGGTCGCTTATTCAGCCACGCCCCTGGGCGCGCCCATGGGCGCGGCCGGGTTCTGGTCGGCCGCGATTGTCAGCCTGGGGACCACTGCGACACTGCTGGTGACGCTGCTGTTCAGCGTGTCGAGCCGCCACAGCCGCAGGCCCGCACACGCATGAAAAAAGGGCCGGAGGAACCGGCCCTTCTTCCTTCGGTGTTGCGCCCGATCAGCCACGCGCCTGCAGGGCCGCGATGCGCTCTTCGATCGGCGGATGGCTCGAGAAGAGCGCCATGACCCCGCTCGGACGGCCGTTGATTCCCATCGCCTTGACCTGCTGCGGCAACTCGCCCGGCTCCAGGCCGCCGAGACGCGCCAGCGCGTTGATCATCGGACGATTGCTGCCCATCAGTGTGGCCGACGCGGCATCCGCGCGGAATTCACGCTGGCGCGAGAACCAGGCGACGATGATCGCGGCCAGGAATCCCAATGCGATGTCGAGCACGATCACCGACACCCAGTAGCCCATGCCCGGCGCATCGCTCTCATTCTTCAGGATCATGCGGTCGATCACCCAGCCGATCACGCGCGACAGGAAGACGACGAACGTGTTCATCACGCCCTGGATCAGCGTCATCGTCACCATGTCGCCATTGGCGACGTGGCCGATCTCGTGACCGAGCACGGCCTCGACCTCTTCCTTGCTCATCGATTGCAGCAGGCCCGTCGAAACCGCCACCAGCGCCGAGTTCTTGCTCGCGCCCGTCGCGAACGCATTTGGCTCGCCTTCGTAGATCGCGACCTCGGGCATCCCTATTCCGGCTTTCTGCGCGTGCCTGCGCACCGCGTCCACCAGCCAGGATTCCATCGCATTGCGCGGCTGATCGATCACCTGCGCGCCGGTGGACCACTTTGCCATCGGCTTAGATATGAGCAGCGAAATGAACGAGCCGGTAAAGCCCACCACCAGCGCAAACACCGCGAGCGCGCCAAGGTTGAGCTGGCGGCCGCTGATACCGGCGAAATTGATGCCGAATACGGCGCTGATGATGTTCAGGAACAGCATCAGCACGACCATGATCGCAAGGTTCGTCAGGACGAACAGCGCGATTCGCTTCATACAGTCTCCAGTGTGGTTGAAGGAAAGATTGCGGCCGAGTCTATCCAAGACTTGGCGTGCAAACCATTCAGGCAATTCCGGTTCCAGTTGCCATGCGGGCGGAACAGCGCCCCAAAATCAGGCATTTGGACCGGACTTCCCATACGGGGTTCAAGATGGGGGCGGCACGACGTACGTCAAGGGCCGATGCGGCGGACTGCGCCAAGCTGCGCCGGTAACATTTCAGGGTTTCTCCTGATTAGCTTACCGGTATGCAGATACCGGTGAACCACTCGCGCCCCGCGTGTGCTTTGCCGCCCGGGAGCGCCAAACCAAGAGCCGAGAACGACCGATGACCAAATCCATCAAGCAGGCCGATCTGATCGAGAGCGTGGCGGGCGCGCTGCAATACATCAGTTACTACCATCCGCACGATTTCATCCAGCACCTCGCGCGTGCCTACGAGAGCGAGCAGAGCCCGGCGGCCAGGGACGCCATCGCGCAGATCCTGACGAACTCGCGCATGTGTGCCGAAGGCAAGCGGCCGATCTGCCAGGACACCGGCATCGTCAACGTGTTCCTGAAGATCGGCATGGACGTGCGCTGGGAGGGTTTCACCGGAACGCTCGAAGATGCGGTCAACGAAGGCGTCCGGCGCGGGTACCTGAACCCCGACAACGTGCTGAGAGCCTCCGTCGTGGCACCACCGGAATTTGGGCGCAAGAACACCAGGGACAACACGCCCGCGGTCGTGCACATGCAACTGGTACCGGGCAACACGGTCGAGGTTTCGGTCGCCGCCAAGGGCGGCGGATCGGAGAACAAGAGCAAGTTCGTGATGCTCAACCCATCGGATTCGATCGTCGATTGGGTGCTGAAGACGGTCCCGACGATGGGCGCGGGTTGGTGCCCGCCGGGCATGCTCGGCATCGGCATCGGCGGCACGGCCGAGAAGGCGGTGCTGATGGCGAAGGAAGCGCTGATGGACGACATCGACATGTACGAACTTCTCCAGCGCGGGCCCACAACCGATGAAGAGAAGCTTCGTGTCGAGCTGTACGAGAAGGTGAACGCGCTCGGCATAGGCGCTCAAGGCCTCGGGGGCCTGACCACCGTGCTCGACGTCAAGATCAAGATGTATCCGACCCACGCAGCAAGCAAGCCGGTGGCGATGATTCCGAACTGCGCCGCCACCCGACACGCGCATTTCGTGCTCGACGGCAGCGGGCCGGCATACCTTGATCCGCCGTCGCTCGACCTGTGGCCCGACGTCGACTGGCAGCCGGACTACAACAAGAGCAAGCGTGTGAATCTCGACACCCTGTCCCGCGCCGAGGTCGCATCATGGAAACCCGGAGACACGCTGTTGCTGTCCGGCAGGATGCTCACCGGCCGCGATGCCGCGCACAAGCGGATCCAGGACATGCTGGCCCGGGGCGAGAAGCTGCCGGTCGACTTCACGAACCGCGCGATCTACTACGTCGGCCCGGTCGATCCGGTGCGCGACGAGGTGGTCGGCCCGGCCGGACCGACGACGGCAACACGCATGGACAAGTTCACCGAGATGATGCTCGCGCAGACGGGACTGATCGCGATGATCGGCAAGGCCGAGCGAGGTCCGGCCGCCATTGAGGCAATCCGAAAGCACAAGAGCGCGTATCTGATGGCGGTGGGAGGCGCGGCCTATCTGGTAGCCAAGGCGATCAAGAACGCGCGCGTGGTTGCCTTCGGCGACCTCGGCATGGAGGCGATCTACGAGTTCGACGTGAAGGACATGCCGGTCACGGTCGCGGTCAGCGCCGACGGTACATCGGTGCACCAGACCGGTCCGAAGGAGTGGCAGCAACGGATCGGCAAGATTCCCGTCACCGCCGCCTGACTCAGTCGGTAAAGATGCCGGTCGACAGGTAGCGATCGCCGCGGTCGCAAACGACGAAGACGATCGTCGCGTTCTCCGCCTCCGCCGCAACGCGTAGCGCGATCGTGCACGCGCCGCCCGACGAAACTCCGGCGAAGATGCCTTCTTCGGCAGCCATGCGGCGCGCCATTGCCTCCGCATCCGCCTGCGACACGTACTCGAGCCGGTCGACGCGGGTCGCGTCGTAGATCTTCGGCAGGTACGCCTCCGGCCACTTGCGGATGCCGGGGATCCGCGAACCTTCCGCCGGCTGCGCACCGATCACCTGGATGGCGGGATTCTTCTCCTTCAGGAAGCGACTGACGCCCATGATCGTGCCCGTCGTCCCCATGCTGCTGACGAAGTGCGTGACCCGCCCGTGCGTGTCGCGCCAGATCTCGGGACCCGTCGTCTCGTAGTGGGCGCGCGGATTGTCCAGGTTGGCGAACTGATCGAGCACCTTGCCCTCGCCGCTTGCCTGCATCTGCTGCGCGAGGTCGCGCGCGTACTCCATGCCGCCCTTTTCATGTGGCGTCAGGATCAGCTCCGCGCCGTACGCGCGCATCGAGGCGCGCCGCTCCGCCGACAGGTCGTCCGGCATGATCAACGTCATCCGATAGCCCTTCATCGCCGCGATCATCGCCAGTGCGATGCCCGTATTGCCACTGGTTGCCTCGATCAGGCGATCGCCCGGCGCGATCTCGCCCCGCTGTTCGGCGCGCAGGATCATCGAATACGCGGGCCGATCCTTCACCGAACCGCCGGGGTTGTTGCCTTCGAGCTTGGCGAGGATCAGGTTGCCGCGCGCGTCACCCGCGGCCCCCGGCAGACGCCGCAATTGCACCAGCGGCGTGTTACCGATCGTCGATTCGATCGTCAGGTAGCTCATGGCTTGCGCTTTACCTGTGGCGCACTGCCGTTGACCGTCAGACCTTGCGCGCCCAGCTTCTCCGCACCCGCCCGCCCGATGCCCTTCACGCGCGCCTGCAGGTCGTCCCAGCTCTGGAACGGCGCCCGTTCCCGCTCGCGCAGGATTCGTTCGACCCGCACCACGCCCAGGCCGCTCAATTGTTCCAGCTGTGCCCGGGTCGCCTCGTTGACCTCGAGCGCACGACCAGTCGCCGGCGCGAGCACGGTCGCCAGCAGGAGCAGAAGTAAGTGTCTCATGCGCTGTTCAGCTCCTCGATCCTGCGCGGCGGATAGCTGTCCCAGCTCGTGCACCCCGGGCACTGCCAGTGAAACTCGCGCGCGCGGAAGCCGCACTTGCTGCAGCGATAGCGCGCGAGCTTGCCGGCTTGCGCCTTGATCAGTGGATGAAGCCCGACCAGCACGTCCTCGGTGGCGGCACGCATCGCCAACAGGCGCTCGAACCCCAGCAGCGACGGATGACGCTTCAGTTCCTCGCGCAGCAGCTGCTGTGCCGCGGCCTGGCTTTCCCACTCAGCGACGCGCTCCACCGTGATGTCGAGAAGATCGATCGACGGCGTGTCCATCAGGTTGCGCCGCAGGAAGTTCAACGCCTCGGCACGACGGCCGAGCTTGTCGAGCGCTTCCGTGAGCCTGCGCGCGACGAGCGCGATGTGCTCCGGCGAAGCCGCTTCGATCTGCAGCCACAACGAGATCGCCTGTTCCAGATCGCCGCGTCGCGCAGCGAGCTCGCCGGCGATGATCGCTGCCCGCACCGACCTGCGGTCCGTGGCCTGCGCCTCGGCCAGATATCGCTGTGCGGCGTCGATATCGGCCTGCGCCAGCGCCTGCTCGGCCAGTTCACAGTTGAAGTGCGCGATAGCGCCATGATGCGACTCGCCTGCTTCACGCTCCAGGCGGCGCGCGCAGTCGATTGCTTTCGCCCATTCGCGCTCCATCTCGTAGATGCGCGCCAGCGAGCGCAGCGCATCGAGCCGATGGCGCGGTTCATCGCGCAGCCGGACGAACGCGTCCTCCGCGCGGTCCAGCAGGCCGCCCTTCAGAAAGTCCTGTCCCAGCTCGGCCAGTGCGTTGGCGCGTTCGGCGGCCGGCAGGTCGGCACGGTTGAACAGATGCGTGTGGATGCGCACCGCACGATCGATCTCGCCGCGCCGACGAAACAGGTTGCCGAGCGCGTGGTGCAGTTCGATTGTCTCGGGATCGAGCTTGACGACGTCGATGAATGCGTCGATCGCTTTGTCCGGCTGTTCGTTCAGAAACAGGTTCAGGCCGCGGAACATCGATTGCGGCGCCCCCTGCGCGGCGGAGCGGCGCGCCCCGGTGTCGACACCGCGCAGCCACCAGCCGGCGGCAAACAGCACCGGCAGCAGGACGAGGAACCAGAAGTCGAAGTCACCCACTCTGGAGCTTGCCGATGATGGTTTCGTACCCGCCAGCTTTCACGGACAGGCTCTCAGTCGCGGATCCGCGTGTCTCCATTCAGTTCGCCCACCGCGCCCGCATTGCGTGCCACGTCGACCACACCTGAAATCGTGGCCGGGCCGCGTCGGACCGTGGGTGGTGCCTGCGCGGCTTTCGCTTCAGCGACGGCGAGCTGGCGCCGCAGCCGAAACAGGCGTGGCGCCATGGCGATCGCGCCCGCCAGCGCACCTATCAGCAGACAGACCAGCATCACGACGATCAGCGGCACGCCGTCCCAGTGCAGAGTCTCCGTCAGGCGAACCGGGACCGGGGTCAGGTTCTTCAGCGCAAACCAGAGAACGATGACAAAGAAGACCAGCCGGATCAGCCACGCGAATGCGTTCATCGGGTCAGCGCCGAGGGGGGACGGGCCGATTGTAAGGCGCCGATATGCGCTCGATCCACGGAGCGAGCAGACGAAAAAAAGCCCCGCGCTGCGGGGCCCGATTGCTGCGCGACGCCGGTCAGGCGATGCGGTCCGGCGTGGCGCTGCCGTCGCCTGCGCGCGGAGCCTGGTCCACGCGTTCGCGCAATTCCTTGCCCGCCTTGAAATGCGGCACGTGCTTGCCAGGGACGTGGACGCGGTCGCCCGACTTCGGATTGCGTCCGACGCGCGGCGGCCGGTAGTTCAGCGCAAAGCTGCCGAACCCGCGGATCTCAATGCGACTGCCCTGCGCCAGCGCATCGCTCATCGCGTCGAGCATGGTCTTGACGGCTTCGTCGGCGTCGCGCGCGACCAGGCGCGGATTGCGCTCAGCAAGCTTCGCGATCAGCTCCGACTTCGTCATGAATTTCATGGAGGGTGTCATCGGTGCGCAGTGCGCACCGATGCTTTCTAGGTCGTTTTGTCCAGTTTTGCCTTCAGCAGCGCGCCAAGATTGGTCGTGCCGCTGGCCGTTTCCGCCTGCATCCGTGCCATCGCCTCCGCCGCCTCGGCGCTTTCCTTCGCCTTGATCGACAGGTTGATGCCGCGGTTCTTGCGATCGATGTTGAGGATCAGCGCAGTCACCTTGTCGCCTTCCTTCAGGTGATTGCGCGCGTCCTCGACCCGGTCACTGGCGATCTCGGATGCACGCAGATAGCCCTCGACGTCGCCGCCAAGCGCAATCACCGCGCCCTTCGGATCCACGCTCTTAACGGTGCCCGAAACGATCGAACCCTTCTCGTGCGTGCCCGCATAGTTGGTGAATGGATCGCCCGACAGCTGCTTGACGCCGAGCGAGATGCGCTCGCGCTCGACGTCGATCGCCAGCACCACCGCCTCGACCTCGTCGCCCTTCTTGTATTTGCGCACGGCCTCTTCGCCGGGCTCGTTCCAAGACAGATCGGACAGGTGCACCAGGCCGTCGATACCGCCCGGCAGCCCGATGAAGACTCCGAAGTCGGTGATCGACTTGATCTGCCCCTTGACCTTGTCGCCCTTCTTGTGCGACAGAGAGAAGTCTTCCCACGGGTTCGGCTTGCACTGCTTCATGCCGAGCGAGATGCGGCGCCGATCCTCGTCGATCTCCAGCACCATCACCTCGACCTCGTCGCCCAGTTGGGCGACCTTCTTCGGGTCGACGTTCTTGTTGGTCCAGTCCATCTCGGACACGTGCACCAGCCCTTCGATGCCGGGCTCGATCTCGACGAACGCCCCGTAGTCGGTGATGTTCGTGATCTTGCCGAACAGGCGCGTGCCCTGCGGATAGCGGCGGCCGAGTCCGACCCACGGATCCTCGCCGAGCTGCTTGACCCCCAGCGAAACGCGGTTCTTCTCCTGGTCGAACTTCAGCACCTTGGCCGTCAGTTCCTGGCCGACCTGCACGACTTCGCTGGGGTGGCGTACGCGGCGCCATGCCAGATCGGTGATGTGCAGCAGGCCGTCGATGCCGCCCAGGTCGACGAACGCGCCGTAGTCGGTGATGTTCTTCACCACTCCCTTGACGATCGCGCCTTCCTTCAGGGTCTCGAGCAGCTTCTGCCGCTCCTCGCCCATGCTGGCCTCAACCACGGCGCGGCGCGACAGCACCACGTTATTGCGCTTGCGGTCGAGCTTGATGACCTTGAACTCCAGGGTCTTGCCCTCCAGACCGGAGGTGTCCTTCATCGGCCGCACGTCGACCAGCGATCCCGGCAGGAACGCGCGGATACCATTCGTCATCACCGTCAGCCCGCCCTTGACCTTGCCGGTGATGGTGCCGGCGACAAGGTCGCCGCCTTCCAGCGCCCGCTCGAGGTTCAGCCACGCCGCCAGGCGCTTGGCCTTATCGCGCGACAGGATCGTGTCGCCATAGCCGTTTTCCAGCGATTCGATCGCGACCGGAACGAAGTCGCCCGGCTTCACGTCGACCTGGCCGAGATCGTTCTTGAACTCGTCGATCGGGATGTAGGCCTCGGACTTCAAACCGGCATTGACGACGACGAAGTTGTAGTCGACGCGCACCACTTCGGCCGTGATCACTTCGCCGGCGCGCATTTCCTTGCGCGACAGGCTTTCTTCAAACAGGGCGGCAAAGCTTTCCTTCGCCGGAGCAGATTGAGTTGCAACGGAAGACATTAAGTGACTTTCATCCACGCCCAGGCTTTGCGCCCAAGCGGAGTTGAACACCACGCGCCGGACACATGCGGAACCCGGCGCGCACCCGCGGCCGCGCTACTTTGCGGCCGCCATCGCGTACCAGTGCAGGACCTGCGCCACGACTTCCTCGATCGACAGCCACGAAGAATCCAGCTGATACGCGTCCTCTGCGGGCTTCAGCGGAGACACGGCGCGCCCTGAATCGCGTTCGTCGCGTTCCCGCAGATCCTGCAAAAGGGCTGGCAGTTTAGCCGGAAAGCCCTTTTCGATCAACTGCTTATAGCGGCGTTCGGCACGCGCCTCGACGCTCGCGGTCAGGAACACTTTGAGCCGTGCATCGGGGAAAACGACCGTGCCCATGTCGCGGCCATCAGCCACCAGTCCCGGCGGTTGCCGGAATGAGCGCTGCAGTTCCAGTAGTGCCTGGCGCACCGGCGCGTGCACGGCGACCCGCGAGGAAAGCCGGCTGGCCTCCTCGGATCGAATCGCGTCGGTCATGTCGCGGCCGTCGAGCGATACGCGGCCGTTCTCGAATCTCGGGCGCAAGGTCGATGCCAGTCGCGCCAAGCTCGCGCCGTCGTCGAGCGGCGTGTCCGTTTCGGCCGCGCGCACGCCAACCAGCCTGTACAGCGCGCCGCTGTCGAGGTAGTGCAAACCAAGCGCCCTGGCCACCGCGGCCGCGATGGTGCCCTTGCCCGACGCCGTGGGCCCGTCGATCGCGATCACCGGCGGCGTCATGGCGCGTCGCGCCGGATCAGGCGCTCCAACTGCGTGAAGAAATCGGGATAGGTCTTCTCGACGCAGCGTGGATTGCGGATGTGGACCGGCACGCCGGCGGCCGCGGCGAGAGCAAAGCACATCGCGATTCGATGATCGTTGTAGGTATCGATCGTAGCTTCGCTCACGGTGGCCGGCGGTTCGATCTCGATCCGATCCGGGCCCTCCTGCACCCGTGCCCCGAGCTTGCGCAGTTCGGCTGCCATCGCGGCAATGCGATCGGTCTCCTTCACGCGCCAGGAGCCGATGCCACGCAACGTGGTTTTCCCGCGGGCGAACAATGCCGCGATCGCCGCCGTCATCGCGGCGTCGGGGATCGCGCTGCAGTCGAAGTCGATCGCATTCAACGACCGGCCCGCGCGCGCCTCGATGAAGTCGCCGCCCCAGTCGATTTCCGCTCCCATTCGCTGCAGCAGGTCGGCAAATGCGACGTCGCCCTGCAGGCTGTCTCGGCCAACACCGCGCACGCGCACCGGACCGCCGGCAAGCGCGCCGAGCGCGAGGAAGTACGACGCGCCGGATGCATCCCCTTCGATCACATAGCGGCCGGGCGCGACGTACTGTGCCGGCCCGACATTGAATGACGCCGCCTCGCGGTCGATGGTCACGCCGAACTGCGCCATCATCGCCACCGTCATCGCCACGTATGGCTGGGAGATCAGCGTTCCCGACACGCGGATCTTCAGCCCCGTCGGCGGCGCGATCAGCGGCGCCGCCATCAGCAGGCCGCTGACGAACTGGCTCGACACGTCGCCCTTGACGTCAACGTGATTGACGGTCAACCGGTCTGCGGGACCGATCTCCAGCGGCGGGTAGCCGGCCTCTCCCTCATAGCGGATGCGAGCGCCAAGCGCGTTCAGCGCGTCGACCAGATCGCCGATCGGCCGCTCGCGCATGCGCGGCACGCCGTCGACGCGATAGGTGCCGCCGGCGAACGCAAGGGCCGCCGTCAACGGGCGCATCGCGGTACCGGCATTGCCGAGAAAGAGGTCCCCCCGCCGGGCCGGAAATCGGCCCGCGCAGCCCATCACTCGGGTCGCATCCGCGTTCCGTTCGATGCTTACGCCAAGGGCGCGCAACGCATCGATCATCACGCGCGTGTCCTCGGCGTCGAGCAGGCCTGCGAGTTCCGTCTCGCCCTGGCTCAGCGCCGCCAGCAGCAGCGCGCGGTTGGAGATGCTCTTCGATCCCGGCAGCCGCACCTCGCCCGCCGCGCGCGCGATGGGCGCGATCGTCAGCAGATCGGGCCATTCATTCGGCATCGAACGTCCGGGCATGGCGTCGACGCGTTCGGCTGGCGAGATCGAAAACTCGTTCGATCGCCGCTGCGTCACCGGCATCCACCGCGCGCTGCATCTCGTCCAGCAGAGCGCGGTAGCCGCGCAGTTCTTCGCCAAGCGCGGCACGGTTGGCGACCGAGATGTCGCGCCACATTTCGGGGCTGCTGGCGGCGATCCGCGTGAAATCGCGGAATCCCGCGCCGGCGAATTCGAGCTTGTGCTCGCCGTCCGCCTCGGACGCAATGCGCGCGACGAGGGCGAACGCCAGCAGGTGCGGCAGATGGCTGACGGCCGCGAAGATGCGGTCGTGCTCGTCCGCGTCCATGCGCGAAACCTTCGCGCCGGCGGCGGTCCACAAGTCCTCGATGCGCGCGAGTGCTTCAGTGTCCGTGTCCGCCACCGGCGTGCTCACGTACAGCTTGCCGTCGAAAAGCGCCCCGTCCGCGTTGTCGACGCCGGGCCGCTCGCGACCCGCGATCGGATGGCCGGGGACGAAGCGGCCGAAGGACAGGCGGCCGCTCGCATTGAGTGCAACGCGGGCGGCGTCGATCACCGAGCGCTTGGTGCTGCCGACATCGGTGATCAACGCGTGCGCCGGAACCGCGCCGGCGATCGCAGCGAATGTCGACTTCATCGCACCGACCGGCACGGCGATCAGCACCAGGTCGGCCTCGCGAACGGCAGCCGCCGCGCTCAACGCCGCCTGATCGATCACGCCGAGTTCGCGCGCCCGCGCCAGCGCAGCCGCGTCGTGATCAAAGCCGATCACTTCCGCGACGGCACCGGTGCGCCGCCACGCGATCGCGGCCGAGCCGCCGATCAGGCCGACGCCGATCAGCGCAAGCTTCATGCGCGCATCACCCCGCCCGTGCAACGGCAAGCGCTTCCGGCAACGCAGCGAGCAGCTTCTCGTTCTCCTGGGGCAGGCCGACCGTGACGCGCAGCCACTCGGGCAGGCCGTAGTTGGCGACCGGTCGCACGATCACACCGCGCTTGAGCAATTCCCGATAAACCTTCGCCGCCGGCCCGACCCTGACCAGCACGAAGTTGCCGTAGCTGGGCACGTGCTCGAGCCCGAGCGCGTTGAAACCGTCGACCAGCTGTTGCATCCCGCGCAGATTCAGCTCGAAGCTCTTGCGCAGGAACTCCTCGTCGGCCAGTGCGGCGACCGCGGCGGCCTGGGCCAGCGTATTGACGTTGAACGGCTGGCGCACGCGATTCAGCAGGTCGGTCAGTTCGGCCTGCGCGATGCCGTAGCCGACGCGCAAGCCCGCCAGGCCGAACGCCTTGGAGAAGGTGCGTGAAACGAGCAGGTTCGGAAACCGCCGCACCCAGGCGATCGAGTCGAAGCGCAGGTCGGCGGGAAGATATTCGTTGTACGCCTCGTCCAGCACGACCACGACCTCGCGCGGCACGCGCACGAGGAACGCCTCCATCTCGGCGTGGCGGATGAACGTGCCGGTCGGGTTGTTCGGGTTGGCGACGTACATCAGCCGCGTATCGGCGGCGATCGCCGCCAGCATCGCGTCCAGGTCGTGGCCGAGGTTCTTCGCCGGCACCACGATCGCGCGCGCGCCGCGCGATTGCGTGGCAAGGGCGTACACGGCGAATGAATGCTGTGCGTACGCGCAGCTCGTCCCCGGTGCCAGCAGTGCGGCAGCGGCCAGCTCCAGGATGTCGTTGCTGCCGTTGCCGAGCGTGATCCATTCGGCCGGCACGCGGAACCTGGTCGCCAGCGCGGCCTTCAGCTCGAAGCCGTTGGAGTCGGGATAGCGGCCGGCTTCGGCCAGATGCTGGATAGCGTGCGCAATCGCCTTCTGCGCCGATGGCGGCATGCCGAGCGGATTCTCGTTCGACGCCAGCTTGACGATGTCCTCCGCCCGCAGCCCGAACTCGCGTGCCAGCTCCTCGATCGGCTTGCCGGCCTGATACGGCGCGATCGCGCGCACGTAAGGAAGCGCGGACACCGAACCATCGGTCTTCATCACGGCAGCCATCTGCGTTTTCCTCGGGTTAATGCGCCATCGGATAGGAGCCGAGGCTCTTGTAGAAGGCGCAGCGCTCGCGCAGTTCGGCCAGCGCGGCGGCGACCTTCGGATCCGTCTCGTGCCCTTCGATGTCGACGTAGAACCAGTATTCCCACGTGCCGCTCTTGGCCGGGCGCGATTCGAACCGCGTCATCGACACACCGTGCTGCGCGAGCGGCGTGAGCATGTGGTAAACGGCGCCGGCCTTGTTCGGCACGGAAAGGATCAGCGACGTCTTGTCGCGTCCCGTCGGCGTCGTGGTCTGCCGTCCGAGCACCACGAAGCGCGTGCGATTGCCCGGGTCGTCCTGCACGTGCACCGCGACCGCGCGCAGCCCGTAGTGCTCGGCGGCGGACTCGGCCGCGATTGCTGCAACGGTCGCGTCCTCGGCCGCGATCCTGGCCGCTTCGGCGTTGCTGGCCACGCTGAGGCGCGGCAGGGCCGGGTAGTGCTGGTTAAGCCAGCTCACGCACTGTGCCAGCGCCTGCGCATGCGCAGCCACGCGCGTGACGCCCTCCATGGTGCCGCTCTTCGTCATCAGGTTGTGATGCACCGGCAGCGACACCTCGGCGATGATCGACAGCGGGGTCGCCAGCAGCAGGTCGAGCGTTCGGGTGATCGAGCCTTCGGTCGAGTTCTCCACCGGAACGATCCCGTAATCGGTGCTGCCCGCCTCCACGTCGCGCATCACTTCGTCGATTGAACCGCACGGCGACGCGATGACGCTGGCGCCGAACTGCTTGCGCAGCGCGATCTCGGAGAACGTGCCGGGCGGCCCGAGATAGGCAACCGTGATCGGCCGCTCCAGCGCGCGACAGGCGGCAATGACCTCGCGATAGATCGCCTGCACGGTAACCGGCGCCAGCGGTCCTTCGCTAAGTCCGCCGACCTTGCCAAGCACCTGCGCCTCGCGCTCTGGCCGATACACCGGGACGTTGTGCTCCTGTTTGATCCTGCCGACTTCGGCCGCGAGCCGCGCCCGCTCGTTCAGAAGCTCGACGAGCTTGCGATCGACCGCATCGATCGCGTCACGCAGCGGTTTGAGCCGTTCGTCCATGGTCGAGCGATCAGGCTGCCGACTCGTCGTCTGCGTCCGGAACGTCCGCCGGCCCGTTGCCGTTGTCGGCATCGCTCTCGACGATGCGCTGCAGGCCGGCGAGCTTGGTTCCCTCGTCCAGCGCGATCAGCGTGACTCCCTGCGTGGCGCGGCCCATCTCGCGAATTTCGGCCACCCGGGTGCGGATCAGCACCCCGCCGGTGGTGATCAGCATGATCTCGTCGTCGGGCCTGACCAAGGTCGCCGCGACCACCTTGCCGTTGCGCTCGCTGGTAGCGATCGCGATCATCCCCTTCGTGCCGCGGCCGTGGCGCGTGTATTCGACGATCGACGTGCGCTTGCCGAAGCCGTTCTCGGTGGCGGTCAGCACGCTCTGCTGCTCGTCTTCTGCCACCAGCAGCGCGATCACCGACTGGCCGTCGTCCAGTTGCATGCCGCGCACGCCGCGCGCCTGCCGCCCCATCGGTCGCACATCGTTCTCGTCGAAGCGCACCGCCTTGCCGGCGTCGGAAAACAGCATCACATCGTGCTGGCCGTCGGTGATCGCGGCGCCGATCAGGTAGTCGCCAGCGTCCAGATCGCACGCGATGAGGCCGGCCTTGCGCGGATTGGCGAACTCGGTGAGATCGGTCTTCTTGACCGTGCCGTTGGCGGTCGCCATGAAGACGAAGTGCGCGGCATCGAAGTGCTTGACCGGCAGCACCACGGTTATCTTTTCGTCCTCCGCAAGCGGGAACATGTTGACGATCGGCTTGCCGCGCGATGTGCGCGTGCCCTGCGGCACTTCCCACACCTTCAGCCAGTAAAGGCGGCCGCGGTTCGAGAAGCACAGGATGGTGTCGTGCGTGTGCGCGATGAACAGCTGGTCGATCCAGTCGTCCTCCCGCGTCGCCGCGGCCTGCTTGCCGCGCCCGCCCCGCTTCTGCGCGTGGTAGTCGGCGAGCGGCTGGCTCTTGATATAGCCGGCGTGCGACAGCGTGACGACCATGTCCTGCGGCGTGATCAGGTCCGCGGTCTGCAGGTCTTCGGCCGTGCGCACGATCTGCGAGCGACGCGCGTCGCCGAAGTCCTGCTTCAGCTGCTCGAGCTCGTCGCGGATGATCGAAGTGATCCGCTGCGGGTTGGCGAGGATGTCGAGCAGATCGGCGATCAGGTCCATCACCTCGCGATACTCGTTGACGATCTTGTCCTGCTCCAGTCCCGTCAGACGCTGCAATCTCATCTGCAGGATCTGCTCGGCCTGGGTTTCAGACAGCCGATACAGGCCGTCGGGCTGCAGACCGAACTGCGGCTCGAGCGTCTGCGGGCGATACGCCTCGCGGCCGTCACCCGCGCGCGCCAGCAGTTCGCGCACCAGCGCCGAGTCCCATGTCCGCGCCATCAGCGCGCTCTTTGCCACCGGTGGCGTCGGAGCTGCCCTGATCAATGCGATGAATTCGTCGATGTTCGCCAGGGCCACTGCGAGCCCTTCGAGCACGTGGCCGCGATCGCGTGCTTCGCGCAGCTCGAAGACGGTGCGCCGGGTGATCACCTCCCGCCGGTGCGCGAGAAACGCCTCCAGCATCTGCTTCAGGGTCAGCAGCCGGGGCTGGCCATCGACCAGCGCGACGAGGTTCATGCCGAACGTGTCCTGCAGCTGGGTCTGCTTGAACAGGTTGTTCAGCACCACCTCGGGCAGCTCCGCGCGCTTCAGCTCGATCACCACCCGCATGCCGCTCTTGTCGGACTCGTCACGGATGTCGGAGATGCCCTCGAGCTTCTTGTCGTTGACCAGTTCGGCCATGCGCTCGAGGAGCACGCGCTTGTTGACCTGGTACGGCAGCTCGTCGACGATGATCGCGGAGCGCGCGCCCTTGTCGAGTTCCTCGAAATGCGTGCTGGCGCGCATCACCACGCGGCCTCGGCCGGTGCGATAACCCTCGCGCACGCCGTCGAGCCCGTAGATCACCCCCGCGGTCGGGAAGTCGGGCGCCGGAATCAGCTCGATCAGCTCCTCGATCGACGTCTCGGGCGAGCGCAGCAGCAGCAGGCAGCCACCGACGATTTCGCCCAGGTTGTGCGGCGGGATGTTGGTCGCCATGCCGACCGCAATCCCGGCCGATCCGTTGATCAGCAGGTTCGGCACCCGCGCCGGCAGCACCGTCGGCTCCTGCTCCTTGCCGTCGTAGTTGGGCTGGAAGTCGACGGTCTCCTTGTCGATATCCGCCAGCAGCAGCGCCGAGATCTTCTCGAGCCGGCACTCCGTGTAGCGCATCGCCGCCGCATTGTCGCCATCGATCGAGCCGAAGTTGCCCTGGCCATCGATCAGCGTGTAGCGCAGGGAAAAGTCCTGCGCCATCCGCACCAGCGCGTCGTAGATCGCGGCGTCGCCATGTGGATGGAACTTTCCCATCACTTCGCCGACGATGCGCGCGCACTTCACGTACGGCCGGTTCCACACGTTGTTGGCTTCCTGCATCGCGTACAGAACGCGGCGGTGCACCGGCTTCAGGCCGTCGCGCACGTCCGGCAGCGCACGGCCGACGATCACGCTCATCGCGTAATCGAGATAGGACCGCCGCATCTCCTCTTCGAGCGAGACGGGCAGTGTTTCCTTGGCGAATTGATCCATCAGCGGGGGTACTGGGCCGTGCCCGACGACCTGTTCGGCGCGGCCCGCGGGCAGGCGGCGGACGAGTCCGCCGGCATGCAAGTCACGGTTGAGTTCGAAGCGCGAAGTCTATCAGCGCGCACCCCTATTTCCGCTTCGCGTGGCACACTGCGCGACCATCCGCGACGGCCATGGAATCGTGCCCGAACCTGAAGCCAGATGACTCCCGTCGAATCCCTGATCGAGTGCCGCTGGGTCGTACCGGTGATTCCGCGCGGCGTGCTGGAGAACCACGCGATCGCGATCGATCAGGGACGCATCGTCGCGCTGCTGCCGACCGCGGACGCCCGTCGCCTGTACACGCCGGCACGACGGGTCGAACTACCGGTGCACGTGGTCACGCCCGGCCTCATCAACGCCCACACACACGCGGCAATGGCCCTGTTGCGCGGGGTCGGCGACGACCTGCCGCTGATGCGCTGGCTGACCGAGCGCATCTGGCCTATCGAAAGAGCGCTCGTTTCGGAAGAGTTCGTCTACGACGGCACCCGGCTCGCCGGCCTGGAAATGCTGCGGTCCGGCGTGACCTGCTGCTCCGACATGTATTTCTTTCCGGAGGCCAGCGCGCGCGCTTTGCGTGACGTTGGCATGCGCGCGGTGGTCGGCATCATCGCGATCGAGTTCGCGAGCGCCTACGCCAGCGACGCGGAAGACTATCTGCGCAAGGGCCTCGCCGTGCGCGATTCACTGCGCGACGACTCCCTGACCAGTTTCACGCTGGCGCCGCACGCTCCATATACGGTGTCGGATGCATCCTTCGAGCGCATTGCGATGCTGGCGGAGGAACTCGATCTGCCGGTGCACGTGCACGTTCACGAAACCCATCACGAAATCGAAGAGTCCATGGCCCAGCATCACGCGCGGCCGCTGGCGCGGCTCGACCGGCTCGGACTGGTGTCGGAGAGGCTGATCGCCGTGCATGCCGTGCATCTGACGGAGGCGGAAATCGCGCTGCTGGCGCAACGAGGCGCGTCGGTCGCGCACTGCCCGGCATCGAACCTCAAACTCGCCAGCGGTACCGCACCCGCCGCGGCATTGCTGGCGGCCGGCGTCAACCTGGCGATCGGCACGGACGGCGCCGCCAGCAACAACCGGCTTGACCTGCTGGGCGAAACGAGGCTGGCCGCGCTTCTGGCAAAAGGAGCGGCCGGCGATGCCGCCGCGATGCCCGCGGTCACTGCGTTCGAGTGCGCGACCATCGGCGGCGCGCGCGCGCTCGGTCTGGACCGCGTTGTCGGATCGCTCGAGGTGGGAAAGGAGGCGGATTTGGCTGCATTCGACCTCAGCACGCCCGAAGATCAGCCCTGCTTCGAGCCCGTTTCTCATCTCGTATATGCCACTGACCGCAGTGCGGTGACTGATGTCTGGGTCGCCGGCCGTCATGTTGTGCGCGCGCGACAAGTGGTCACGCATGCAGGAGACGCGCTTTCGGGCGCGGTCTTGGCCCGAATCCCCGCGTGGCACAATAGGTGCCGGCAGTTATTGTTGAAGTAGCCGGAGGTCCGCAATCGGCACGATCGCTTGCGGCGCGGGGGGCGGAAGTTGCGTTTTGACGGCTTCCCGCGCACGATCCGGTGCAGAATTCTGCGTACTCGAGTGAGGAGAATCATGAAGAAATCCGCGAAGCTCGGTTGCCTGGTCGCTGCGGCGATGGTGAC
>JBLMYK010000065.1:0-11471 GCA_050258235.1 Gemmatimonadota bacterium | reverse complement strand
CGCAGCCGGCGACCAGCAATGCGCTGGCGCGCCTGCGCGAATTCTTCGGCGACGAGCTGTTCGTGCGCTCGCCGCGCGGGCTGCATCCGACGCGCACCGCGCAGCGCGTCGCGCCGGCGGTGACCGCCCAGCTGCAGGCTCTCGAGTCGACGGTGCAGAGCGCCGAGGCGTTCGATGCCGCCACCAGCCGGGCGCACTGGCGCCTGTCGCTGTCGGACCTTGGCGAGATCCTGTTCCTGCCGGCGCTCGCCGAGGCGCTCCGCCGCGAAGCGCCCGGCAGCCAGATCGCGAACGTCGCAGTGCCGTCCGAGCGCGTTGCCACCGCACTCGAGGCGCGCGACATCGACCTGGCGATCGGCATCCTGCAGCCGGCGCACAGCGGCATCGCGAGCGAGACGCTGTTCGCGGAGCGCTACGTCGCGATCACGTCGCCCGCATGGAAGCCGACGGTCGGCCGCCCCGGACGCACGCTGAATGCGCGCCAGCTGGCGGGCGCCGGGCTGGCAGTGGCGGCGCCGACCGCGACCTTTCACGGCAGCGTCGAGCTGATGCTGAAGCGGCTGAAGCTCAACGAGCGCGCGGTGCTGCGCGCGCGACACTATGGTGCGCTGCCCGAGATCGTTGCGCGCACGGATCTGCTCGCGCTGGTGCCGCTGATGTACGCGAAGTCGCTCGCGCCACGCTACCGCGTGCGCGTGTGGGAACTACCGGATCTGGCACCCGAGTACGACGTGCGGATGCTCTGGCACCAGTCGGTGACCGGCGATGCCGCGCATACCTGGCTGCGTGGCGTGCTGCGACGGCTTTTCAAGCACAGTCCGGATCATAGGGAGCACTGATGAAACCTCCGGTGGCAAGGCTCCGACTGGCCCCTGCATTGGTCGAGGTGGACCGGCGCACGGACGGCAGTACCGTGCTGCGTTCGCCGCAGCCGCTGCAGCCCTATGGCCGCTGCGTGGGCGAGTTCCTGCTGCGCTGGGCGAACGAGACACCGCAGCGGACCTTTCTCGCCGAGCGCGCCGGCGACGGCTGGCGCCGGCTCAACTATGGCGAAGTGCTCGCGACCGTCCGCCGCATCGGCGCCGCGCTGCTGGCGCGCGGACTGTCGGTGAACCGACCGCTGGCGATCCTGTCGGACAACAGCATCGACCACGCGCTGCTGACGCTGGCGGCGATGCACGTCGGCGTGCCGGTGGCGCCGATTTCGCCCGCGTACTCGCTGATGTCGAAGGACTTCCGCAAGCTCCGCAGCATCTTCGCGCAGCTCGATCCCGGCCTCGTCTACGCCGGCGACGGCGCGCGCTTCGCAGCCGCACTGCGCGCGCTCGAGCTGCGCGGCGCCGAAGTCGTGCTCGGCAGCGGCCACGTGGACGGCCTGCCGAGCACCGCGTTCGCGGCGCTGTGCGAAGACGCGGCGGGCGCCGACGTCGACCGCGCGTTCGCCGCGGTCACGCCGGACACGGTCGCGAAGCTGCTGTTCACGTCGGGCTCCACCGGCGAGCCGAAGGGAGTGATCAACACGCAGCGCATGCTGTGCTCGAACCAGCAGGCGATCGCGCAGCTGTGGCACTTCCTCGACGAGCAGCCGCCGGTGATCGTCGACTGGCTGCCGTGGAGCCACACCTTCGGCGCCAATCACAACTTCAACATGGTGCTCGCGCACGGCGGTTCGCTCTACATCGACGACGGCAAGCCGGCGCCCGGCCTGATCGATCGCACGGTCGCCAACCTGCGCGACGTGTCGCCGACGATCTACTTCAACGTGCCGCGCGGCTACGACATGCTGATCCCGCACCTGGCGCGCGATGCAGCCCTGCGCCGCAGCTTCTTCCGCTCGCTGAAACTGATCTTCTACGCCGCCGCGGCGCTGCCGCAGAACCTGTGGGATCAGCTCGAGCAGCTGAGCGCGCAGGAGACGGGCCGGCGCGTGATGATGACCTCTGCCTGGGGTTCGACCGAGACCGCGCCGATGGCGACCTCCGCGCACTTCGAGCTCGAACGCGCCGGCGTCATCGGGCTGCCGGCGCCGGGCACCGAGATCAAGCTGGTGCCCTACGGCGCCAAGCTCGAAATGCGCGTGCGCGGGCCGAATGTGACGCCGGGCTACTGGAAGCGTCCCGACTTGTCGCGCACCGCCTTTGACGAGGAAGGCTTCTACCGCATCGGCGATACCGGACGCTTTGCCGATCCGGACGATCCGGCGAAGGGGATCGAATTCGACGGCCGCATCGCCGAGGACTTCAAGCTGATGAGCGGAACCTGGGTGTCGGTCGGCGCGCTGCGGGTGAAGGCGCTGGTGCTGCTGGCGCCGGTCGCGCAGGACATCGTCGTCGCCGGCCACGACCGCGAGGACGTGACCCTGCTCGTCTTCGCCAGCGCGGCGGGCTGCCGCGGGCTGTGTCCCGATCTGCCCGCCGATGTTCCGCTCGAGCAAGTGCTGCAGCATGAGCGCGTGCGCGCGCACGTGGCGCGCGGGCTGCGCCGGCTGGCGGACGAAGGCGGAGGCAGCTCGCGTTTCGCGGCGGGCGCGCTGCTGATGGCGGAGCCGCCGTCGATCGATGCGGGCGAGATCACCGACAAGGGCTACATCAACCAGCGCGCGGTGCTGACCCGGCGCGCAGCGCTGGTCGAACGGCTCTACGCGCCGGCCGGCGATCCGGAAGTCATCGCGCTGGATTCGCCGACGCCGTGATCCGGTGCGGGTGCGTGAACGCGGTCATCCGCCCGCTGCGCACGAAGCCGCACAGCGTGATGCCAAGGCGCTGCGCGGTGTCGATCGCGAGCGAGGTCGGCGCCGAGACGGCGGCGACGAGCTCGATCCCGGCGCGCGCCGCCTTGACGATCATCTCCAGACTGACGCGGCTCGATAAAGCCACGCCGCAGCCGGCGGTCGCCTGCCGGCGCAGCAGGCACCTGCCGATCACCTTGTCGAGCGCGTTGTGGCGGCCGAGGTCCTCGGCGGAAGCGATCATCTCGCACTGCGCCGAGAACAGGGCGGCCGCGTGCGTGCCGCCGGTCGTGTTGAAGATGAACTGACGGCTTTCCATCGCCGCCATCATCTGCTGCAGGTCGAACGCGGACAGGCGCAGCGAGTCGGGAACCGCGGCCAGGCCGTCAGCCGGCTGGTTGGCGCGATCGACGCTGCCGCACACGCCGCACGCGCTGGCGACCAGTCCGCCGCGGCGATTCGTCCGCACGCGCGCGGGGCCCTTCAGCCGCACGCGCAGCACGTCGGGCGCATCGGGGCAGACGGCCATCTCGGCCACGTCGCCGATGCCGTCGATCATGCCTTCGGTGAGCAGGAAACCGGCCGCGAGCGCCAGCACGTCGGGCTCGGCCGTGTCTGCGAGCACGCCCTCGCCGGGCAGGAATCCGCTCGCGCCCGGCGCGTCGGTACGCGTCCACATCAGCGTGAACGTGCCGACCTCGGCCACCTCGAGGAACAGCGCATGCTCCTCGACCACCCAGCAGCGCTGCAGCGCCGGGGCGCGATGCGCGGCCGCGATGCTGCGGGCGGCGACATCGCGGATGCCGCGCGGCGACTGCAGATGCGCCGCACCGGCATCGCGATCGAGCGCATGCGGGCGCTTCATGTCACGCGCTCGCCATTCGTCGCACCTGCACGCGCACGACATCGGCGCCGGAGCCCGTCGCGTCGGTCAGCTCGAGCGACATCGGTGCGATCGTGTTCAGGCTCGGCGCGTGCATGTCCTTCGCGTAAGGCGTGGCCCAGTGATCGAACTGGCCGACGATCAGCAGGGTGTCGGGCCGGATGCCCTGGACCGGCATCGCCGGGCCCTGCGTGGTGCCGATCGCCGACGCCACTTCGACGACATCGCCCTCCTCGATGCCGAGCCGTTCCGCGGTGCCGGCATTGATCACCACCGCGCGATGGCCGCGCAGATTGGTCGACACTTCGTCCATCAGCTGGATCGCCGCGTTGCCGCCCGAGTGGTACTGCATGCTCTTGGTGGTGATCAGCCAGAACGGGAAATCCGCCGGCTTCAGTCCGCGCCGCACGAGGTCGTCTTCCCACAGCTTCGGAAAGTCGTGCCATACGGGCAGCGCCTGGTATTCCTGCAGCTGACGGTCCCACCAGCGGATTTCGGTTTCGTGCAGGCGGTTCGCCAGTTCGCGGCCCGAGCGCAGGATCCGCTCCTGGTACGGCAGTTCGAAGCGCAGCCCCTTGCGCTTCAGCGTCGGATACAGGTACCAGCTTGCGTGCCTGAAGGGCTTGGCCATGAAGCCGTGGTCTTTGAACCAGTCGAGATCGTGCACCTCGGCACCCTTCGACATCTCGTGGCTCGCCGCCCGGCAAACCGCGTTCCAGATCTCGTCGACCGCATGTGGCTTGGTGAGGTCGAGCGAAAAGTCCCGCTGCTCGGACTTCAGCGCCACGCCGCAGACGCCGCGGTTGATGGCGTCGTTGTAGCTTTCCAGCACGCCGGTGCGGCGCGCCAGTTCCGTCGAGATCCACGTGAAGTCGCGCGTGTCGCCGCGCGGCGCCACCGCCGGCTGGCGCAGCACCCAGCCTTCGTGCTCCCAGAACTGCTCGACATACTTGGTCTTGCCGAGCCGGATCAGCTGCGTCGATTCGAGGTCGGTCGCCTCCGGCAGCAGGATGTCGGCCATGTGGTTCGTCTCGTCCGGCGTGTATGCAAAGCACACCGTGAACGGAAACTGCGCCATCGTCTCGGCCACCGCGTGCGTGTCCCAGAACGAGATCGCCGGGTTGGTGCGGTACGCGAACCAGATCTCCGGCTTGCTCGAAGCCGGCCAGTGCTCCGGGGTGCCGTTCTGGAACATCCACGCCAGATGCGTCGGTCCGAGCGACTGGCTCCAAGCGCCGCTCGCGCGCACCAGCGGCACCAGCGTGCGGTGCGCGTTGCGCCCGCCCTGCCCCATCGCCCACTTGCTCTTCGTGGTCGGATTCAAGTCGTTGAGCATGAAGCCGTCGGGCCCGGGCTTCACGCTCGCGTGGCGATCCTCGTGCGGCTTGTTCAGCCGGATCGTCGTGCCCAGCGTGCCGCCCGGCACTTCGAGCGCGCCCACCAGCACCGCCAGCACGGTGCGCGACCACACGCACTCGAACGCGCCCCAGCCGTTGTTCACGGTCTTGCCGAGCGTCACCGCGACCGGGCGGTACGGCAGCCGCTCGCCGTTCACTTCGATGGTCTGGCCGATGCAGGCGTTGTCGAGGTATTCGCCGGCGACGCTGCGGATCTTCGCCGCGGGAACCTCGCAGATCTTCTCGGCCCATTCGGGGCTGTACTGCTTCATGTGCGCGACCAGCTTGGTGAAGGCGGTCTGCGCGGCCACGTCCGTATACGTCCAGCGCTCGTCGTCGGCGCCGATCTCGACCGCGTTCGCCACGCGCACGCCGCCTTCGAGCAGCGGCACGACGCCCGGCGTGTCGAAGGGCACGGCAGCGTTGCCTTGCGTGTCCCACACCAGCGGCTTGCCCGATTCGGCCTCGCGCAGGTAGAAGCCGTTCGGCCCGACCAGGTACGGCGACGACGTCATGTCGCGCAGGAACTCGAGGTCGAGCCGCTCGCGTGGGTGCTCGTGCAGCATCACGTGGATCAGCGCGAACATGCATGCGCCATCGGTCTTCGGCTTGATCGGCACCCATTCGGCGCTCGCCGCGCCGGTGATCGACAGGTGCGGTTCGATCTGCACCCGCTTCATGCCGCGCACGCGCGCCGATGCGTGGCGCCAGGTCGCGCACGGCCCGCCGGTGACCTCGTTGTTGTTGCCGAGCGAGATGTTGAAGTTGCACAGCGGCGTGTCGGCCGACACCGTGAACGCGCGGTGCCAGTACTCGCCGTACAGGTGCTCCGAGTGAACGCACTTCACGCCCTGCCCCGAGCCGAAGCTGAAGTCGACCGGTCCGAGCGCCTGCAGGTACGCGGGGAACGTGCCCATGTAGTTGGCGGGCGTGCCGCCGTGGCCGAAAGTCGCCGCGATGCGCGGCATGCCCTGCGCATCGAGCGGCCCGCGCGCGCGGATCTCGTTCACCTTGGCGACGACCATGTCGAGCGCCTCGTCCCACGAGATCGGCACGAAACCGGGATCCTCGTGGATGCCCTTCTTCGGATTCGTCCGCTTCATCGGCGTGAGGATGCGCGCCGGGTGATAGGTCTTCTGGATCAGCCCGTAGGCCTTCACGCACGGGCGGCCGTCGCTCGGATGCACGCCGGTACCGGCGAAGTTCGGGCCGATCTCGGTCGCCACGCCGTCGGCCACCTTGACCGTCAGCAGGTCGGGGCCCGCGACGCAGTTGTAGCAGTAGGTCGGAATCTGCCGCGTCGACGCGGTCTTTTCTGGTTGCATGTCTGCCTCCCCGGTCAGGGATTGGGAAAGCCAATCATCTGCTGCCGGGATGGGCCGTTCTGTGATCTGAATCAGAAATCGCCGATTCGAGGTTCGATTGACCGACCGGTCAGTCAAAGATGCGGGAGGCCGGCAATGCCGTTGCGTCCGGCAGCCGCAGCCGCGTCAAGCCTGCGCGGTGAACTCGATCTTGCCGTCCGGCAACAGGTACAGAACCAGCGCGCGGCCGTCGGTCACTGTCGGGCGGTGCGCCGAACCGGGCGGATACACCTTCCACCCGGCGCCCTTGCCGTCGAATCGCGCGTCCGGCGACACGGGCATCACCATGCACACTTCGCCGTTCGGATGCCGATGGTGCGGGCCGACGATGTCGGTCAGATCGACCACGTCGACGCTGAGGTTCGCGGTCTGCGGTCCCGGCTCGACCACGCGCCCGAAGCGGCGGCCTTCCCCGCCCTGCGTACACATCCAGCCGGCGGCGATGGCCGCGTGGCAAGCTGCCTCGATCGCCTTGAACTCGGCCGATGCCGGGGGAAACCGCTCCTCGAGTTGATCGGCAAGCGCCGCGGTCACCGGCCTGCCGGCAATCACCTCCGTCACCGGTTGCACCAGGCGGCGAAACTGGTCGGGCGTCATCGTCACCCCCATCCTGTGGAGTGACGGGATTATGAACCGCGCTGCAGGAAGCGCGGCACTGCGAGGACATCCAGCAGCCGGCCGATGCGCGTCGTCACCGGCGCGCGCGCCTCGACCGCCAGGGTCGCAGGCTGCCGTGCCTGTCCATCGTCGAGCGGACGCGCGATCGCCGGTGCGCGGACGCCGGAGTCGCAGGCCGGTCTGCGCGGCAGCGTCAGCGGCGAGGTCGGCCGGCCGAGCGCAAGCTCGCCGACTTCCGCCTCGAGGACCGGCGCGAGCCAGTCGAGGATCGGCTGCCACTGGCGCAGGTCCGCCTCGACCTTTGCGGCCGGCAGATCGAACAGGCTGAGTCCACGCTCGGCGCAGCGCACGTACACCTGGGTTTCGCGCAGCACACCGATGAACGGAAGCTGCATTGACGCGGCCCAGCGGCGCAGCACGTCTTCGGCGTTGGTGCGCGCATCCAGGCGCATGCCGACGGCGGCGACCTTGCAGCGCCCGCCGGCGATGCGCGGCAGCCGCTGCAGTTCGGTAAAGCAATCGGCGGTCGATTCGCGATCGAACACCGAAGCGCCGATCGGCAGCAGGACCGCGTCGGCGTACATCACGACGCGCATCAGGTCGAAGCCGCGCAGCCCGCCCGGCGTGTCGAGGATCACGTGCGCAAATCCGGCCGGCGGCCGGACCAGCGCGTTGGGCTCGAGCGCACGGCCCTTGATCGCGGTGCGCGCGGACAACTTCTGCGCCGCGCGCCGCCGCAGCCATGCCTGTGTCGACTGCTGGCGATCGACGTCGGCAAGCACGACCGGATTCCCGCTGCCCGCGCAGTGCACGGCCAGATGCGTGGCCAGCGTGGTCTTCCCGCTTCCGCCCTTGCGATTGACGATGGCGATGACCGGCATATGACGTCGAAGGCGCGCCGCTCCGCGCAGGGAGTCGGGCCCATGGCAGATTCGCCGAAGATTGGGACAACTTTGCGCCGCCGACAATCGGCTCGACGGATAGTGCGCGCGCGCCGTCGGGCGCGTCCGACCGGGAGCGCTAATCCGCGGGGATGAGCGAACAAACGAAAACGGCGCCCGCAGGCGCCGCTTCCACGATGCTTCCTGTCGATCACTGACCGAGCGTGCTGATGACCTTCTCCGCGATGATCTCGTAGGCAGCCGCCGTGCCATGGTGATCATCCCAGTAGAAATACTGTTGCGGATTCGTGCACGGCGGCGGTGGATTCGGAACGAGCGTGTTCAGGCACATGTTCGCGATGTCCGTCAGTCCATACGCCGACGGGTTTGCTTTGACCTGAGCTTCGAGCGCGTAGATATCAACGCTGTATAGATTGAGCCCTGCCGACACGGCCTTCAGCCCGGCAAGCTGTTGTGCGAGCGCGCCATTGAACGCCTGCGAGACTTGCGCCAACGCACCAGCGGTTGCGGCCCCCGCGGCCTGGGCGATCGGTGTGGCACCCACATTGGGCGCGTTGGTCACCAAGATGTTCCGGGCCCCAGCCGAATAAAGCGTCAACACCATATTCACCATGTCGCCGACGGCCGCGGAGACGACCTTGGTCGCGGCATTGGGATCGGTCTGCAAAAGCGTGGGCAGGTAGTAAAAATTGTCTCCGACGTTGCCGGCGTCAACGATGTAGAGCGCCTGCGGGCTTGCTTGATAGTTCGCTTTCGCTAGGTAAAGGCCAACTTGGCTGACCATGCTCGGATAGGTGGGCGGAGTGGTCACGCCAGGGACAGCCCCGGTGTCGGCACCGGCATATGCGTAATTCGTCCCGCCCTGCAGCGATGGCTTCAGGGCAGCACCGTAGTGAGCGGCGACCGTCTCTACCCAAAGAGCGCCATTCGAATACCGCCCTTGCGCATACGGCGGCGAGGGCGGACAGGCATTGGGCGTCAGGATGCAGCGATTGCCCGTGTCATTCAAGCTGGAGCCAAAGACGACGACGGTGCTGAACAGCGGTGGTTGGCCCGTGCCGCCGCCGCACGAAACGAGCAACAGCGAGAACGCCGCTGCCGCAGCAATTCCAAGCGCGCGACGTCGCGCCTGCCGGAAGTCGATCATCATTTCTCCTCCACTTGAGTGCGCCCTCTGTCACGGGCAACCGCGCGGGATCATACGCGCGGGTCGCCTCACCGCCCCAGAGCACGCAGCAGCGAGTCGACCCGGTCAGTGCGCTCCCACGCGAAACCCTCCTCCTCGCGTCCGAAGTGCCCATAAACGGCGGTCGCGCGGTAGATCGGCCGCAGCAGGTTGAGCGCGTCGATGATCCCGCGCGGCGTCAGAGGAAATACGGCCGGCACGGTTGCCTCGAGCACGGCGTCGGACACAGCGCCGGTGCCGTGCGTGTCGACCAGCAGCGACACCGGTTCCGCCAGGCCGATCGAGTAGGCGAGCTGCACCATGCAGCGCTCGGCGAGCCGCGCCGCGACCACGTTCTTCGCGATGTAGCGCGCCATGTACGCGGCCGAGCGATCGACCTTGCTCGGATCCTTGCCTGACAGCGCGCCGCCGCCGTGCGGACATGAACCGCCGTAGGTGTCGACGATGTTCTTGCGGCCGGTCAGTCCGGTGTCGCCGAGCGGGCCGCCGATCTCGAAGCGCCCGGTCGGGTTGATCAGATAGCGGATGTCCGCTGCGCGCTCGGCCTCCGGAATGACCGGCTCGATGATGTGGCGGATCACGTCGTCGCGCAGCCGGTCCGGCGAAACATCGGGCGCGTGCTGGGTCGACAGCACCACGGTCACGACTTCGGCCGGGACGCCGTGGCGATAGCGCACCGTCACCTGCGTCTTGCCGTCGGGCCGCATCCACGGCAGCGCGCCGTGCCGGCGCAGTTCACCCTGCCTCTGCATCAGCCGATGCGCGAGCCAGATCGGCTTGGGCATCAGTGCGTCCGTCTCGCGCGTCGCATAGCCGAACATCGTTCCCTGGTCGCCGGCGCCCTGCTCGCGGTCGGTCCGGTCGACGCCCTGAGCGATGTCGGCGGACTGATGATTGAAGCGGACCACGATTTCGCACGCCGCGACATCGATGCCGCTGGCGCGATCGGTGTAGCCGACTTCGCGCAGCAGATCGCGCACGGTGCGCGGCGCGCCGTCGCGCACTTGATGGAACACCGCTTCGGCCGCGGTGCGGAATTCGCCCGCCAGCACGATGTAGCCGTCGGCGACCAGCGTCTCGCACGCGACGCGGGCGCGCGGCTCGCGCTGCAGGAAGGCGTCGACGATCGCGTCCGAGATCTGGTCGGCGAGCTTGTCCGGATGGCCGGCCGCGACGGATTCCGCTGAAAACAGGCACGACTCCCGCGACGAGGTGGTCGAGTTGATCACGGTGTCAGCGCAATCATGGCGTTTGAGACTGAGGCTGCTGGCGCGACGCTCGTCCGACTTCATCGCACAGCATCCTTGCGACGTCGCGATCGAACAGCAGCGACAGATGGCCGATGGCATCCAGGGCGACCAGCTTCGCGCCCGGCAGGATGGCACTGTCCTGCGGTGCGACGAAGTTGTCGTGGCGGCTGTAGATCGACACGATCGGCACCGCGGTCGAGGCCGGGTTCGAATTCAGCCGGCACAGCCAGATGCTGTCCTGTTGCAGCTCACGGCTGTCGGCGCCGATGCCGAGCAACGCATGGCGGCTGCCGTGGTGGGGCGAGCCGAGCGTGACGACCTTCTCGACCTGATGCCCCAATCCGGGCAGCGCCAGGCAGGCGCGCGCAACGATGCCGCCCATGCTGTGGCCGACCAGCACCACGCGCTCGGCGCCGGTCGCATTGCGCACCTGCGCGATGAACTGCGCGAGTTGCCGCGCAAACCCGTCGATGCTGCCAAGCGGCGGCTCCACGTCGAGCGTGTACGCCGGTCCGATCCCGCACGCGTCGAGGCGCCGGCGCATCCACCACCAGCAGGCAGCGTTGCAGTAGATGCCGTGCAGCAGGATGACCGCTCGCGCCCGGCCGCTTGCGGCACGCGGCGCGGGATTGCGCACGAAGCGCGCCTCGAACGGCTGCAGCACCACGTATAGCGCGGATAGCGCCAGGTACTCGGACACGAAAAGGCGCAGGCCGCGCCAGAGACCGAGCCGGATCCCGCTCGCCAGCGCATGGCGGAACGGCATCGCCACCATGAAGCTCAGCGCGGTGGCGACGAACCGAATGCCGAGCACGACCGCGGGCGCGCCGATCACGCACCACAACGCGGGTGCATCGAGCGTGCGCGCAATGGCGAAACCAAGCACGAGTCCGAGCGCGACTTCGATCGCGAGGGCCAGACGGAGAAAAGATGCGAGCACGGAGCCTCATGCTCGCCGCTGCATTCGGGGCGGCGTCAGGCGAACCGTCCGGGCGTGATCGGCAGAGGACGCCCTTTGTCCGCCGCGCCATGCAGTCCGCACGCGCGCCTGTCAGCGACGGGCCGTTTGATCATGCGCGCGCACCCGTCGGCAGCGTTGACAGATCTCAAGCAGCGGCGCGCCGCAGCCGGTCGGCGACCGCC
>JBLMYK010000064.1:0-7845 GCA_050258235.1 Gemmatimonadota bacterium | reverse complement strand
GAGCCACGGCCTGGAGGTACCGAGCCACCAGACCGGCCCGGTACCTCGGGCATTGGCGCCGCTGGCGCGCGCTCTGGCGGCGATCAACCGCGTGATGATGGGCATCTCGATGGTGGCGCTGGTCGTCGCCTCGGCGATCCTGACCTATAGCGTGTTGTCGCGCTACTTCTTCAAGGCCGCGACTGACTGGCAGGACGAGGCGGCGGTCTTCCTCCTGGTCGGTGCGACCTTCCTGTGCGGCGCGTACGTGCAGTCGTACCGCGGCCACGTCGGCATCGAAGCGATCGCGGCGGTGCTGCCCGAAAGCGCGAACCGGATCCGGCGCGTGGTGGTCGACCTGCTGACGTGGGCGTTCTGCAGCTTCTTCGCGTGGAAATCGTGGACACTGTTTCATGAGGCGTGGGTCGACAAGCAGACCACGTCGTCGAGCTGGGCGCCGCCGCTGGCGATCCCGTACGGCCTGATGGCCGCCGGCATGACGCTGCTCGGCGTGCAGGCGCTGCTGCAGTTCGTCGCCGAACTGCGGGTTCGCCGCGAGTCACATCGATGAGCGTGCTGGCCGTCGGCCTGCTGTTCGGCGCGGTGACGCTCGTCGTGATGTTCTCCGGCATGCCGATCGCATTCGCGCTCGGCGCCGTGGCGACGGCGTTCATGTACTTCTTCATGCCTGCGGCATCGCTCGACACGATCACGCAGAACGTGTACGAGGAGATGGCGAGCATCACGCTGCTGTCGATCCCGCTCTTCATCCTGAAGGGCGCCGCGGTGAGCCGCTCGCGCGCCGGGCAGGACCTTTACTCGGCGCTGCACGTGTGGATGAACCGCGTCCCCGGCGGGCTCGGCATCGCCAACGTCTTCGCCTGCGCGCTGTTCGCGGCGATGGCCGGTTCGAGCCCGGCGACCTGCTCGGCGATCGGCAGCGCCGGCATTCCGGAGATGCGCAAGCGCGGCTACTCGCCCGGCTTCGCGGCCGGCATCATCGCCGCGGGCGGCACGCTCGGCATCCTGCTGCCGCCGTCGATCACGATGATCCTGTACGCGGTGGCGGCAGAGCAGTCGCTCGGGCGTCTGTTCCTGGCCGGCATCGGGCCGGGCCTGCTGCTGGTGCTGCTGTTCGCCCTGTATGCGGTGTACCGCTACCGCGTCGAGCACCGCGCGGCGGTGCGCGCGTTCGAGGAACACGGCGCGACCTCGGCCTACCTCGACACCGCGACCTACACCCTGCGCGAGAAGTTCGAGATGCTGCCGCGCGTCCTGCCGTTCGTGATCCTGCTGATCGGCGTGATGGTCGCGCTGTACGGCGGATTCGCCACGCCGTCGGAGACCGCGGGACTGGGAGCGATCCTGGCGCTGGCGCTGGTGGCGACCGTGTACGGCCTGTGGACGCCGAATGACCTGAAACCGATCCTCGGCGCCACGCTGAAGGAATCGACGATGCTGATGTTCATCATCGGCATGTCGTTGCTGTACTCGTACGTGATGAGCTACCTGCATATCAGCCAGTCGGCCGCCGAGTGGATCGTCAGCCTGCACCTGGCGAAGTGGTGGCTGCTGACGGCCGTGCTGCTGCTGGTGGTGGTGCTCGGCTTCTTCCTGCCGCCGGTCAGCATCATCCTGATGACGGCGCCGATCCTGTTGCCGCCGCTGAAGGCCGCCGGCTTCGACCTGATCTGGTTTGGCGTGCTGATGACGATCGTGATGGAGATGGGCCTGATCCACCCGCCGGTGGGGCTGAACATCTTCGTGATCAAGAACGTCGCCCCCGACATCCCGCTGAAGGATGTCATCTGGGGCGTGCTGCCGTTCGTGCTGCTGATGCTGCTCGCGGTGGTTCTGATCAGCGTGTTCCCCGGAATCTCCACGTGGTTTCCCGACCTGCTGATGGGGCCGGCAACGCTGCGCTGACCGCGTTCCGATCACGAGTGCATCCGGACCTGTCATCCGGCCTTGCCGCCACCTCCAGCGCGGCGCCTGTTGTCGCTTGCGTTTGCGGCTACTCTTGAGCCTTTCAGAGTCGGCTCAGGCAATTGAGCAACGCCTTGGGCTGCACATGGCCGCCAGGAGGGACGATACGATGAATGACATGCTTTGGAGTGGCCTGTTGGCGCTGGCTCTGATGGTCGGAGGCGAGGCTGCCTCGGCAGCGACTTACGTGATCGTCGATCAGACGAACTGCGATCAATGGAGCAACCAGAACGGCGAAGTGCGCAAAGAGCGGCTGCTGGCGTTTCTGAGCGGGATGAACACCACCTGGCGGTACGTCAGGGGCGACAACCCGTTGGCCAAGCTGGGCTCGGCAGAACAAGCCTTCTCTTGGATGGACAGCTACTGCAAGGCGCATCCGCGCGGTACCGTGGCGGATGGAGCCGCGTACCTCTTCTTTGATCTTGTCGGGCGCAAGAACTGACGGCCTGCATGCCGACGTGGCGTTGGTGCGCGCCGCGGTTCCGGGGCTAATCTGACACGCGCGCCGCAGCAGCGCTAACGGCGCGCTGCGAACTGCTTGCGGCGGCGCTCCTCGGCGACGAACTCCTCCAGATCGGGATCAAGCGCGTCGCGCGCCGAGACGATGCCGACCAGCCTGCCGTTTTCGATCACCGGCAGATGGCGGAAGCGGTTTTCGTTCATCACCAGCATCGCGAGACCGAAAGTCTTGTCGGGACTGATGGTCTTCGGGTCCCTGGTCATCACGTCGGCGAGGCGCGTCTTGCCCGGCTCCAATCCTTTCGCGATCACCCGGAACAGCGCGTCGCGCTCGGTGAAGATGCCGACGAGGCGCTTGTCTTCAACGACCAGAAGAGCGCCGACCTGCTTGTCCGCCATCCGCCTGGCGGCCTCGCTGACCGTGGTTTCCGCGGATGCGATGAGCAGCTTGCGCCGCTCCATGACCGAACTGATTCGCTGACTGAACACAGTGGCCCCGGTTTGTAATTGATTGATTCCGCTCGACCTGCCGCGCACGTGCGCCGGATCGCCGATGATCGCGGCCTCACGTCTCGCCGATGCAAGACAGCACCCGCGAGCACCGCTAGCGAATCGAACCTGCTCGATACGAAGGCCAGCGCGCTGGCCGGTTTCGCCGGATCAGTTCAGCGAGCGCACGTATTCGGCGATCGCGCGCATGTCCTCCGGCTTCAGGCTCTGCACGAGGCCGTGCATGGCCGGCACCGACCGCAGCGCGTTCTGGATCACCAGCAGCTGCTTGACCACATAGTCGGCGTGCTGGCCGGCGAGTCGCGGGATCGCGCCGTTGCCGTGGGCGTCGGGACCGTGGCACAGCGAGCAGGCGATCACGCCGTGCGCGGAATCGCCCTTGGTGAAGATCTCCTTGCCGCGGGCGATGAGCGCGGGGTCTCCCGGGCGCCCGGGCGCGGGTTTCTGCTCGGAGAAGAAATGCGCAAGCGCGTGGATCGTCGCATCGTCCAGCGAGCGCGCCATGCCGTACATGAAGTCGTGCGCCGCCGGCTCTCCGCGCGTGTGCTCGCGAAACGCGGTCAGCTGCGCAACCAGATAGTCGCGGTTCTGCGCGGCCAGGATCGGGAACGTCGGCGACGTGCTGATGCCACCGGCGCCGTGACACGCCGAACAGGTTTCAACGGCAAGTTTCTTCGCCTGCTGATCGGCGTCCGACTCGGTATCGGCGCGGGCGGCTCCGATCGCGCACAACGCCAAAACAGCGGCGACGGCCGCCAGGTGGATCCTCGAGAGTTTTGCTTTCATTGGTATCTCCGGTTTCGCGCCGCGGTCAGAACGCGACCCACATGTTCAGGAACAGCGTGTTGTTCGCGCTCGCGTCGCGGCCGAAGCCGTCGTAATTCGTGCTGGCGCCGTTGAACTTCGTGTACCAGATGTACTGCGCCATCAGGCGCACGTTCTGGATCGGCAGATAGTCAAGCTCGAGCGTCCACGACGTGCTGTCGGGCAGGCCATTAGCCGCGAATCCGGTGCCCGGCGTGCCGGATGCGTACAGCAGTGGATCCGCGGAGCCCGTGGTCTGCGCATAGGCCAGAGTGGCGCCGTACTTGCGCTGGTAGTAGTAGGTGCCCTTGGCGCGGAAGGTCTTCAGCGTGTCCGACGCATTGGTCGAATTGCCGGCGTTGAAGCTCGCGTCGAGCGACTGTTTCTCGTGGATGTAGGTTGCCTGCGCAGTGAAGACTTGCGGGTCGGTGATGTACTGGTACTGGCCGTCTATGGCCCAGTCGGTGTACTTGTTGGTCGGCGAGCCCGTGTCGGTCGGATCGAGGTAGACCTTGCCGGTCATCCCGAACGCGCCGACCTCGATCGAATTCGCGTCCCACTCGTGGTTGTAGGCGATGCGCCAGTACGGGTTGTAGCCCTTCAGCCGCGTGGAGTCGGCGAGATCGGGCGCACGCATCCAGCTGAACGGTCCGGTGCTGTCGCGATAGAGCGTCAGCTCGCCGTACAGCATCTTCTTCCAGTAAAGGTAGCCTCCGATGCCGGTGGTCTGCTGCGCGAGCGTGCCGTCAACCAGCGCGCCCGGCGTGCTCGGCTCGTTCGCCACCGGTGATCCGGTGAACGGAAAACTGAAGGCGGGCGTGCTGTTCCAGACGTCCTGCACTGTCGGATTATTGTGCAGCGTCAACCCGTAGATCAGGTCGGGCTCCTTGGAGCCGGGCGCCTCATAGCGGCCGACGATGCGGATATCGGTGTTGTCGATGCTGCTGTGATGCTCGATGCCGTCGTAGGTCCACTGCACGAAAGCGCCGATATTGTCGTTTGCCTTGCCGGCCAGGAACAGGCCCGCATCGCTGAACTTCACCTTCCCATCGTCTTCCGACAGCGGCGTCGTCGTGCCAGTCCCGCTGCCGTCGTCGACCTGGTTGTCCCTGGTCTTCGTGTAACCCACCTCGGCCATCATCGCAAACGGCAGCGTTTGTCGCTCGCCGAGCGTGTAGCCCGACAGCTTGAAATAGCGGCCATAGGGTGTGAGCTCGGGAAAGCTGACATGGCAGGCAATGCAGTTCTGCCCGGTCTGGCGCGCAAACGCGGGAAGCGCGTGCGCTGGAACTGTCGCGAGCAGTGCTGCGGCGACGATGGCTGCGTTGAGAAACGACGAACGCGTGCATAGGTGCATTTTTCTGTCCTCCCCGGTGGTTGCACGAATGCAGCAGACCACAAATGTCAGGCGAGATTCCGTCTTTTCGTGTCGCGATGGGAAGATCTTGACGATGGTCAACGTGAAAGAGACGTCGCGCAACGCGCATTAACAATCGAAGCCTCGATCGTTAACAGCGCGTTTACATGCATCGACGTATGCCGACGCACGCGCTCGCAAATCCACCTGGGGAAACGCGCGCTACCGCGCGCAGGTCTCAGAAGTCGTGAAGAAATCGACGCGAGCGGCTCGAGGTTGCGCCGAGGAGCGGACGCGTACAGAGTCGTACGGCGAGCGCCGCAGGCGCAACGTCAGGGCGCGCAGCAGATCTATTCGCGGCTTCTCAGCGCTTGCCGCCGAGGCCGAGATAACTCTCGATCACGCGCGGATCGCTGGCGAGTTCCACGGCCGGACCTTCGAGCGCGATCTCGCCGGTCTCGAGCACGTACGCGTAGTCGGCGACCTTCAGCGCCGCGCGCGCGTTCTGCTCGACGAGGAGAATCGACGCGCCGCGCCGCTTCAGCTCCTCGATGATCTGGAAGATCTCCCGCACGATCAGCGGCGCCAGGCCGAGCGAGGGTTCGTCGAGCAGCAGCAGCTTGGGCCTTGCCATCAGCGCGCGGCCGATCGCGAGCATCTGCCGCTCGCCGCCGGACAGCGTGCCGGCGAGCTGGCTCGCACGCTCCTGCAGCCGGGGGAACAGCCCGAACACCTCCTGCATCGTGCGCGACTGGTCGCGCTCGCCCGAGCGGTAGCGCTGGAAGCCGCCGAGCAGCAGGTTGTCCTCGACCGTCATTTCACCGAACAGTTCGCGCTTCTCCGGCACCAGCGTCATGCCACGCGCCACCATCTGCTCGACTTCGTTGCCGGTGCAATGCGCGCCGTCGAAGATGATCTCGCCGCGCGTCGAACCGTTCAGCGGCAGCGCGCCCATGATCGACGCCATCATCGTCGTCTTGCCGGCGCCGTTGGGGCCGATCACGGTGACGATCTGCCCGCTGCCGACCTTGAGATTCGCGTTGTGCAGCGCCTCGACCTTGCCGTAGGCGACGCACAGGTCGCGCACCTGCAGGATGGTGTCGGTCATTCGACACCTCCCAAATAGGCTTCCATCACGCGCGGGTCGTTCTGCACCTGCTCGGGACGGCCCTCGGCGATCTTCTGCCCGAAGTCCATCACGTAGATGCGGTCCACCAGGCCCATCACGAAATCCATGTCGTGCTCGACCAGCAGGATCGCGATGCCTTCGTCGCGCAACTTGCGCAACAACTCCGCCAGCGCGCGCTTCTCGAGGTAGCGCAGGCCGGCGGCCGGCTCGTCGAGCAGCAGCAGGCACGGATCGGCGGCGAGCGCGCGCGCGACCTCGAGCAGGCGCTGCTTGCCGAGCGGCAGTGAGCCGGCCGCATCGAACATGTGGTCGGCGAGTCCGACGCGCTCGATCTGACGCGCCGCTTCGGCGAGCAGGCGCATCTCGTCGCGCCGCTCCAGCCGCCATGCGCCGGCGATCACGCCGCGCAGCAGGCCCGGATTCTCGCGCCCGTGCGCACCGATCGCGACGTTGTCGAGCACGCTCATCAATGGCAGCAGCTTCACGTGCTGGAAGGTGCGGCTCATGCCGAGCGCGGCGATCGCGCGCGACGACATGCCGCGCAGCGGTCGACCCCGGAAGTGGATGTCGCCCTCGGTCGCCGCGAGCACGCCCGAGATCACGTTGAACGTCGTCGACTTGCCGGCGCCATTCGGGCCGATCAGCGCGACGATCTCGCCGGCGGCGACGGTGAGATTCATGTCCTGGACCGCAACCAGTCCGCCGAATCGCATCGTTGCCCCTTTGACTTCGAGCAGCGTTTCGGCCGGCGCCGGCAACGGCCGCCGCACCAGAGCCGGCACGCCGGGGTCGATCATGCGCGGCCGCACCCGCAGCGGAATCCATTTCGTCAGCACCGGCCACAGTCCGTCGCGCGCTCGCTGCAGCAGGATCACCATGCCGATGCCGAAGACGATCACCTCGAAGTTGCCCGCCTGGCCCACGATCTTCGGCAGGATGTCCTGCAGCCACTGCTTGGACACGGTGATCACGGTCGCGCCGAGCAGCGCGCCCCACACCTGCCCCGCGCCGCCGACGACGGCCATGAACAGGTACTCGATCCCCTGCGCGAGCGAGAACGGCGTCGGATTCAGGAAGCGCTGCATGTGCGCGTACAGCCACCCGGATGCGCAGGCCTGCAGGGCAGCGAGCACGAAGATTGCCAGCCGCGAGTCCGCAGTGTTCACGCCCATCGCCTCGGCCATCACGCGCCCGCCCTTCAGCGCGCGGATCGCGCGGCCCTCGCGCGAATCGAGCAGGTTCTCGGTGGTGATCACGCCGGCGAGCACGAACAGCCAGATCAGGTAGAAGATCTCGCGCCCGCTTTCGAGCTCATGACCGAAGACACCGATCGGCGGCACGCCAGTGATGCCGGTGAATCCGCCGAGAAGTTCGAAGTTGCCGAACAGGAAATACAGGCTGATTCCCCAGGCGATCGTGCCGAGCGGCAGGTAGTGCCCCGACAGCCGCAGCGTCATCATGCCGATCGTCACCGCGAACACGAGCGTCAGCGCGAGCCCTGCCAGCAGCGCGAGCCAGGTCGAGGCGCCGATCCACGCCAGCCAGGGAGGCAGATCGGTCGCCGTGGTCAGCACCGCGGTCGTATACGCCCCCAGCCCCACAAACGCCGCTTGCCCGAACG
>JBLMYK010000063.1:0-5474 GCA_050258235.1 Gemmatimonadota bacterium | reverse complement strand
TGTTCGGCGTGCTGTTCGCGATCGGAGCGATCGGCGCCGGCTGGCGCTGAGCCGGGCAGCGGCCGGCGCGCAGCCTGCTATCGATGGCAGATCCGCGCAAGCGCGGCAATCGCCGGATGATCGGCGCCGGCAACCCGCGCTGCATGCGCAAGCCCCGAAACCCCGAAGACGACGATTGCCGCTCCCGCCAGCGGACGCAGCCAAGCGCGTGAGGCCGACAGCGTGCCGACACCGGATCCACCGAGCCGGGCGACCGCGGCGTCGACGACGGCCAGATTGGGCAGGGTGCCGAGACCAAAAGCGAACATGACGACGGCTCCCTGCACCGGGCCCCCTGCGATCAGCGCCAGCGGCAGCGCCGCGTACACCATCCCACACGGAATCCAGCCCCACGCGAGGCCGGCGATCAGCGCCTGACGGCCGGAGCGCGGCGGATACACGCGTCGCGCGAGCGGAGCGATCAGCCGCCACAGCCCTGCGCCGAGCGGCTCTAGGCGCTTCATCCAGGCGCCGCGGCCCAGCAGCGTGGCGCCGATCACGAGCAGCATCACGCTGCCGATCGCCATCAGGGCGACCTGCAGCGGCAGCACCTCGGTGGCGAAAAGAGACCCTCCGATTGCGCCGACCACTGCACCGGCCGCCATGTAGCTCGTGATGCGTCCCGCGTGATAGCCGATTGCCAGCCGCGCGGCCGAAACGTCCCGCGGCCGATTGACCTGCAGAGCACCGATGAAGCCGCCGCACATGCCGGCGCAATGCAGTCCGCCAAGCAGAGACATGGCGAACGCCGCAAGCGCCTGGGAAAGTACGAGGTCAATCATTCGCAAGTATCGTGCTTGCGCGCCGCAGCCGCGTCCGGCTCCGCCGCAACCGCTCCGGCCGCGTCGAGTCGGTCGCGATCAGACGATCTTCGAGTACTTGCGCACCCGCTCGTCGTGGCGCAGATAGCGGTCGAAGCACATTGCCACCGCGCGTACCAGCAGCTTGCCCTTCGGCGTCACGGTGACCCACTCGGGCGAGACCTCGACCAGTCCGGCTTCCTCGAACGGCTTCAGGTCCGCCAGGTCGCGCTTGAAGTAGTCGTCGAACTTGATCAGATGCGCGGTCTCGATCGCTTCCTTCGAGACTTCGAAGTGGCACATCAGTGCCATGATCACAGCGCGCCGCACGAGATCGTCCATGTCGAGCAGCACGCCGCGGGCAGTGGGCATCTGGCCGTCGCGGATGCGCTCGTAGTACTCGTCCAGATCGCGCACGTTCTGCGAGTAGGTCGGGCCGATCTTGCTGATCGCCGAAACGCCCAGCCCGATCAGGTCGCAGTCCGGACGCGTCGTGTAGCCCTGGAAATTGCGATGCAGTCTTCCCTGGCTCTGCGCGCGCGCCAGATCGTCGGACGCCTTGGCGAAGTGGTCCATGCCGATGTAGCGATAGCCGGCTTCCGTCAGGCGCTGGATCGCGTCGAGCATGATGCCCATCTTTTCCTGCGCCGACGGCAGGTCCGCCGCCTCGATGCGGCGCTGTGACTTGAAGCGCTCCGGCAGATGCGCGTAGTTGTACAGCGCGATCCGCTCGGGACTGAGAACGAGAACCTTGTCGAGCGTCTTGGCGAACGTCTCGCGCGACTGCTTCGGCAGGCCGTAGATCAGGTCCAGGTTGACCGACTTGTACCCGCACTTGCGTGCCGCCTCGACCGTTGCCTGCGTCATCTCGAAGCTCTGCAGGCGGTTGACGGCCTTCTGCACCGCCGGGTCGAAGTCCTGCACGCCGGCCGAGATGCGGTTGAAACCGAGTTCACCCAGGACCGCGACCTTGTCCGGCGGCGTGGAGCGAGGATCGACCTCGACGCTGACTTCACCGTTCTCCACCAGCGGGAAGCGCGCCGTCAGAATGGCCATCAGGCGCCGCAGTTCGTCATTGCTCAGGAAGGTGGGCGTGCCCCCGCCGAGGTGCAGCTGCTCGACGTGCCGCCCGCCGGTGAGCTTCGCGCTGACCATTTCGACTTCGCGCTCGATCGCATCGAGGTACTCGGCAGCGCGGCCGGGATCCTTGGTGATCACCTTGTTGCACGCGCAGTAGTAGCAGAGCGACGCGCAAAATGGCAGGTGGACATAAAGCGACAGCGCCGCCGTGCTCGGCAACTCGCCGCGCCGCTCGAGCCAACCTTCGAACGCCTGCACGTCGAACGCCTCGACGAACCGGTCAGCCGTGGGATACGACGTATAACGGGGTCCGGGAATGTCAAACCGGCGCAAGAGCGCAGGATCCGGCAAAGCAACTCCGTTTCGTATCGACATCAACATTCGTGTACCCTTTCCCGTTACATGCAAACCCGAGGTCAAGCCTCGCCGGGTCGGCCGAGAGGTATTATTCGGAGTGGTCTGCTCGGCAGCGTTGACCCGGATCAACGCCGTCCGAGCAAAGGAAGGCGCAGACAAAAGACGCCTGCCTCGAACCGACGGCGGATGGGCAATTTTGCCGGCGGGTTCTGGACAACCATACCACCGTTGACGTTATGCGCTCTACCGTGGAACAGACTGAGATGAATGCGCCCGCTTTTTCTGTCACGCACCTGAAGGTCGCGTGCTCGAACTGCAATCTGCGCGAGCTATGCCTGCCGCTCGGACTTTCGCTGAACGACATCGAGCGCCTGGAAGATCTGGTCGCGACCCGCAAGCGCGTTCGCCGTGGAGAGAGCCTGTTCCGCGCCGGCGACCGGTTCGACTCGCTCTATGCGGTCCGGCTTGGCTTTCTGAAGAGCACCGTGATGTCGGCCGACGGGCGGGAGCAGGTGACCGGCTTCCACATGGCGGGCGAGCTCGTCGGCATGGACGGCATCAGCGGAGACAAGCACTCCTGCGACACGATCGCGCTCGAGGACACCGAAGTCTGCGTGATCCCCTACGACCGCATCGAGGAGGTCGCCTCGTCGGTGCCGGCATTGCGCAACCACTTTCATCGGGTGATGAGCCGGGAGATCGTGCGCGAGCACGGCGTGATGCTGCTGCTCGGCAGCATGCACGCCGAGGAACGCCTGGCCGCCTTCCTGCTGAACCTGTCGCAGCGCTTCGAGTCGCGCGGTTATTCGCGCTCCGAGTTCGTGCTGCGCATGACGCGCGCGGAAATCGGCAGTTTTCTCGGCCTGAAGCTTGAAACCGTCAGCCGCGTGCTGTCGCGCTTTGCCAGCGAAGGTCTGATCGACGTGAAACAGAAGCACGTGCACATCCTGTCGCCGGACGGGCTGCGCGCGATCGTCAGCGGCCAGGCGAGCGGAGTCTGCGGGGACTAACGCGGGCTAGTTGCGCTGCAGCGGCCGGGACGGCGGCAAGGGTTCGCAGATGCCGCACGCGCCTTCTGGCCGCTTGGGACAGCCGGGCGGACGATCCTCCGCATCCAGCGGGCATCGATTGATCTCGAACGGCGAGCGCTGCAGGAAGACCGACAGCGCACTGGCGGCCGACGTGATGGCCCAGAAGAAGAAGAAGCCGATCGTGTAGCCGGACATGCGGCCGATTTCGACCGGTACGCCGAACAGATAGAGGTCGCGCGGATCGAACAGTGCAAACACCAGCAGTTCGGCGGCGGCGGCAACCAGGAACGAAGGCCACAGGACCCACAGCAGCCGTTGCGTGAAGCCGTTCATGCGCGCCTCCGGCGGTCACCGCGTGAACACTGACCCATTACTGCGTCGCTTCCAGTCGAACCGCGTGTCCATCCTGCGGCTTCATCCGGCCATCGAGACGCCAGTTCGGCGATTCGAGCGTGACCTGCCACGCGACCGGGTGCGTGGTCGCACGGGCCTCGCCAAACTGGCCCACGTACTCCGCGTGCTCCGCATCGCCGGATACGCGGGCAAGCATGACGGTCCGGTCGAAGCCGCCGTGACCGGGATGGATCAGGCCGAGGCGCAGTGCCGGCTCGACCGGCAACGGACGGTCCGAAGCGAGGCGGACGCGGATGCGGTCGCCGTCGTTGACGCCGGCGAGTTCGACCGCGGCGTGCAAGCCGAGCGCAGCGGCGCGCTGCGTCCGCGCGAGCTCACGATTGATCGCCAGTCCCTCCTTGTAGTAATCGGAGGTGACGATACCGTCGGCGCTGCGCACCGCCAGCCACACCGTGATGGAGCAGCCGATGACCGCGATGCCGGGCAGCGAGATCAGCACCCAGGGCCAGGGCTCGCGATACCAGGGCAGAGCACGGACATTCGTGGTTCGACTTGTCACTATGGATCCTTCAGCGGGGCAATCCAAGAAAGGTCGTATTTTCACGCACGGCGATATCGTGCTGCACCTCGGACCGCACTTCAATCGATATCTTGTTCGATCCGGGCGCGACGCTGTCGGCGGGGGCACGCAGGCGCAGCACCACGGATGCCGTCGTCGCCGGCGACACTTCGAACTCCTTGTCCGACGCCACCGAAAGCCCCGGCAGACCGCGGACCTTGATTTCGTAGGTCTGCGGCGCCTCTGTCGTGTTCATCACCTGCAACCGGTAGACGTTTTCGATCCTGCCGTCATCGACCTCGCGCGCCAGCGCGCCGCGGTCGCGGATCACGTCGACCTTCAGCGGGACGCGCACCACGAGCGCGATCACCAGCGCGGCCACGATCGCCAGCAGCACCCCCGTGTAGACCAGCACGCGCGGCCGCAGCACTCGTTTCCATGTCTGCGCGCGCGTCAGTCCGTCGTGCAGCGCGTGGGTCGTCGTATAGCGAATCAGGTGGCGCGGCAGGCCGACACGGTCCATCACGTGATTGCAGGCATCGATGCAGGCCGCGCAGCCGATGCACTCGTACTGCAGTCCGTCACGAATGTCGATGCCGGTCGGACAGACCTGCACGCACAGCCCGCAGTCGACACAGTCGCCCTCGCCCCGGGCGCGGCGATCCTCGCGCCGCTTGCCCTGTCTCGACAGGTGCGCACGTGGTTCGCCGCGGGCGCCGTCGTAGGTGACGACCAGCGTGTCCTGGTCGAACATCGCGCTCTGGAAGCGCGCGTACGGACACATGTACTTGCACACCTGCTCGCGCATCCACCCGGCGTTGCCGTAGGTCGCGAACCCGTAGAAGAGGATCCAGAACGCCGACCAGCCGCCGACCTGCGCCGCCAGGATTTCGGCTCCGAGTTCGCGTATTGGCGTGAAGTAGCCGACGAAGGTGAAGCCGGTCCACAAGGCGACCGCAATCCAGACGACGTGCTTGGCACTCTTCAACGCGAACTTGCGCGGCGACATCGGTAGCTTGTCAAGCATCATGCGCTTGGCGCGATCGCCCTCGATGCGGCGTTCGACCCACATGAAGATTTCCGTGTACACGGTCTGCGGGCAGGCGTAGCCGCACCACAGTCGCCCTCCGACCGCGGTGAACAGGAACAGCGACAACGCGGAAATGATCAGCAGCGCCGACAGATAGATCACGTCCTGCGGCCACAGCACCAGGCCGAAGATGTAGAACTTGCGCGCGACCAGGTCGAACAACA